>DASYIS010000028.1:0-2951 GCA_035997375.1 Chthoniobacteraceae bacterium
CTGGCCGTTCTCCGGTTTGAACGCGTCGAGCCAGACGATCGAGGAGACGCGGTCTCCGATCTGCTCCAGCGCGCCGGAGCCGGGCCACCCGCCGTAGGAGTGCACAACCAGGCAGACGCCCTTGAGGTCCTCCCATTTGAACACGTTGACGAGGTCGGTGATGTGGGTGTCGAGATTGATATCCTTGCTCAAGAGGTGCGAGCGCTCGCCGACGCCGGTGAGCGTCGGCGTGAACACCTTGTGCCCCTGTTTTTCCAACAGGTCCGCGACGCGCCGCCAGCACCAGCCGCCGTGCCAGGCGCCGTGCACGAGCACGAAGGTCTTGGGCTGGCTCGTCTGCGCCAGCGCAGGCTTGCCGCCCAGCGCCGCCGCGCCCGCGCCGGCACCGGCGCTTGCGAGCACGGTGCGGCGGGTAAAGAACGCGTCATCGGGTGCAGTCATGATTTCCTCCCTCGATTTTCTGTTGGCTCATCTTAACGCTCACGCGCGAGTTCGTCCTGAGCCGCGCAACAAAGTCGGTTGTCGGCGACCTCCTCGATCGGATCGTTGGTTCGCGCCCGTGGTAGGGCGGGCAACGGCGGGAAAGGTCAGCCGTCATTCGCCAGGGTGACGCAGCGCTGTGCCCGCGCGCCGTGGACGCCGAGCAACACGGGTGGGCACGCTACGTTTGCCCACCGTGCCGCGCGCCCTGTGGATAACCGGGACAATCATCCTGGGCGCCGCGGCCCCGCCTCATCGTCCTATACTGACAGGCCCAGCGAATCAGCAGGCCCGGCCGCATGCGCTTTCCGCCCCAATTCCTCGACGAGCTGCGCGAGCGCCTTCCGGTTTCGGAGGTCGTGGGCCGGCGCGTGCGGCTCAAGAAGGCGGGCCGGGAGTGGAGGGGACTCTCGCCCTTCAACCAGGAAAAGACGCCTTCGTTTTTCGTCAATGACCAGAAGTCGATGTGGTTCGACTTCTCCTCGGGCAAGAACGGCAACATTTTCGATTTCGTGATGATGACCGAGGGGCTCACCTTCCCCGAGGCGGTCGAGCGGCTCGCGGGCGAGGCCGGCCTCGCGCTGCCCACGATCTCACGCGAGGAGGAAGCCCGCGACGAGCGGCGCAAGACGCTCAACGACGTCATGGAACTGGCGGCGAAATTCTTCGAAGCGACGCTCGCCTCGCGCGCCGGCGCCAAGGCGCGCGGCTATCTCGCCGACCGCGGGCTCGACCCGGCCACGCAGGTCAAGTTTCGCCTGGGTTATGGGCCGGCCGAGCGGTTCGCGCTCAAGGAGCATCTCGGCAAGGAAGGGATATCGACCGCCGACATGGTCGAAGCGGGACTGCTGGTCGCGGGCGAAGACATCCCGGTGCCCTATGACCGTTTCCGCGATCGCGTGATGTTTCCGATCACCGATCTGCGCGGACGCGTCATTGCCTTCGGCGGCCGCGCGCTCGAGAAAGACGCGCAGGCGAAATACCTGAACTCCCCGGAGACGCCGCTCTTCCACAAAGGCGCGACGCTCTACAACATCGCCGCCGCGCGCGCCGCCGCGCACAAGGGTGCGCCGGTGATCGCGGTCGAAGGCTATGTCGACGTGATCGCGATGGTGACTGCCGGCTTCGAGGCGACGGTTGCGCCGCTCGGCACCGCGCTCACCGCCGACCAGCTCGTTCTGCTCTGGAAGATGGCGGACGAGCCGACACTCTGCTTCGACGGTGATAGCGCCGGGCGGCGCGCGGCCTATCGCGCCGTTGATCTGGCGTTGCCGCTGATCAAGGCCGGCAAGAGCTTGAAGTTCGCCAGCCTGCCCGAAGGCCACGATCCCGATGATCTCGTGCGCGCCGGCGGCCGCGAGGCGATCAGCGAGGTCATCGGGGCGGCGCGACCGCTCGCCCATGTCCTGTGGATGCGCGAGACCGAGGCCGGCGGGTTCGATACCCCGGAACGGCGTGCGGCATTCGAGGCGCGGATCGCCGAGGTTACGGCGGCCATCGGCGATGATTCCGTGCGCAAATATTATCGCCGCGAGTTCGGCGACCGGCTGCGGCAGATGTTCGATGCCGGCGACCGCCCGCAGGCGCGCCAGAAGCCCGGCCGCAGGGCGAATAGCGACTGGCGAATGGCGAACAGGAAAGAAAACAACTTTCGTCACGCGCCTTCTCGCTATTCGCCAGTCGCTACCCGCCCCCTTTCCCACGGCGAACCCTATGTGGTGGCGAGCGCGCAACTGGCCGCGAGCCCGGTTCATCGCGGCCACCGGGCTGCTATTCCGCTGCGCGAAGCCCTGATCCTGCAGGCTGTCATCAACCACCCTTGGCTTCTGCACGATCATCTGGAGGAACTCGCCGGCGTCGAGTTTCGGCACGCCGGGGCCGCCCGGGTGAAGAGCGAGTTGATCGACATCTTTGCCCATGGCGCCGCGAGCGATGGCGAGGCTATGATCGCGGAACTTGGTCGCCGCGGGCTGACCGAAGTCGCCGCCCGTATGAGCAAAGCCATCACCACGCCTTCGGTCTGGGGCGCACAGTCCGAGGCGGCGCCCGACGACGTTCTTATGACGTGGAAACAGCTTGTCGCCTTGCATCGGCAATGGCATTCCCTAATTAAGGAACTCAGAGAAGCCGAACAGGCCTTGGGACAGGAGACGACCGAGGCTAACTATTCCTGGTTGCAGGACGTCAAGGGGCGACTCGCGGTCCTCGATGGTACCGAGGCGCTGATCGAGGGCTTTGGAGCCTCCTCCGGCCGGCCGGTTCGGTCGCTGTGAAATGCGGGCCGTCGGAAAGCCAAGGAGAGGGACCGGGAACTTCCCGGAACCGGAAAAGCGTTTGGCTTCTGTTGCCTGGAGGGTTAATTGGAGCGTAACGGGGCTCCGATGACACTCCGGCGGTTCGAATCAGGGCGGTATCGAAGGTCGCGACCAGTCGGCGCGGCCCGTTCGGCCGTACGATTCTCCCCGCATAGG
>DASYIS010000029.1:0-4769 GCA_035997375.1 Chthoniobacteraceae bacterium
GCCGGCTGGTAGAGGAGCGTGGGATGCTCGACCTCGCCGGCCGGACGGCGCCCCGGCGGCTTGGCGCCGCCGATCTCCTCCGCGAGCTTCGCCGCGAGTGGCTGCAGCCGCGCGACGATGTCGGGGTGCTGCGCGGCCACGTCCGTTTTCTCGCCAATTTCTTCATCGAGGTTGTACAGCCGCGGCTTGTTGGTGGCGCCCGCCGGGGCCGGTCCCATGCCGTCCCCCTGCGCGTTCAGGGCCAGCTTCCACGGACCCTGCCGCACGGCCTCGAGCTGGTAATTCTTGAAGTAAAAGTGCGCTTCGCGCGGCGCCTGTTTGCTCCCGGTGAGCAGGAGCGGGGACATGTCGCGCCCATCGATCACCGGCTCCGCCGGCACCGTCCCGCCGGCGAGCTTCACCAGGGTCGGCAGGACGTCGATGGTCCCGGCCACGGTGTCGCACGTCGTCCCCGGCCGGATCTTGCCGGGCCACCACGCGATCGTCGGCTCGCGCATGCCGCCCTCCCAAGTGCTCCCTTTTCCGCCGCGGAGCGGGCCGGCGCTGCCGCCGTCCGCGCCCTTGATCAGCCAGGGGCCGTTGTCACTGGTGAACAGGACGAGCGTCCGTTCCTCGAGCTTCAGCTCGCGCAGCGTATCGAGCACGCGTCCGACGCTCCAGTCGACCTCCTCCACCCAATCCCCGAAGCGCCCGTTGGCCGATTTCCCCGCAAAGGCCGCGCCGGGATGGATCGGCGTGTGCACCGCGTTATGCGGCAGGTAGAGAAAGAAGGGCCGGTCCTTCTGCGCGCGGATGAAGCCGACCGCCTCGTTCGTGTAGCGCTCCACGATCTGGGTTTGCGCGCCGTCCGTCAGCAGCTCCTCCACTTGCTCGTCGCGGACCAGCGGCACGACCTTCCCCGTCGCCTTGGCGGATGCGATCTGCATGTCGTTCGAGTACGGGATGCCGAGGTAGTGATCGAAGCCCTGCCGGGTCGGCAGGAAGACGGGCTGGTCGCCGAGGTGCCATTTGCCGACGCATTGCGTCGCATACCCGCGCTCCTGCAGCCGCTCCGCGATCGTGACCTCCTTCGGATTCAAGCCGACGCGGCCGGCCGGGAACAGCACGCCGCCGATGGAGACCCGCGCCCCGTAGCAGCCGGTGAGCAATTGCGCCCGCGAGACCGAGCAGACCGGCGCGGCGTAGAAGCTCGTGAGCTTCATCCCCTCCTGTGCCATGCGATCGAGATTCGGCGTTTTCTGTTTCGTCGCGCCGAAAGGGCCGATGTCCCCATAGCCCATGTCATCGATGAAGATGATGACGAAGTTCGGCTTTTCCGGCAGCGCCGGCTGCGGCTCGGCGGCGCGCACGGGCGCCAGGGACAACAGCAGCCAGGCGGCTGCTCGCAATGGAAACGAGAGGGGGTTCATTTTTGGTTCCAGATGGATTTCAGGCGGAAGATTTTCAGCGAGCGAATCGCGGCGCCATCGGCCACCGTGAGCTTTGTTTCCGCGGAGTCGAAGCCTTTGGGCGGGAGCTTGCGGAGCTCGTAGGAAATTCCTTCGTCGGCGTAGATTTCGTTGAAGGTGCGGTCGGTGAAGATGCGGGCGGCGCGGCCGGTGAAGCCGGCGTCGATCCCGTTGATGACGAGTTGCCTCGGGCCCGCCTCGGCGAATTCGATCAAGGTTTCGCTCAGCTCGCCCTGGCACTTCTGCAGGAGTTCATTGGCCTTCGCCGGCGTGAGGTCTTTGCCTTCGGCGAGCACTTCGCCGCGCAGTTGTTCCAGCTCTTTGACCGGGGAATAGAAGACGCGCAAACCATCGGCGGTGCTGCGAAGGGTCAGCTCGTGTGGAAGCGTAAAGGCTTGGTTGACGATCTGATCCGGGAACTGCCTTTCGTAGCTGTCCGTGCGCACCCAGCCGATTTCAATGCGGCGCCCGTCCGGCACATCGCTGAAAGTCTGGGCGGCATAGAAGGCGCCGTGCGTCGTCCCCAAAGGACCGGCTTCCTTGTGAAATGTTTGGCCGTCGAAGCGGCCGACGAAGTAGCGGTTCTGCGCGGCGAGGAGAATCCACCGCGACTCCTTTTGGCCGGCGACTGGCAGCTCAAACAGCTCGGGGCACTCGAACACCGCCAGGCGGTCGGGATCGGTGAAAGCGCCGGTGCGCTTCCACTGCCGGAGGTTCTTTGACTCCCAAAATGCGATGTTGCCGCGGGCGCGTCCCTCCGGACTGCCGGCCTTCGGCGGAGTCGCTTCCGTCTCGGCGCAGGCGTCGTCGTCGAAGACGGCCATCACCCATTTCTGCTCCGGCTGAAACCAGATGATCTTCGGGTCGCGTCCCCTGTTTTTCACCACCGGGTTTTCCGGGAGCTCGCTGAAGGTCAGCCCGCCGTCCTTGCTATATGCGAGACACTCGCCGCGCCCGGTGCTGGTGAAAGCGACGAAGAGCGTCTCCCGGCCCAGGCCGGCCGTGTCGAGGTGATCCACGAATCCACCGCCGGAAAACGCATAGTCCTTCGTGGTCT
Organism: Chthoniobacteraceae bacterium; assembly: GCA_035997375.1. Classification (GTDB taxonomy): domain Bacteria; phylum Verrucomicrobiota; class Verrucomicrobiia; order Chthoniobacterales; family Chthoniobacteraceae; genus DASYIS01. The sequence goes on from DASYIS010000029.1 coordinate 2,506, forward strand.
GCTGGTAGAGCGCGATCGGCTTCTCCTCCCAATGCGCGAGGTCGGGGCTCTCGAGATGTCCCCAGTGCATGTTCCCCCACGCAATGCCGAAGGGGTTGTATTGATAGTAGAGGTGATATTTCCCGTCGTGGAAAACCATCCCGTTCGGATCGTTGTTCCAGCCGCGGCGGGTGCCGGCGTGGAACTGATTGCGGTAAGGCTTGGCATAGTCGTCCGGCGCCCATGCCTCCGAGGCCGCGCCGACTTTGATCCGCGCAAACGCCGCGCGGAAGGACTCGGGCATTTTCCTGCCATCCGCCGGCGCGATTTTGATCTGCTTTCCCTGCAATCCAAAATGCTCCAGCGGATAGGCCGCGAGCCACGAGGCGTCGTTGCCCTGCGGCAGTCCGACGGTGAAATTCTGCACCAGCCTGTCGCCGTCGTAGATTCCGAGCAGCACCGTTTTCGCGCCGTTCGACACGGGCACGATGAGATGGCTGCCGCTCACGGTGAGCGTCTTTTCCAAGGCCACCAGCGGAGGCGGGAGCGCGACCTGCGTGTCGGTCTGCACGAGGTGATCCACATTGATGTGCCCCCACGTCCCCTGGCGTTGATCCACGATCTGAATGACCGCGTCCTGCCCCGCGAATTCCGCGACTTCCCAACCCGACGGCTCGAGCAATTCGCTGCCGCCGGGCTTCGTGTTCGTCCCCGTCGCCGTGCGCACCACCTTGCCGCCCACGAGCAGATTCAGGCACGTCTCATTCTCCCACCCGCCGCCGCCAATGAGGAAGCTGATGAACTTCCGCTCGATCTTGAACGCCGGCGACGTGAGCCGGCCCGTGGCCGCATCGCCCCCGTTGAAGGAGTTCACCAAGCCCTGGCCCAGAAAGCCCTCCACCTTCATCTGACCCCGGAGCGCCCCATGCGCCGGCCCCTGGCCAAAGGCCTCGCCTTCGACCTTCCAGTTCCCGTAAGTCTCCGACTCGAAGTCCGCGATGACGGAGGGATCGGCGGCAAGAGCGGCGGTCAGCGGCGCCAGCCAGGCGAGACCGAGTCTGATGAAATGTTTCATGGAATGAGGGGAAGGAGGAGTGTTTCACAGAGTTGCGCGGGGCGCGAAGGACTTAACTTCGCCGGCCCGCTTGACGGAGACCGCCCGCGGCGGCCGCAGTGTGCGCGCTTTGGCTTCTCGAAGAGAGCTTGGGCGCGTAGACTTACGCCGCTCACCATGCAACCTCCCAGCGCCCATCCTATGCCCTCCTCCCGCCAGTCCCGCCGTCGTTTCCTCCAACTTGCCACGGCCGCCCCTGCCGCCCTCGCCCTGCGATCGCTGGCGGGCGGCTCCACGCTCCGGGCGGCCGACGCGCCGGCCGTGAAGAAAGTTCCCATCGGCATCGAGCTCTACGGCGTGCGCGGAGAGCTCGCCAAGGATCTGCCCAACACCCTGCGCACCGTCGCGAAAATCGGCTACGAGGTCGTCGAGTTCTACGCGCCGTATTACGGATGGACCCTTGATTTTGCCAAAGGCGTGCGCGCCCAGCTCGACGACCTCGGTCTCCGCTGCCTCTCCACTCACAACGGCTTCGAGTCGCTCACCCCGGGCGCGACGATGGTCCACGCGGTCGAGCTCAATCATATCCTCGGCACCCGTCAGGTCATCCTCTCCTCCGCGCCGCGCGGCACCAAAACGGCGGAGGATTGGAAGCGGCTCTGTGGGCAACTGACGACCGCCGTTCAGGAGCTCAAACCGCACGGGCTGGCCGCGGGTTTTCACAATCACCACAGTGAGTGGCTCCCACTCGAAGGCGGCCCGCGCGTGATGGACATCCTTGCCGGCAATACCCCGCCGGAGTTCATCCTGCAGCTGGACGTGGGGACCGCCGTCGAAGCCGGCGTCGACACCGTCGCCTGGATCAAGGCGAATCCCGGCCGCATCAAGAGCATCCACCTGAAGGATTGGGCGCCCGGCGACAAAGCGGAGGAAAAAGGGTATCGCGTCCTCTTTGGGGAAGGCGTGACGCCGTGGAAGGAGCTCGTCGCCGCGGCGGAGTCGGTGGGTGGTGTGGAGCATTACCTCATGGAGCAGGAAGGCAGCCGGTTTTCAGAATTCGAAACGGCGGAGAAATGCCTGGCTTCGTGGAAGAAACTGCGGGCGGGCGGGTAGCGGACGCGCCCGGCGCCAGCGCCTCGAGCGGGGAGCCTAACGGTGACCGCGCGCTCGGGGTAGCGGCCGCCAATTCATCGCCGGTGACTACTTCCAGGCGCACCCGTGCGGTCCCGGC
>DASYIS010000030.1:0-4973 GCA_035997375.1 Chthoniobacteraceae bacterium
CAGCTTCTCGCCCTCGATCTTCTTCCGCAGCTCCTCCGCCTTGGCCGTCGCTTCCTCCACCGGCACGCCTTTGGCCATGCCGGGACGCTGGTGGCCGCACTCCGTCAGCCACGCGTTTGAGAGCAGTTTGCGGCGCTCGCCGATCAGCTTGTAGAGAGCGGCGTTTTTCTCCGCGAGGGTCGGGTCGAATTTCTGCCCAAGCCCCTCGATCAGCGCCCGCGCCATGATGGCGTGGCCGGCGGCGTTGGCGTGGACGCCGTCGCCGGCGAACTTGAACGCGGGATCGGCGGCGCGCTTCGCCTGGAGCTCGGCGCGCATCGGCGTATGCACGTCGATCACGCGCCAACCCGCGGCCTTTTGACTCATCAGCCAGGTGGCGAATTGCGTGAGCACTTCGTCGTAACCGGCGAAGGGGCCGTGCAGGCCGTCGGGCGAGACCTTCGGCCCGAGCGGCACGGCATCGAACACCGGCGGCGTGAGGTGGACGATCTGCGCGCCGGCGGCGGTGACTTTTTCGCGGAGGCGCTGGACGCCGGACTGGAACTTTTGCAAGCGCTCCGGCGAGGGCGGAAGATAGATGCCGTCGTTCATCCCGTAGCAGGCGATGACGAGGTCGGGCTTGGTTTTCGCCAGCACGCGATCGAGGCGTTCGTGCAGATCCGGCCGCGGGAATTTGCCGCCCGCGTGCCCTTCTTCGCTGAGACCCGAGACGGTCTCGCTCGGGAGGCCGAGATCGAGCACCTCGAACCGCCGCCCCGGATAGGCCGCGCGGAGGAAAAGGTCGAACTGATCGACGTAGTCGCCCGCGTACGTGATGCTGTCGCCGAGGAAGACGATGCGCGTGACCTTGGGCAGAAACTCCTCGGCGCGCGCGGCGGAGAATGGAAGGAGGCAGGCGAAGAGGAGGGCGAGGAGGCGCATGGGAGTTAGGGCATCAGTATTGGGGGAGTCGGCTCATTGGAAATTGAAAATTGAAAATTGGAGATTGGAAAATCACTGAGCGCGCCGCCCGTGGAACCCGCTTTCCAATCTCCATTTTCCAATTTTCAATTTTCAATTGGTCGTTTCTACCCTGCCCGACGTTCCCGCCGCAGGGCCGCGTCCCCGGCACCGACGGAGCGGTTGGGGATGAGGTCTCATTCGGACGGTTCGCACACCCGGACCGCCTAAAGGCGGAACTACGAACTTCCAGCAGACGCGCGCGCGCGGGTTCGTAGTTCCGCCTTTAGGCGGTCAGGACGCACGAACTGTCCCAACAGGACACGCCGAGTCGCCCTATCCTCAGTACTGCAAATTGAACCCCAGCGCGCCGCCGGCGCTCTGGTAGGAGGCGCGCTCGTCGGAGGAATTGTTGTCCACCCAGCTCCCGCTCAGCGTGGTGAAGATCCGGCGCGTGAGCTGGTAGGTGAGGCTCAGCCCGATCACGTTGCGCGAGTCGTCGCGGTCGAAGTTATAGTAGTGGCTGTTCTCGAACTGGTAGTAGACCTGGCCGGTGAGGGTCGGCAGAAACTGGTGGGTCAGGCCGACGATGGCCGTGCTCACCTCGCGGTCGTCGCTGGTCGGGTTCGCGAAGTGCGTCGCGAACGTGTAGCCGACGAACGCGAGCGATTTGCCGTTGTTGAAGCCGATGCCGTAATCGGTGCCGACACTGACCGCGAGGGCCTCGGTGATCAGCCCCTTCTTGTCGAAGTTGTCGTAGCGGTACGGCTCGAAGCCGACGAAGACGCGCGGGAGATTCGGGCGCGGACGAAAGTCGAGGGTGTTCTGCAGGCTGTAGCCGATGAAGCTCCGGTCGGAGTGGTCCGAGTAGATGCCGGATTCGACGCGCAGCGCGCTGTCGAACGAGAAGAGCTGGCCGAGCTTCGTGTTGTAGCCTCCCTCGATCGTCGGGAAGAAGATCACGTCGTTGCTGTCGTGGTCGCCCGTCATCTTCGCGTTGCTCGTGTATTGCGCCCGCGTGCCGATGTTGAACCGGAAATGTTTCACCGGCTCGACCGGGGCGACCTCTTTCACCTGCGACTTGCCATCGGAGCTCGCCTCGGAGATATCGCCGATGTCCTCGACTTCGGATTTGGTCTGGCGCGGACCCGCGTAACTCAGGCCGGCCAGGGCAGCCAGAAGAGCGACGGGCAGGAGGCGCGAAGGAAGAAGTACTTTCATGCGTCAGTAGTTGGTCGTGCGATTGTCGTTGCCGTTGCTTGAATTGGAGGGCGGCGGCACGCCTTTGTCACGCTTGTTCCGATCAATCGGCGGCAAAGGCTCGAAGCGGTTGACCGCCCCCGGCAGGTTGTTCGTGCGCGAAAAGACGTCGAGCGCGCGGATATCCGCGGCATTGAACGGCACGCCGGGCGTGGTGTCGACGAGCACCGGGACGTCCGGGAACCCGGGCATTTTGCCGTTGAAATTCGCCAGGGCGCCATCGTTGGCGCGCGCCGGGTCGAAGGGCGAGATCGTGATCGAGCCGTCGGCATTGCGCCGCGCGAACTCGAACTGATGCACCAGCCGGCCGGACGGGATGAGCTTCACGGTCCCCTCGATGATCGCGATGATGTTATCGGAGACCTTCCCCGCCGTGCCGGTGATCGCCGCGGTGAGGCTGGCCGTCTTGATCGTGCCGCCGCCGGCGCCCTTCGGGATGTGGAAAAGCAGCGAGCCCTTTTCGAGCGAGAGCGTGCGCGACTCGGCGTCGAAGGTGAAGACGGTGTTCTGCCCGATGCGCACGACCGTGCCATCCGGGTAGGTCAGCTCGGCGCGTGAGTTACTCTCGGAGCGGAGGAAATTGTTGGCGCGCACCACGTCCGAGAGGTGGGCGTCACGCGTCACGCTGCGATCGCCCGTGCGATTCCCGTAGGCGACATGGTTTTCCACCTGGGTGACGGTGGCGGAGCTGAAAGGAGTCGCCGCGCTCGCGGCGCAGAGCATCCCCAGCGAGGCGGCGCCGGCGAGGGCGAGCAGCATCGCCGGAGAGGCGGGAGGTTGGGTCGTTCGAGTGCCGAGCACGCGCGGAGTAAAGAGGGGCCGCCTGCTTTAGGTCAAGCGGCAATTGCCATTCCCGGCGAATCCGATAGACCGTGGCGGGGTGACGCCATCGCCCGCCAAAAGCACCTCGACCAAGACCCGGCAGCGCCGCGCGCTCGCGCTGATCGCGGCGGGCTGCTTGGTGGTGATTCTGTTTGCGCGGTCGGTGGAGAGCTACGTGGCGACGTATGAGGGGTACCTCGGCGGAGGATTTCTCGAAAGGCACCCAACGATCCACGCGGCCGTCTCCGCATTCGGCCGGGCCGAAGCCAGCTTGGGCGACCAACTCCAGTACTACGGGAAAAAGTCCACCCTCTCCCCGGAGATCGTCTTTCTCGCCATCGACTCGCCGTCGTTCGATCAGAGCGAGCTCTCGGAGGTGGAGCGCCAGGATCCCGCGCTGCAAATGATGAAGGGCGGGTTTCCATTTCCACGCACCGTCTATCCCCTGATTATCCAAAAGCTGGCCGACGCCGGGGCCAAGGCGGTCATGTTCGACATCATGTTTCCCGGGCCAAAGGACGGAGACGACTCCTTCCGCGAGGCGCTGGAGAAGTACCGCGACGTGGTGGTGATCGGCAGCAACCTGCAAGTCGGCGTCGAGATCAACGGCTCGATCCGCGACATGATTACCAAGCCGTCCGAGTCGCTCATTCCGGGGGATGACGGCCTGTACGATTCGCGGGTCGGCTTCGTGAACTTCAAACCGGACTACGGCATCGTGCGCGGCGCGCACTACCGCACGACCGAGCTGGAGTACTTCGGCGAGAAGCCCGACCCCGCCGCCCGTGAGCTCCTCTCGCTCACAGCCCAGGGCGCCACCAAGGCTGGCTACGGCGCGCAGGTCCCGGCCACACGCCGGCCGGTCCCGTTCCGCTTCATTATCGACCCGCAGGCGCATTCGCTGCACGATATCTTCGTCCCGTCTCTCTGGGAGAAGAACTACCGGAACGGCGAGTTCTTCAAGAACAAGCTCGTCTTCATCGGCCCCTATGGGAACTGGTCCAAGGACGAACTGCAGACGCCCTTTGGCACCATGCTCGGCCCGCAGATTCACCTCGGCGCGCTGAACGCGGTGATCAAGGGCGACTTCCTGCACTACTCCAGTCACGGGATGGACTTCTTCCTCGTGGTCGTCGGGGCGTGCCTCGCGCTGCTGCTCGGCTTCACCATCTCCAATCCCGTGGAGCGCGCCTGTGCCATGCTGGGACTCGTCGCCGCCTACGTCGGGGTCGCCTTTCTCCTCTACAATGCGAACGGGTTGCTCCTGAACCTCCTCGGGCCCACCACCGCCTTGCTGTCGAGCGGCTTCCTGGGCCTCGTGTGGGAAACCGTCCTGGAGCGGCTGGAAAAGGCGCGCGTCCGGTCCACGCTCGAGCGCTATGTCTCCAAGGACGTGGTGAAGGAGGTCCTGGACAACCCGCTGAGCTACCTCAACACCGCCGGCGGCATGCGCAAGCCGCTCACGCTCCTCTTCTCGGACATCCGCGGCTTTACGGCGATCGCGGAAAGCGCCGACGCGACCAAGCTGGTCACGCAGCTCAACGAATACTTCACCGAGATGGTGCGCATCGTGTTCGCGCATCGCGGCACGCTCGACAAGTTCATCGGCGACGCGGTGATGGCGCACTGGGGCGGCATCGTCTCGCGCGGCGCCGGCCCGGATGCCTGCCGCGCGGTGGCCGCCGCGCTCGACATGCTGCAGCTCCTGCCGAAGCTCAACGCCGGCTGGAAAGAGCGCGGTCTCCCCGAGTGGAAGATCGGCGTCGGGGTCAACCACGGCGAGGCCATCTGCGCCCACATCGGCTCCGACGAAAAGCACGAGTTCACGGCCATCGGCGACGCGGTGAACCTCGCCTCGCGCCTGGAAGGAGCGACGAAGCAATTCCACCAGGATCTGCTCATCGGCGAAAACGTCGCGCCCCTGGTGGCGGATCATTATGTGCTCCGGCCGG
>DASYIS010000031.1:0-7847 GCA_035997375.1 Chthoniobacteraceae bacterium
GTCCCGAATTCGAGCTGCTGACCGCACCGGAAACCAATATGTTCCTCTACCGCTACATCCCGGCGTGCCACCGGAAGTTGCACGGAGAGGGAGGACTGAGTGCCGCGGACAACCGGCAATTGAACGTCTTCAACGAGCGACTGCAGAAGCTCCAATATGAGCGCGGCCGCACCTTTGTCTCGCGCACGACCCTCTTTCACCGGCCGCAGCCGGGCGGCGGCCCGACGCTGGCGCTGCGGGCGGTGATCACCAACCCCTTTACCACGGAGGCGCACATGGAAGCGGTGCTGGCGGATCAAGCCACGCTCGCGGAAGAGCTCGAAGAGGCGGCCCCGGAAGGGGAGGTCGCGCATCACGGGGGTGTCTATGCCCGGTGAGTTGTACGCCTTTCCCCTCTCGTTTGGGCAGCGGCGCCTTTGGTTCCTGGATCAGCTCTCGCCGGGGAATGGGTTCTACAATATCCCGGCCGCGCTGCGGTTTTCGTTCCCGCTCTCGGTGGCCGTCTTGCAGCGCAGCCTGACGGAAATCGTCCGCCGGCACGAGGGGCTGCGGGTCACCTTCCAGGTCATCGACGGAGAGCCGGCCCAGGTGGTCGCGCCCCCGTTCGAGCTGGCGCTGCCCACGACCGACCTGCGTTCGCTGCCCGCCGCCGAACGCGAGGCCAGGGCTCTGCAACTGGCGACCGAAGAGGCGCGGCTCCCCTTCGATCTGACCCGGGGGCCGCTCATCCGCACGAGCCTGCTTCAGTTGGGCGACGCGGATTGGATCTTCCTCCTGACCGTCCATCACATCGTCAGCGATGGATGGTCCAACCTGGTCTTTTCCAAGGAGCTGACGGCCTTGTATGGCGCCTTGGCCCTCGGGCGGCCCTCGCCGCTGCCGGAGCTTCCGCTGCAATACGTCGACTACGCGTTGTGGCAGCACGATTTCCTCCAGGGAGACCGCCTCGAGCAGGAGCTGGCGTGGTGGCGGGAGCGGCTGGCGGGCGCCGGCCCGTTGCAATTGCTGACCGATCGCCCCCGCCCACCGGTGGCCACTTACGAAGGCGCCACGATCCGGCTCACCCTGCCGGCGGCCCTCTGCTCCGGCCTCCGCTCGCTGGCCCGGCGCAGCGGCGCGACTTTGTTCATGACGTGCCTCGCCGGCTTTCAGGCCTTGCTCCACCGGTACTCCGGCCAGGAGGACATCGTGCTCGGGATTCCCGTGGCCGGACGCGATCGCGCGGAGATCGAGGACTTGATTGGGTTTTTCGTCAACACGGTGGTCCTGCGCACCGAAGTCTCCTCCGACCTGACGTTCCGCGAACTGCTGACGCGGGTGATAAAGGCGAGCACCGACGCCTTCGCGCATCAGCAGGTGCCGTTCGAGAAGCTGGTCGAGGAGTTGCAGCCGGAGCGCGACCTCAGCCGCAATCCGCTCTGCCAGGTCGTCTTCCAGTTGTTCAGCAATCTCGCGGCGCCGGGGGCGGGGGCGGGAGCGGCCGCCGGCTCTTCGCTCAATGTCGAGCGCGGCGCCTCTGTCTTCGACCTGGCCTGCAACCTCTGGGAAGGGCCTGCCGAAATCGCGATGCAGATCGACTACAGCACCGCGCTCTTCAATGCGGGGACGATCGAGCGCCTGGCCAAGGCGTATCGCAGCCTGCTCGAGGGCGCCGTCGCCCATCCCGACGCTCCGCTCTGGCAACTCCCTCTTCTCTCGCCGGGCGAGCGCCGGCTCGTCGTCCACGAGTGGAACCAAACGGCGACCGACTATCCGCGCGAAAGCTCCGTGCCCGCGTTGTTTGAAGAAATCGTGCGCGCGACGCCGGACGCCGTCGCGTTGGAAACCGCCGACGGAAAGGAGCTGACGTATCGGGAACTCGACGCCCGCGCCAACACCCTGGCGCAACGGCTGCTCGCGACGGACGTGGTCGCCGGGACGCTGGTCGGGGTCTGTCTCCCGCGGGGTGTCGATTTGATCGTCGCGCTGCTCGCCGTGCTCAAGGCGGGGGCGGCTTACGTGCCGTTGGATCCCGCCTATCCCGCGGAGCGCCTCCAGTTCATGATCGAAGACTCGGGCGTTCCCGTGATCGTGACCACGGAAACGGAGGCCGGCCGGCTGCGCCCCGGGGCGGCGCGCCTCCTTTGTCTCGACGGCGCGCCGCAGGAAACAACTGCGGCGGATGCGGGGCGGTTGCCCGGGAGGGTCGCCGCGGAAGCGGTCGCCTACGTCATGTACACCTCGGGTTCGACGGGGAAGCCGAAGGGCACCACGATCGCGCATCGCGGCATTGTGCGTCTCGTGCGCGGGACAAATTACGCCGACCTCTCCTCCCGCGAAGTGTTCTTGCAGCTCGCCCCCAGCTCGTTCGATGCCTCCACCTTCGAGATCTGGGCGGCGCTGCTCAACGGCACGCGCCTGGTCCTCTTCCCGCCGCACCTCCCCTCGCTGGAGGAGTTGGCCGATTTCATCCGGACGCGCGGCGTGACGACGCTCTTCCTCACTTCGAGTCTGTTCCAGCAAATGGTGATGGGGCCGATCGACGGGCTGCGGAACGTGCGGCAACTGATCACCGGCGGCGATGTGGTCCCCGTCGCCCCGGTGCGGAAGCTCCTCTCCCATTTTCCCGAGTGCAAATTGATCGCCGCCTACGGGCCCACGGAAAACAGCGCGTTTACCACCTGCTTCCCGATGACGCACCCCGACCAGGCGGCGCACTCCGTCGCCATCGGCCGCCCGATCAGCAACACGCAGGCCTACATTCTCGACGCCCATCTCCAGCCCGTGCCGATCGGCGTCCCGGGCGAGCTCTTTGTCGGCGGCGACGGTGTCGCGGACGGCTATCACCGCCGGCCGGAGCTCACCGCCGAGCGCTTTCTTCCCGATCCGTTCCGCACCGAGGCCGGAGCGCGGCTCTACCGGACGGGCGATCGCGTGCGCTTTCGTGAGGATGGAAACATCGAGTTCCTTGGGCGAATGGATCAGCAGGTCAAGATCCGCGGCTATCGCATCGAGCCGGCGGAGGTCGAGGCGGTCCTGCTCGCGGCGCCCGGGGTGCGCGAGGTGGCCGTGGTGGCGCGGGAATCGGCGGATGGCGATCGCCGGCTGGTCGCCTATTTCGTGGGAGATCAAGTCGGGCTCAATGGCCACGGCGACGGAGCGGCGAGTCTGCGGCAGTTCGCGCAGCCGCGGCTGCCGGACTTCATGGTCCCCGCGCAATTCATCCGCCTGGAGGCGCTGCCGCTCAATCCCAGTGGCAAGCTGGACCTGCGCGCCCTGCCGGAGCCCGAGACGGCGCGCCCCGGCGCGAAGGATTTCGTCGCCCCGCGTTCGGAGACCGAAACGCAGCTCGCCGGGCTGTGGGAGGAGTTGCTCCACGTGCCGCGCGTCGGCGTGCACGATCACTTTTTCGCGGAGCTGGGCGGCCACTCCCTGCGGGCCACCCAGCTCGTTTCGCGCATTCGCGAAGGATTTCAGATCGACCTTCCGCTGCGCTCCATCTTCGAGGCGCCCACCATCGCGGATCTGGCCTTGCTCGTGGAAGACCGGCTGCTGAGCGAAATCGAAGGCCTGGTCGAGGATCCCGCGCCGGTTCTGCTTCCATCGTAAACTTTTCGGCCCCGTGAGCTCGAGCCTCCTTCCTACTTCCAACTCGCTCGCCGTCCGGCGCGCCGCCCTGTCGCCGGAGCAGCAGGCGCTCCTCGCGAAACGGTTGCAGGGCGCGAAGGGCGCCGCGGGGCGGCCGCCGGAAATTCCGCGCCGGCGGCAGGCGGGTCCGGCCGCCTTGTCCTTCGCCCAGCAGCGGCTCTGGTTTCTCGATCAGTTGGCGCCGGGCAATGCCTTCTACAACATCCCCGCGCCGCTCCGGCTCTCCTTCCCGGTCAATGCGGCGGTGCTGGAGCGGTGCGTCAACGAGATCGTCCGGCGGCACGAGATGTTGCGCACGACCTTCAGCGCCGAGGACGGCGCCCCGAGGCAAACGGCCGCGCCCGCGCTGCACGTCCCGCTTCCGCTCATCGACTTGCGGCACTTGCCGGCGGCCGAGCGCGAGCCCGAGGCGGTGCGCCGGCTCACGGAGGAAGTCCGCCAGCCGTTCGATCTCGTCACGGGACCCCTGATCCGCACCAGCCTTCTCCGTTTGGGAGAAATCGAATTCATCTTCCTGCTCACCCTGCATCACATCGTCAGCGACGGGTGGTCGATGGGCATCTTCGCCCGCGAGCTCACGGCCCTCTACCTCGCTTTCGCCCAAGGGCAGCCTTCCCCGCTCCCGCCGCTCCCGATCCAGTACGCGGACTTTTCGGAATGGCAGCGCGACTTGCTGGAAGGCGAGGTTCGACACCGGCAACTGGCCTATTGGAAAAAGCAGCTCGCCGATTTGCCCGTCCTGCAACTGGCCACTGACCGCCCGCGGCCGGCCGCGCAGAGCTACCGTGGCGCGCACCACGCCGTCCATCTTCCCCGCCCGCTGACGGAGGCGCTCCACGCGCTGAGTCACCGCGAAGGCGTCACGCTCTTCATGACGCTGCTGGCCGCCTTTCAGGCCCTGCTCGCCCGCTATACCGGCCAGGAAGACATTGTGATCGGCGCGCCGATCGCCGGCCGGAATCGGGGCGAAATCGAAGGGCTGATCGGCTTCTTCGTCAATTCGCTCGTGCTGCGCGGCGACTGCTCCGGCGACCCGACTTTCCTCGAGTTCCTCCACCGGGTGCAGCGCACCGCGCTCGAGGCGTACGCGCACCAGGACCTCCCTTTTGAGATGCTGGTCGAGGACTTGCAACCGGAACGCCACCTCAGCCGCAACCCGCTTTTCCAGGTCACGTTCCAACTCTTCAACGCGCACACCGGGTCCAACGGGTCGACGGCCGTTCGGCCGTTGGAGCTCGAGCGCGGGACCGCCATTTTCGATATCGCGTTCAGCCTGTTCGAAAGCGCGGACGGCCTGCAGGGCGGATGGGAATTCAACACGGACTTGTTCGATCCGGCGACGATCGAACGCATGGCCGGGCACTACGCGAACCTGCTGGAGGCGATCGTCGCCGAGCCGGCGCGGCGCCTGTCGGAGTACTCCTTCATCCCGCCGGCCGAGCGGGCGCAACTGCTCGACGGCTGGAACGAGACGGCGCAGCCCTTTCCGGCGGAGGCCCTGCTGCATCGGCTGGTGGAAGCGCAGGCCGCGCGCTCGCCGGAGGCCGTCGCCGTCCGGACGAGTGAAAGCGCCGTGACTTTTGCGGAGCTCAACCGCCGCGCCAATCGGCTCGCCCGTCACCTCCGCCGGCTCGACGTCGGTCCCGACGTGCTCGTCGGCATCTGTCTCGAGCGAAGCATCGAGCTGGTCGTCGCCTTGCTCGCCACCCTGAAAGCGGGGGGCGCCTACCTGCCGCTCGATCCCTACTATCCCCGCGAGCGGCTCCAGTTCATGATCCGGGATGCGCGCCTTTCGGTGCTGCTGACCCGCGCCGAGTTCCTCGCTTTGACCGACGCCCCGGAGACTCTGACGCTGTGCTTCGAACGCGCGGCGGACCCATGGGCGGCCGAGGACGGCGAGAACCTGGACGGCGACCCGGAGCCGGCGCACCTCGCCTACGTCATCTACACCTCCGGCTCCACCGGCCGGCCGCGCGGCGCCATGATCACCCATCGGGCGATCTGCAATCACATGCTCTGGATGCGCGACACGTTTCCGCTGACCGGCGAGGATCGCGTACTGCAGCGCACCCCGGCCAGCTTCGACGCCGCCGTCTGGGAATTCTGGGCGCCGCTCATGCAGGGCGCCGAGCTGATCATGCACGACCCGGAGCGGCATCCCGATCCGGCCCAGCTCGTCCGCGCCGTCCGTCGGCACGGCGTCACGACGCTGCAAATGGTGCCGTCGCTCTTGAAGCTGTTTTTGCAGGAACCCGAAGCGGCCGAGTGCCGCTCCCTGCGCCGGGTTTTCTGCGGGGGAGAGGCGCTCCCCGGCGAGTTGCGCGAGGCGTTCTTCGGCGTCTTTCCCTGCCACCTGATCAACCTCTACGGGCCGACGGAATGCACGATCGACTCCACCTTCCACGTCTGCGCGGCGGGGGATGAAAAGGCCGCCACGCCCATCGGGCGGCCGATCGCCAACGTGCAACACTACGTGCTCGACGGCGAGCTGCGGCCGGCGCCCCTCGGCGTCCCCGGCGAGCTCCACATCGGCGGCGCCTGCGTGGGCCGCGGCTATCTGCATCGGCCCGAGCTGACGGAGGAGCGCTTCATTCCGAATCCGTTTCGGACGGGGGACGGGCGCCTCTACCGGACGGGCGACCGCGTGCGCTACCTGGCCGACGGCCGTCTCGAATTCCTCGGGCGGGTGGATGGCCAGGTCAAGCTGCGCGGCTTCCGCATCGAGCTCGGGGAAATCGAAGCCGTCCTCCGCCGGCATCCCGCGGTGCAGGAGGCGGTGGTGGTCGCGCGCGCCTCGGAGGATGGCGACCAGCGGCTGGTCGCCTATCTGGTGGAGGCGCCGGATCGCGCCGCGGCGGCCGCGCCGGAGACGGCGGGCTGGAGCGAGGAGCGCGTGCAGCAATGGCGCAAGGTTTACGACGAAGCCATCTATGGCGGCTTGCGCGACGCCCCGGCCGGCCCCGGCACGGTGAACACGATCGGCTGGAACAGCAGCTACACCGGGGAGCCGATCCCGCTCGAGGAGATGACGGAGTGGCTCGACGAGACGGTCGCTTCCATCCGCGCGCTCGAGCCAAAACGCGTGCTCGAGATCGGGTGCGGCACCGGGTTGATCCTGTTCCGAGTCGCGCCCCATTGCGCCCGCTACGTCGGTCTCGATTTCTCGCAGCCGGCAGTGGACTACGTCGGCGCGCAACTGGCGCGGGACGGCGCCGCCTGGGGGCACGTGGAGGTGCGGCAGGGCGCGGCGAACGAGCTGGACGCGTTGGGAACGGAGCAGTTCGACACGGTCGTGCTGAACTCCGTGGTGCAATATTTCCCCTCCATCGAGTACCTGGCGGAGGTGCTGCGGCACGCGGCGGCGCGCCTCAAGCCGGGCGGCCGGATCTTCGTGGGCGACATGCGGAGCCTGCCGCTCCTGCCCGTCCTGCATGCCGCGGTGGAGCTCAGCAAGGCGCCCGAGTCGCTTTCCCTCGCGGAGCTCCGCCGCCGCGCGCAGACCGCGGCGAGCCAGGACGAGGAGCTCGTGATCGACCCGCGTTTTTTCCACGCCCTCAAGGAGGCGCTGCCGGGCCTCCGCTCCGTGCAAGTCCGCCCCAAGCGCGGCCGGTACGCCAATGAGCTCAGCCGCTTTCGCTACGACGTCGTCCTGCGGACCGGCGAGCCGGGCGCGCCGGAAGAGATCGAATGGCTGGACTGGGAGCGGCACGGGCTGACCCTGGCCGGCGTGCGGGAAAAGCTCGCGCGGGACGAGCCGGTTCTGCTCGGGTTGCAGCGGGTGCCCGATGCCCGGCTCGCCGCGGAGATGAGACTGATGGCGGAGCTGGAGGGGAGTGAAGGGACGCGCACCGCCGGCGACTTGCGCGCGGAGCTGGGCGGACTCGCCGAGACCGGCGTCCGGCTCGACGACTGGTGGGAGCTCGCCGGCGCGGCCGGGTACGAGGTCGCCGCCCGCGCGCCGGAGGAGCGCGACCGGGGCACGTACGACGTGCTGCTGCGGCGCGGCCGGCCCGGGCGCCCGCTGCTCTTCCCGGAGGAGGCGGCGCCGAGGAAGGAGTGGCGCTGCTACGCCAACGCCCCCTTGCAAGCCATGTTCACGCGCCGGCTGGTGCCGCTGCTGCGCCAGTACCTCGCCGAGGAGTTGCCCGAGTACATGGTCCCCTCGGCGATCCTGGTCCTGGCCGCCCTGCCGCTGACCCCGAACGGCAAGCTCGATCGCA
>DASYIS010000032.1:0-4642 GCA_035997375.1 Chthoniobacteraceae bacterium
CACCAGGCGGGAGGCGGCGGCGTTTGGCATGGCTGTTTAGGTTAGGCCTGAATCCTGAAAGGATGGTCCACGAAATACACTAAATACACGAAAGAGGGGTAAGCAGGGAAGAGGCCAACGAATTGAGCGAATCGAAACGAATGAAGGCAGGAACGGTTCTCACCATTCGTTTCAATTCGAGTAATTCGTTGGCCCTTGCAGCCTTCCGGTGCCTCCCTTTTTCGTGTCTTTCGTGTTTTTCGTGGATCCTACTTCGGCGCCACCGGCGCCGGCGACCAGTCGTCGCTGCGGAAGGGCGAGACGGGGAGGCCGGCGCCGTTGACGAGGTTCACGTCGGGGTTGTTGGCCCAGGCGTAGCGTACGGCCACGGGCTTCGGTACTTCGGGGCACGAGAGGACGATGTGGTCATCGGAGAGTTCGGCCTTCGCCCAATGGAATTTCCGGTCCTCGCCGGCGATGGCGAAACCCTTCGGCGCGGCGCCGTCGGTCGTCTTCATCCCTTCGGCATTGCGCATGGTAACGCGGAGTTTGTTATCCTCGATCTGCGCATCGAGCGGGCGCGGGCTGGCGTATTCCACCTCGCGATAGTAGACGGTCGCGAGCGCGTTCAGGGCGAGCCGGCGGCCAACTTCCTGTTTGTTTTTCGGATGGATGTCCTTCTCCTCGCCGACGTCGATCGCGACCGCCATGCCCGTGTTTTTCAGGTCGAGCGTCGCGAGCTGCGCGTCGCGGAGCTCGGCCCAGTTGCTCTCCACCGGCTGCTCGGTCTTCGCCATGTAGTTGGCCAGCTGCACGAAGAGGAACGGGAACTCCGGGATGCCCCACTTCTCGCGCCAGCTGATGATCATCGCCGGGAAGAGTTTGCGATACTGCTTGGCGTTGCCGGCGTTCGCTTCGCCCTGGTACCAGGTGGCGCCGCGAATGGTGTACGGGATGAGCGGCGCGATCATGCCATTGTACAATCCGCCCGGGCTGCCGACGGCGTCGCCGCCGCGCGGGATCGGCGGGGCTTTCGGCGCGGGCTGGTTGGCGGCCTTGGCGGCTTCCGCGTCGGCCTTCCATTTCTCGAGCGCCTTGTCGTATTCGACCTTCGCCGCCGGGTAGTTCTTCACCGCGTTGTCCCACGCCTGGATGAACCCCTGAAAGTCGGGATCGCCGGCGAGCACCTCCGTCGGCGTCCAGGCCTGCGCCGGCGTGCCGCCGACCGAAGAATGGATGAGGCCGATCGGCTGCTTCAGGTCATCGGCCAGGCGGCGGCCGAAGAAATAACCGACGGCGGAAAAGTGCCCGACGGTCTCGGGCGTGCAGACTTCCCACTTACCCGCGCAGTCCTCCTGCGGCTCGAGCTTGTAAGTGCGCGCGACGGTGAACATGCGGATCTCCGGGCGATCGGCGGTTTTGATTTCCGCCTCCGCCTCCTTCGCGCCCTTGACGACGAACTCCATGTTCGACTGCCCCGAGCAAACCCAGACTTCGCCGACCGCGACGTTCTTCACCGTGAGCGTGTTCTTGCCGGAGATCGTCATGTCGCCGGCCACGCCCGGTGCGAGCTCGGCGAGCTTCACGCTCCACTTGCCGGCCACGTCGGCGGTCGCGGTGGCGGTCTTTGCGCCGAGCTTCACGGTGACCTTCTCCTGCGGATCGGCCCAGCCCCAGACGTTGGCGGGGACTTCCTGCTGGAGGACCATGTTGTCGCTGATCAGCGCGGGGAGGCGGACATCCGCATGCGCGGCGGGGCGACCAAGCAGCGCGGCGGCGGCGAGGGTGAGAAGGGAGAGACGGGGAGTTTTCATATCTAAGGAGACTTGGGGAGTTTTGGCCTACGAATCACACGGATCACACGAATCGGAATGAAGGGCGGAACCGGAGGATGGTCCACGAAAGACACGAAAGACACGAAAAAACGGAGCAAGGAAGTGGGCCAACGAATTGACCGAATTGAAACGGATGAGGATCGCAAAAACTGGTTTTGCATTCGTTTCAATTCGCTCGATTCGTTGGCCCTGGTAGCCTTCCGTTCCTTTCGTGTCTTTCGTGGACCATCTTCCGGCTCCGCGTTACGACGAGAACAACTGGTCGGTGCGCTCGGCGAGGAACTTCAGGCGCGCGGCATCGCCGCCGCCGACTTCGAGCACGCTCCAGCCGCGGAACTCGATCGCGTCGAGCGCTTTCATCACCGCCGGCCAGCCGACGTCGCCTTCGCCGAGCTCGACGCCGAAACCTTTGCGCAGCCCTTCGGCTTCCTGCTTCTTGCGGGAGAACTCTTTGATGTGCAGCGTGAGGATGCGCTGGCCGAGGATGTTGATCCACTGCTCCGGCCAGCCGTAGGTGATGACATTGCCGATGTCGAAATGCCAGCCGACCCACGGGCTCTTGAATTCATCGACATAGCGCGCAGCCTCGAGCGGCGAGAGGAGGAATTGGTTCCAGACATTCTCGATCGCGATCTTCGCCTTCGCCGCCTCCGCGTCGGGCAACACGCTGCGAATGCTCTCCTGCGAGCGCGTGTAGGCGTCGGCGTACGAGACATCTTTGTTCACGACCGCGGGCACGAGGAGCACGGTCGGGCAGCCGAGCTCGCCGGCTTCCTTGAGCGCCAGCTTCAGCCCGCGCACGCCCTGCTCGCGCACGGCGTTGTCGGGATGCGAGAGCGGCTTGCCCCAATGGGTCGAACAGATCACGTTCGCGATCTTCAGGCCGGTCGCGTCGCGCGCTTTCAGGATTTCGTCGATCGGGATCGCGTCGGGCCGGTTCAGCTCCACGCCGTCGAAGCCGGCGTCCTGGATCATCTTGAAGCGATCCGTGACGCTGGCGTCCTTCTCGCCGCGCGCCATGCCGAGGTTCACGGCCTTTCGCAGGTGACGTTTCTCGAGATTCGCGGCGGGCCCTTGCGCGAGCGCGGAGGAGGCGAGCGCCGCGGTCGAGGCAGCGAGGAAATGACGGCGGTTCATGGGGGTGAAGCGCGGCGGCTTACGCGAATTTCGTGCGGCCGGGGATCGCCACGGGCGGCGTCGGGAGCTTCATGTCCCACTTGAGCTCGCCCTCGGGGCGGAGCGATTCCTTGGACGCGGTGGCGTCTTCCCAAGTGATCGTCTGGCCAGTGTATGCGGCCATGCGGCCCATGATCCCGACCATGGTCGAGTGCGCCATCTTGTGCGCGTAGTTCAGCGGCGCGCCGGAGCGGATGGAGGCGAAGAACTCGTCGTGCTCCGTCTGGTACATGTCGTTGTTGTCGCCGTCGAATTTCCACCGGTCGCCGGCGAAAGGCGTGATCCGGTTGTAGCGGCCGCTGAGCTGGTCGACGGTCCCCTTGGTGCCGAGGAAATGGTCGGCCACTTCGTTGAAGCAGCCCTGCATCTGCCGGCAGAAGATGATGCCGCGCGCGCCGCCGGGATACTCGTACTGCACGCCGAAGTGATCGTAGACCTGGCCGTACTCCTCCTCCACGCGCTGCACGCGGCCGCCGATCGCGGTGGCGCTGACCGGGTCGACGTCGTCGAAGGTCCAGCACATCTTGTCCACGGTGTGGATGGCCTGCTCCACGAGATGGTCGCCGGAGAGCCAGGTGAAGTACATCCAGTTGCGGAGCTGGTATTCGAGATCGGTCCAGCCGGGCTGGCGCGGCTTCACCCACGGCGTGTTGCCGAGGTAGGTGCCGTAGGTCGCACGGACTTCGCCGATCATCCCGTCGCGGATGCGCTTCTGCGTCTCGCGCTCGGCGTACTTGGAGCGCCAGCAGAAGCCCGACTGCGCGCCGAGGCCCTTCCTTTTCGACTCGTCGGCCGCGGCGATGAAACGGCGCACGCTGGGCCCATCGGTGCCGATCGGCTTCTCGATGAAGCAATGCTTGTTGGCCGCGACCGCCTTTTCAAAATGCTCCGCGCGGAAGCCGGGCGGCGTGGTAAGAATGACGACGTCGACATCGGTCGCGAGCACCTTGTCCACGGCGTCGAGGCCCGTGAATTTGTGGGCGTCGTCCACTTTCACCTTCTCGCCCACGCCGGGGAGTCGCTTGAGGTTCTCCTCGCTCTTCGCGATCTGGTCGGGGGCGATGTCGGCGAAGGCGACGAGTTCGACGTTCGAGTCGGCCCGGAGCGCCTGGCTCGCCGCGCCGGTGCCGCGTCCGCCGCAGCCGATGAGCGCGATCTTCAGCGTCTTGCCGGCATCCTTTTCACGGCCGGGCTGCACGCCCGAGGCGATGGCGGTGCCGAGCGCCGCCGCCGCGGTGGTGCCGAGGAAAGTGCGGCGGTCGAGGGAAAGAGGAGAGAGGGGATTCATAGAGGAAGGAAGGAAAGGCTGGCGCAGCGGAGGAAGGCTGTCCAGCGGGTAAACGATCTGGGCTGGCGGGGAAAATCAGGCGCGCCGCCGCGCGGCGCTTACCGTGGGAGCGCGGAGCCGGGCGCCGGCGTGGGCTCCGCGGCCCGGGCGGCGTGCGTCGCGTGTCCCCGCCAGACGGCGAAGGCGCCGATGCCGCCGACGACCAGCACCAGCGCCGCGATCCGCAGCCGGATGCGACGCCACGCCTTCGGCCGCGCCGGTGGCGCGAGCGCGGCGGACGGATCGATTTGTGATTGAGACATGGCGTGGCGGCGTGTGGTCACGCGGAGCGACATCGCCGGTGCGGAGTGTAGGGAGGCGAGCC
>DASYIS010000033.1:0-11641 GCA_035997375.1 Chthoniobacteraceae bacterium
GTCCAGAAGTCGCACCGGGAACCGTACGCCGTCGAACAAGGCGACCGCGTGTCCCTTGTCAGTTCCGTCCAGCCATGCGTAAGCCAGCCGATTGGTCCGGCCCACACTCATGGAAAACAGGCGATGCCGGGATACAATCCAATCGAGCGAAAGCGATCCGTCCGGCTCAGGCGCGAACTCCGGCAACGGAAGCCCCTCCGGCAGGGCACGCACAAGATCGGAGGCGGTTCGTACGGCCAATGCGTCGATGGGCGATGCGTGGCCTCCATCCCATCCAACTTCCGCGCACCCGGCCGCGAGCATGGCAATCTGCGAAAGGGCGTCGGACTTATCACCAAAAAGGGCGTGCGAGCGCTCAGCCGATTCAACGACGGCTTGCGCGGAGTCACGAACCATCGCTGCTTCCGGTGACACGGCGGAGCTGCTCCGCGCAGCCGCGTACAGCGCGGAATAGCCTGCTAGGACTCCGATCGTGAGTAGAGGTTCAGGCATTTGTCGGTCAGCGTGTTCTTGAAGACACGGTTTTTCAAGGATCTAAGTTCATCCACCCTGACGCGTATCCACTCCCAATCGTTCGGCTCGTTGCTTCCCTTCGCCACTACTTCAATGTCCAAAATCAGCGGTAAGCGATTGGACTCGCTCGCTTGGAGCGTCATGACGCTGTTCACCTCGTAGCCAGATTCCACCTCAACGGCTGTGTATTGATTGAAAAAGGTGAGAAATGCGAGACGCTCCTCGTCGGGAAGTCGCGGGCTGATTCTCAAGTAGGCGTTGAATTCGACCTGGTCATCCACGATCGGCAGCAGCAAGCGGTTGATGTAACGAAGCCGAACCTCTCGAATCAACGCTGGCGTGGTAAGATTGACGAATAACTTCCACGTTCGCTCGAACTCGGGGAGGTAATCGTCGAGGCTTGTGTAGGGTGCCAGCCGATTGAAAGAAAAGCCCTGCGTTCTGACCTGCACCAGTTGCCGCCCGTCCTCCTGCAAGAACTGCAACCCCTCCAATCCCTCCTCGGCGGAGGTTGCCTCCAAGTCATTCACCTCGAACCGGTGGGTCCGCACGAAATGGCGCTGCACCGATTTGTAAGAGTCGCCGAAAGCCGTGTGGGCTCTCTCCTCCGAGGCGGCGAGATCGAAGCCCGGAGGCATGTCGCACCGCACGTCGATGACGGCCTCGATAATCGGGCACACCGCGAGTTGGAAGCGCGTTTCACTCATCCAGAAGAAGCAAGTTTCGCGAGCGCATGGTTCCTGCAACGAGACCGCTGCCGCCTCACCCCTGCCGCGGATCGAAGGCCCTTCTGAGCGCGTCGCCGAAGAGGTTCAGCGAGAGGACGAGGAAGAAGAGGGCGGTGGTGGCGGCGGTAATGTTCCACCAGACCAGCGGCTCGCGGCTGAGCTCGCTGCGGGCGCCGTTGATCATGGCACCCCAACTGGCGGTGCCGAGGGGGGCGCCGACGCCGAGGTAGGAAAGGATGGCTTCGACCAGGACGAGGCCGGAGAAGCCGAGGACGAAGTTGATCAGGATCAGGTGCATCACGTTCGGCAGGAGGTGGCGCGTGATGATCTTCCAATGGCTCTGGCCGATGGAGCGCGCGGCGGCGACGTACTGGCGCTCGGATTGCCGCAGGACTTCGCCACGGATGAGGCGGCAAAGGCCGACCCAGCCGGTGATGCCGAGAGCGAAGGACATCTTGCCCAGGCCCTTGCCCAGCACGAGCAGGAAGGCGACGAGGAACAGGATGTCGGGGATGGAGGCCAGGGTGCTGTAGACGAACTGGATGATGTCATCGACCCAGCGGCGGTAGTAGCCGGCGAGGACGCCGAGCAACGCGCCGATGGGGATGTAGATGGCGCTGGTGAGGCCGCCAATGATGAGAGCGGTGCGGCAGGCTTTCAACGTCTGGACGAGCGTATCCTTGCCGAGCGCATCGGTGCCGAGCAGGTGGCGACCGGGCGTGATGAGTGGCTCGGGCTTGGCGACGGAGAGAGAGCGGTCGGCGAGCGGTGCGCTGTAGCTCTTCTCCGTCGCGATGCCGCGCTTGACCTTGCCGCCGGCGTCGAACTGGGCATCGGTCATCCAATCGAGCACGCTGATGCCGGAGTGGCCGGGTCCGAGCGGCAGTTGGATCATCTCGAGCGCGCCAATGAGAAGGTAGAGCGCGATGACGACGCCGGAAACCATGCCGAGGCGATCGCGTCGCAGATAACGGAAGGCGCGCTGCCACCGCTCGTTGCGCGAGCCGAGCACGATGAGCCCGAAGACGAGCACGAAGCCAAAAACGACGAGGGTGTTCTGCACCCAGATTTGATCGAAGAAGCGCTCCATGGTTTAGCTAAGGCGGATGCGCGGATCGACCAGCGCGTAGCAGAAATCGGTCGCGATGAGGCCGGCCTGGATGAGGAGCGCGCCGATGAAGACGAAGGCCTGCACGGTCGCGAAATCGGTCGTCTGGATGGCGAGGTAGAGCGTGTTGCCGAGCCCCGGGATGCCGAAGAAATTCTCCATGAGGAGCGAGCCGAGGATGAGCACTGGCAGATGCGCCACGGTCAGCGTGATCAGTGCGATCATGCCGTTCTTGAGCACATGAACCCACATGACGCGCGAGATCGGCACGCCTTTGGCAAAGGCGGTCCGCACGTAGTCCTGGCCATACTCCTCCAGGAAAATCGTACGGTAGAGGCGCGTATCGCTCCCGAGGCCGAGCACCACCATGAGCGCGACCGGAAGCAGGAGGAACTTCATGGTGCTCAGCCCATTCAGTTCATAACCAAAGGCAGGAAAATACTTGAGCCCGATGGCCACCAACGCCTGGCCGAAGATGATGTAGATCATCGAGGGAAGGCTCATCAGCATGACGCAAAGAATGGTGCCGGCGGTATCGATCGGCGAATGCCGGAGGAAGACCAGCACCAGGGCAAAGGCGACCGCGGTCGCCAGGCCGGCGAAGAACGCGGGGACGGTGATGAGCAGCGACGGAATCGCGCCGGTCTTGAAGACCTCCTTGAGCGGCCGGCCCGTCACGTCCGATTTGCCAAAGTCGAAGGTCGCGAATCTCCACATCTGGTGGAAGAAGATGGAGTCGAAAAGACTGCCTCCGGATTCCTCAATGGTAACGGTCCGAGTATGCCCATCCTTCTCTTCTTTGATGGTCACTTTGTGTTTTTTCAAAGCATCCCAATTGATGAAGCGCGGCTTGTCGTAGCCGCGATTGTGCAGCCACGTCTGGACCGATTCGGGCGTGGCGCGCTTGCCGAGTTGCACGCGCGCCATGGTGTCCGGCTTCTGGATGGCAAAGAAGAGGATGAACGTGATGATCATCACCCCGAAGATGATCGGGATCGTATAGAGCAGACGCCGGATGAGATAACTAAACATGGCGTTGGCGGTTCCAGCGGACTCCGTACATCACGAGGCCGATCAAGCACACGCCGACCAGCCCGATCGGCCAGAGCGGTTTGCGATTCCATTCGCGGCGTTTCTGTTCGCGCATCACCGGGTCGATGACGAGGAACTTGATGCCGCCCTCCAGCATCACGTTGTGATGCGTGCGCGGCGCCCACGGCTGCACGATGACGTAGCCGGCCTTGTTAAAGCTGAGGATCATCGGGCAGTCCTCGATCAGCTTCAGGTTCATTTTGTCGATGATCTGGGAGCGCTCCGGCGAATTCTCCATCGACGACATGCTCTCGAAGAGTTTGTCGAATTCCGCGTCGATGTAGCGCGAGGAGTTCTTGCCGATGGGCGGAATGTTCTTGCTGTAGAAGAGGAAGAAGAAGTTCTCCGGGTCCGGGTAATCCGCCATCCAGCCGCTGCCGCTCGCCATCTGGAAGTTTCCCTGGTCCTCCTTTTCCAGCATGCGCGCGAAGTTGTTCTCGATCACCTTGATGCGGATGCCGAGTTGCTGGAACTGCCGCTGCTCGTACTCCGCGCTCTGCCGCTCCTCAGCGCCGCTCGCCACGCAGTCGAGCGTGATTTCCAGCGGCTGACCGGTCTTGGGATCGATGCCGTTTGGGTAGCCGGCCTCCGCCAGCAGCTTCTTCGCTTTCTCCAAATTGAAACCGTACGGGTTGCGCAGCTCCGGGCGAAAACCGGTGATCCCCGGCGGGATGAGCTGATCGGCGACGGTCGGCACGCCATTGTAGAATATGTCGAGCCAGCTCTGCCGGTCAAAGGCCGCGGAGAGCGCCTGGCGCAGCTTCTTGTTCGGCCCGAGCACCGGGTCCTGCATGTTCAGCGTGACGTAAAACGTGCTGGGATCGACGTCCTTGTCGAGCGTCATCCCCTTGTCGCGATAGCTCTGGGAGAGCGTCTTGATCGGCGTCACCACGGAGTTGTACGCGTCTTTGCCGACGCCCATGCCGTCCTGGTAACCTTGGCGCGTGAGCAACCAGTTCGGCAGCGCCTCGCGGAAAATCGTGATCTCGATCTCGTCGATGAACGGGATCGGCTTGCCGGCGAGCGGACGGTTCAGCTTTTCCAGCTCCGGCGGCCAGCCGCCTTCCGGAAAAGTCACCGTGTGGTAGTTCGGGTTGCGCCGCATCCGCACCCGCTGGCCGGGGACGTACTCCGCAAAGCTGAAGGCGCCCGTTCCCACCGGATGGAACTTGTACGAGGGCCGCTGCTTCGTTTCGCCGGCGTGCTTCTGGCCGTCGAAATACTCGACCGCCTCGCGGGCCATGGGCGAAGTGAAATGCATCGCCAGCCAATAGAGGATCTGCGGATACGCCTTCGTCAGGTGCAGGGTGAAGGAGTACGGGTCCTTGATCTCGAAACCTGGAATCCCCTTGGAATAGTCGAACTGGCCGCTCTTCTTCGCCTCCTCATACGCGTCGTTCATCCCGTCGACACAATCCGCGAGCGCGCTGAGCGCCGGGCATTCGACCTTCGGGTCGCACATGCGCTGCCAGGCGTAGAGGAAATCGCCCACGACCAGCTCGCGCCCTTTCCCGCCGGGGAAGCACGGCGAGTCGTGAAAGAGAATGCCGCGCTTGATCCGGCACTCGTAATCGATCCCGCCTTTCGCATTCGGCACGCCGTGCGGGATCTCCTCGAGCAAACCCGGCCGCAGCTCGTACGGGTTCGTCTTCATCGGATCGTACTCGAGCGGCGTGTCCATCACCGGCTCGAGCACGCGCCGGCTCATCTCGTCGTACGCGAACTGCGGATCGAGCGATTTCGGCTCGTCCGGCATCGCGCTGTAGCGGACGAGCCAGGGCGAGCCGTCGGGCCGCTTCTCCGCGAAGGGCTTCGGGTGCGGGTCGTTCGAGCACGCCGCGAGCAGCGCGAGCAGACTCGCGACGAGCAGGACGCCGGGGGGGAGGCGGATCATGCGGCGCGTGGTCTACCGGGCCCGCTTCTGCTGGTATGACTTGATCTGGTCCCGCAATTCCGCCGCGCGCTCATACGCCTCCCGCTTGATCGCATTCTCCATCTCGCGCTCCATTTTCTGCAGCTTGGAGAGCGGCTGCCGCGCGCGGATTTCCTCCAGCCATTCTCCGAGAAAATCGAGCTCCTGGCTGTTCTCCATCGCCTCGATCATCTCCCCCGTCTCGTAGAATTCGCGGATGCGGGCCATCCCCTCCTCCACCTCGCGGATCGCCGCCGGGAAGGCATCGCGCTCGAGCTCGATCGTCGCCCGCGCGCGCGTGTTCATCATCAGCACGTACGGCGTGTATTGCACCACCCCGTCCGCCAGCTCTTCCGAGTCCGCGTATTTGTCGACGAAGCCGAACATGTCGAGATTGCGCTGCGTGTCGCGCACCACCGCCTCGTGTTCGCCGAGCTGAAAAAGCGAGATGTAGCGGTGGTAATACTGGATCCCCTCCAGCTGCAGCTCGTTGACCTCGTCCGGCCCGAGCGTGAGCGTCTCGCCCTTCTTTTCCGCGCGCTTCAGCCGATTCCGGTGATACTCCAGCAGCGACTCGCAATCATGCGGCCGCCGCCCGTCCGGCCGGCCGGCGAGCTCCATCTGGATGAGCCCGAGATCGATGCGCAACTGGAGCTTCTCCTTGCCATCTTTGCCGGTGATTTTGCGAACCTTGAGCTGGCCCGGCTCATGGGGCCAGTCGCGCAGGAGGTCGTTCAGGTCGAGACTCATGTTGAAGGAGTATCTGGACACGCGGCCTCTTTGTCAAAGGGTTCGCGGAGGCGGGTGTGTCATGGAAAGGGCAGGTTCTTCGTTCCTGGTTCTTCGTTCTTGGTTCTTCGTTCCTCCTGCTCCTGCTCCTGCTCCTGCTCCTGCTCGTCCTCAGCCGACCCGCGCGGCTTGACACTTCCAGCACGAGGTAAAGTTGCCGGGCACCGTTTCGCCGCACGACGCGCAAGTCCAGTCTGCGCCCGCCGCGGCCGGCGTCCGAAGCACACTCATCGCCTCCGCGTAGTCGTCGTCGTTCACCACGCACAGCGTCGGGAAGAACATCGGCAGCGGAACCAGCGCCGCCGCACACCCGCGAAAGACCGCCTGCTGCGTCGTCCAATTGTAGACATGGCAGACGATCCCGGCGTCCTCCAGGACAGACCGGTACAGCGCGACCAGCCCGGAGTCGGAGTTGCGATAGACTTCACGCATCGCCCGAGGATAGCCGCACCGGGCCGGGGTTCAATAGGATCGATGGGGCGAGAAAGCAGCCCCGATTGCTCGCTTCGCTTCCTTCTGTTCAACCCCCGCCTTTTCCCGTGCGCCCGCGCCGCCGGCGTGGCAGCATCCGCCCCGCATGGGCGAGGTCTTGAAAATCTTCATCTCCGCGACGAGCGCCGATCTCGGCGCGGTCCGCGTGGCGGCCAAGCACGCCCTCCTCACGCTCGGCTACTTCCCCATCGAGCAGGCACACTTCGGCCCCGCGCCCGAGACCATTCTGGAAATGCTCCGCCGGCGCATCGAGGAGAGCGACGCCGTCCTCCACATCGTCGGCGAATGCCACGGCGCCGAGCCGCCGGTGGATGGGGGCGCGGAGCCTGGAGGGCGACGCGCCGTCGTCGCCGGAGTGGGGGGCCGAGGCGGCGGTCTGCGGACAGGCGGCGGCGGTGAGGGACGGGGCGAGGGATCGCGCCGGAGCTACACCCAGTGGGAATACCACTACGCCCGCGAGCTGAAGAAACCGCTCTACGTCTTCGTCTGCGGAGACGCGTTCCCCTACACCCCGCACGCCGAGGAATCCGCCGAGGCCCGCGACCTCCAGCGCGCCCACCGCACCGCCGTCCTCGCCGACTCCCACAAATACGAGCCCATCGACGACCTCGCCGCACTCGACACCCGCGTGCGTGAGATTGATCTCCAGTTCCAGTTCCTCCGCGCAGAGTTGGAGCGTCTTAAGAACGAGCCGCCTTACGATCCGGAAAAAATTCGCGCCACCGTCGCATGGGAAATCCGCCGGCGCGCAGAGCAGCAAATCGGGGAACTCGATCGTGCGCTCGACTGGGAAAAGCTCGCCGTGGTCGAAATGGAGCGCGACCGCCATCTCGCGGACATCGACCGCCTGCTGGAGCAGATCGCCCAAGCCTTCGAGACGAAAGAGGCTAGCGCCAACTACGCCATCGCCAGCCGACTGCTCGGCGAATGCGGCCCGGGCGAGGCGCTCCGTTTCCTCGAGTCGAAGAGCCCCGCGCGTGAAACGAGGATCCGGCAAATCAAGAGCACCCTCGCCACAGGCGAGGAAGATCTGCGCGGGTTGCTCCGGGAGAAACTCCTCGCCGCCTCGCTCTTGGAACAAGACTCCCAGTGGTACAAAGCCGAAGCCGAGTACCGCAGCGTCGTCCGCGCCAGCGGCACGTGGGCCGAGCCGCGCAACAAGCTGGCCTGGCTGCTCTCCCAGCGCGGCATCGTCATCGACCCGGCGGAAGGCAACCGGAAGCTGCGCGAAGCCGCGGATCTCAGCCGCGGCACGCTGGCCGCCAATCCGCGCGAGGCGGACCCGAAGAGCTGGGCAGACACGCAGTTTTACCTGGGCAATGCGCTCTGGGGCCAAGCGTCGCGCGCGAGCGGGGCGGAGAGCCAGCCGCTGCTGGTGGAAGCGGTGGCGGCCTATCGCGCCGCGCTGGAGGTCCAAACGCGGGAGCACTTGCCGCAGGATTGGGCGAGGACGCAGAACAACCTCGGCATCGGGCTCATGAACCAGGGCACGCGCGCGGAGGGGGTGGAGAGCGTACGCCTGCTGGGGGAGGCGGTGAAGGCCTACCGCGCCGCGCTGGAGGTCCGCACCCGGGAGCAGTTGCCACGGGATTGGGCGAGGACGCAGAACAACCTCGGCAGTGCGCTCCTTAACCAAGGGGAGCGCGCAGGCGGGCCGGAGAGCGAGCGGCTGCTGGGGGAGGCGGTGGCAGCCTATCGCGCCGCGCTGGAGGTCCGCACGCGGGAGCAGTTGCCGCAGGCTTGGGCGATGACGCTGGTGGGCCTTGGCTCTGCGCTCCGGGACCAGGGGACGCGCGCGAGCGGGGCGGAGAGCCAGCGGCTGCTAGGGGAGGCGGTGGCAGCGAATCGCGCCGCGTTGGAGGTCACCACGCGGGAGCAGCTGCCGCAGGCTTGGGCCATGACGCAGTACAACCTCGGCACTGCGCTCCAGGAGCAAGGCACGCGCGCGGAGGGGGCGGAGAGCCAGCGGCTGCTGGGGGAGGCGGTGGCGGCCTATCGCGCCGCGCTGGAGGTCACCACGCGGGAGCAGTTGCCGCAGAATTGGGCGATGACGCAAGTCGGCCTTGGCGCTGCACTCAATAACCAGGGAAAGCGCGCGCGCGGGGCGGAGAGCCAGCGGCTGCTCGGGGAGGCGGTGACGGCCTACCGCGCCGCGCTGGAGGTCTACACGCGGGAGCAGCTGCCGCAGGATTGGGCACAGACGCAGAACAACCTCGGCAATGCGCTCCTTAACCAAGGGGAGCGGGCAGGCGGGCCGGAGAGCGAGCGCCTAGTGGGCGAGGCGCTGGCGGCGTATCGCGCCGCGCTGGAGGTTTGGACGCGGGAGCGGTTGCCGCAGGATTGGGCGATGACGCAGAACAACCTCGGCGCTGCGCTCTTTGAACAAGGCCAGCGCGCGGTGGGGGCGGACAGCCTGCGCCTGCTCGGCGAGGCGGCGATGGCCTTTCGTGCCGCGCTAGCGGTCTACACCCGGAAGCATTTTCCGCAGGATTGGGGACAGACGCAGGGCAACCTCTGCATCTCCCTCCGCGTGCTCGCCAACCAATCCGAGGGCGCGGAGGCGGCGCGACTGAAGGCGGAGGCGGAGGCGATCGAAGAGGCGCTGGCGCAGCCGTAGGCGCGGGCGGAGGGCAGGTGCGGGTGGTGGGAGGTGAGGTGCGCGCGGCGCACGGTGAGGTATTTTCCGCTGAGGTGCGCGTGACTGGAGTTGAGGTGAGGGCACCGGGGGCTGAGGTGAGCTTGGCGGGAGCTGAGGTATTTTCGACGGAAGGCGAGGTGAGCGCGGCGGGAGACGAGGTATTCTCGACGACCCTACCTCGCCTCCTTCGGAAAATACCTCGGGTTTCGGCTCGCTCACCTGGGAGGCCCTCGGTAGGACCGGGAGGTCAACCCCTATGAACCAAGCGTACTACCCCACCACGGTCCCGGCC
Source organism: Chthoniobacteraceae bacterium (assembly GCA_035997375.1). Lineage (GTDB taxonomy): Bacteria > Verrucomicrobiota > Verrucomicrobiia > Chthoniobacterales > Chthoniobacteraceae > DASYIS01. Next base: position 9,565 of record DASYIS010000033.1, read on the forward strand.
CGCGCGGTCTGGGAAAAGATCTTCAGAATTCTGCTCGCCCTGCGGAGAAATCGCCGGTAAACCCGGAGGTCAACCCCTATGAATCAATCCTATTACCCCAAAACGAACGACGGCCGCGCGGACTGGTGGCAGAACGTGGCCGACAACATCGGGGTCCTCACCGGGCTCGGGTTTAGCGTGACGGAAAGCGGCCTCATCCTCGCCGACGCCAAGTGGGGCGTTTACCTTTACCGGACGATCCGCGAGGCGTTCGACAATCTCCAGAAGGCGACGCTGGCGTGGGCCGACGTTTACCTCGATGCCGCCGTGGGCACGTCGGTGCCGACGCCCCCGAACGTGCCGTCCTGGCCGGCGCTGCCCGCCGATGGGATCGCGCCCGGCATCGAGGAGCGGCGCGTGCAATGGGTGGCCAGGGCGAAGGCGTCGCCCAGTTACAACCCGCCGATCGGCGCCCAGCTCGGGACGGAAGCGACCGGCGACGGCTTCGACGAGGCGACCTACAAGGCCATCCTGAGCAACCTCGCGTCGCCCTCCGCGTACACCGTCACCGGCAAATTCCGCAAAGCCGGCGGGCAGATCGACGGCATCAACCTCTACGGCCGCAAGGAAGGGACGATGGCCTGGATCTTCCTCGGCCGTTTCAACGCCACCCCCTTCAGCGCGTTGGTCCCCCTCGCCGGCGCCGCCCCCGAACCCTGGGAATTCCTCGCCCGCGCGGTGAAGCGCGATGTGGAGATCGGGGTGCCGAGCGATGTGGTGCAGGTGATTGTAAGGGGGTAGGGCGGAAAGAGCCGCCGAGTGCTAAGGAGGACGCATGGCGAATCCCGAGCACTTGGCGGTATTAGCGCAGGGGGTTCTCGTTTGGAACCGTTGGCGCGACATCGGCTATCAAACTGACCCAGAAGATCCAGACCTTTGCGCAGCGAACCTAAGTGGCCTCGACTTGACCTATGCTGACTTCACCGGTGTCAATTTTCGAGACGCAGACATTAGGGACACAAAGCTTTGTGAAACGATTCTAGCCGACGCCGATCTCACCGCTGCAAATCTTGCGGGCGCTTGGCTCAATGGTGCCGACGTTTCGGGCGCAAAGCTAAGTGCTGCAGTACTTGCCAAAAGCCGGATGTGCGCGCGATTTTGCTATACGCAGCTCGATGAGGCAGACCTTACCGGTGCCGATCTCTGCTACGGTACTTTCCACGACGTCGATTTTCTGAATACTGACTTTTCGAATGTCACGTTGGCGGCGGCAAGATTCACTAATTGCGACCTAAGCAATGCAAAGGCGCTAGAGTCGGTCATTCATTATTCGCCAACTTCCATCGGCCTCGACACAATCTACAAGTCCCGAGGCAAAATCCCCGAAAGCTTCCTCCGCGGCTGCGGCGTCCCGGAATCCTTCATCACCCAAATGCGCGCGCTCGTACACGCCGAGGACGGCATTCAGTTTTACTCCTGCTTCATTTCCCACAGCACGAAGGACGCGGAGTTTGCGACGCGGTTGCATGGGAAGATGCGCGATGCGCATTTGCGGGTCTGGTATGCGCCGGAGGATATCAAGGGCGGCGAGAAGCTGCATGAGCAGCTGGAGACGGCCATTCGCTCTTACGACAAGCTGCTCATCGTCCTCTCCGAGGCGAGCCTGCAAAGCACGTGGGTGCAGGATGAGCTGCGCAAGGCGTTCCGCGAGGAGTACGAAAGCGCGAAGGCGGGCCGGAAGAAGCGAAAGCTCTTCCCCGTGCGCCTCTGCGATTACCCGACGCTCGAGCGCTGGGAATGTCGCGATTCGCGGAGCGGGATCGATCTCGCCGAGGAGGTGCGGCAGTATTACATCCCGGACTTTTCGCACTGGAAGGAGCACGACCAGTTCGAGGCGTCCTTCGCGCGGTTGCTGAAGGATTTGAAGGCGGACGAGCCGGGGCGGTAGCGGGCGGCGTAGCTTACTCCGCCAAGCGCCAGATGGTCGAACTCCGAGCATCCTCAATTCTCTCATCGTCCCTAATCCGCAGAGCCAGAGTGGCGCGACGATTCGGGAAATCCCAACGGGATTACATCATAAAGCCCAGGGTTGGGGGGG
>DASYIS010000034.1:0-13026 GCA_035997375.1 Chthoniobacteraceae bacterium
CTGCGGCCACCACAAAGCGGCAGCAGGCTGCCGCAGTCCAAGGCCTTCGGCACTTGCGCTCACCCGCTTTCTCCTCTGACCGGCAGGAGGACTTCGAACGCCAAAACCCATGCGCCCTCCCGCACTCCAATCTCGACACGCCCCGCCGCCGGGGTTTCGATCTTCTCCCTATGAGCAGCCTTTGGGACCGTTTCCAACAGTACTTCCTGCGCCATGAGGCGCTCGGCTTCACCCTCGATATCTCGCGGATGAAGTTCGCGGACGATTTCTTCACCCGAATGGAGCCGGCGGCGCAGCGCGCCTTCCAGGAGATGCGCGACCTCGAAAAGGGGGCGATCGCCAACAAGGACGAGGACCGCATGGTCGGCCACTACTGGCTGCGCGCGCCGCAGCTCGCGCCGACGCCGGAGTTGCGCCGGGAGATCGAGTCGACGAATGCGTCGATCCACCGGTTCGCCGCGCAGGTGCACGCGGAGCGGAAGTTCACCGACGTGCTGCTCATCGGCATCGGCGGCTCGGCGCTTGGGCCGCAGTTCCTCTCGGATGCGCTCGGCTCGCTGAACGACCCGATCGATTTGCACTTTTTCGACAACACCGATCCGGACGGCTTCGACCGCGTGCTCGGGCGGCTCGGCGGCCGGCTGGAGCACACACTGACCGTCGTCATTTCGAAATCCGGCGGCACCAAGGAGACGCGCAACGGCATGCTCGAAGCGAAGGCCGCCTATGAAAAGGCGGGCCTCGTCTTCGGCGAGCACGCGGTGGCGGTGACCGGCCCGGGCAGCGAGCTCGACAAGCTCGCGGTGGCGGAGCACTGGATCCAGCGGTTCCCGATGTGGGATTGGGTCGGCGGCCGGACATCAGTCATGAGCGCGGTCGGCATGGTGCCGCTGACGCTCCAAGGCCTGGACATGGATCAGCTCCTGGCCGGCGCGGCGGCGATGGACGAGTGGACGCGCACCGGCGAGACGCTGAAGAACCCCGCGATGCTCCTCGCGCTGATGTGGCATCACGCGGGCAACGGCCGCGGCGAGAAGGACATGGTGGTGCTGCCGTACAAGGACCGGCTCGTCCTCTTCTCCAAATACCTGCAGCAGCTCGTGATGGAGTCGCTCGGCAAGGAACTCGATCGCGACGGGAAGAAGGCGAACCAAGGCATCGCCGTGTATGGCAACAAGGGCTCGACCGACCAGCACGCCTACGTGCAGCAGTTGCGCGACGGGGTGCACAATTTCTTCGTCACCTTCATCGAGGTGCGGCGCGAACGGTCGACGCCGGCGATGGAAGTGGAAGCGGGCGCGACGAGCGGCGATTATCTGCAAGGGTTCCTGCGCGGGACGCGGACCGCCCTTTACGAGAGCGACCGCGAATCGATTACCGTCAGCCTTCCGTCGGTGACGCCTTTCTCGGTCGGTGCGCTAATCGCGTTATATGATCGTACGGTTGGGTTTTACGGTTCGTTGGTCAATGTTAACGCCTACCATCAGCCCGGTGTCGAGGCGGGGAAGAAGGCTGCCACCTCGGTGCTGACGCTCCAGGCGCAGGTGCGGCAGGTGCTCGCCGAGGGCGCGGGCACGCCGCGGACGGCCGGGGCGATCGCGGCGCTCCTCAAAACGGAAGATGTTGAGAGCGTGTACCATGTGCTCGGCAACCTGGCCGAAAATCATGCGGGAATTCGCAGAATTCTGAGCGCAGAACCGGCCGGGGACACGTTTGTAAGAGGATAAATGACCGTTGAAGCCACAGCCGGCGTCTCTCCCGAGACGCTGCAAATCCCTTTTCCCCGGATTGCCGCCTTTGTTCGACAGGTGACGCACGACGTTCGCAACAATCTGAACTCGCTGGATTTGCAGGCGGCGTACGCCACCGAGTTGATCACCGACCCGGAGGCGGCGGCGGAAGTGAAGCGGCTGCGCGCGATCATCCAAACCTCGGCCCGGCAGCTCCAGGCGCTCTCGGCGAACTTCCAAAGCAGTACGCCGCACTTGATCGCGTATCAGGCGTCGATCCTGATCGAGGATCTCCGCGAGCGGCTGGCGAAAACATTCGCGGAGACGGCGGGGGAGGTGACGTGGACGGTGGATCTTGGCCGCGAGCAGGTCGAGGTCGATGTGGAGATGTTTTTCGGCGCGCTGACCGAGCTGTTCCGCAACGCCTTCCAGTTCCGGGGGAATGGCGCGAAGATCGATGTCCACGTCGGGACGGAAGAGGGGCAGTTCGTGATCGAGCTGCGCGAGCCGAAGCCGGCGCCGGCCACGCCGCCGGAGCATTGGGGCGAGGAGCCCTTCGTCTCCAGCCGGCGCAGCGGCTACGGGCTCGGGCTTTTCCGGGTGCGACGCTCAGTGTCGGCCCATGGGGGAAATCTCACGTTTTCGTATGATTCTGCGCGCGGCGTGCTGGAGATTCGTGTAACGTTGCCTCTCGCAACGTCTACATGACCCAAGCCGCCCCGCACAAAGTTGTCATCATCGACGACGAGCGCCCGATCCTTCTCACCCTGGAGGCGCTGCTCTCCCGCCATGGGTATGCCGCGCAATGCGCGAGCACCGCCTCCCTCGGCTTGGGCCTCGTCCGCAAGTCCATGCCGGACATCGCGCTGCTCGACCTGGGCCTGCCCGATGCCGACGGCCTCGATGTCCTGCGCGAGATGCGCGAGGAGTTTCCCGAGCTCCAGGTGATCATCCTCACCGCGCACGATTCGCTCGAGAACGCCATCGAGTCGATCAAGCTCGGCGCCTTCCATTTCATCTCGAAGCCGTACGCGCCGGAGGAGCTGATGGGCCTCATCAAGCGCGCGCTGGAGCACCGGAATCTCGTGCGCGAGGCGGCCAGCCTGCGGAGCGAAAAGCACATTCTCGCCAAGCGCCTCGAGAAGGCGGAGCGTCAGTTGGCGCCGGTCGCGAAGAGCCGCAGCATGCAGGAGATCCACGAGCTGATCTCGCGCGTGGCGCCGACCGAGGCGAACGTGCTGTTGCTTGGCGAGAGCGGCGTCGGCAAGGAAGTGATGGCCAACCAGATCCATCGCTTTTCGCATCGTGCCGGCAAGCCGCTGGTGAAGCTCAACTGCGCCGCCTTCCCCGCGAACATGATCGAGGCGGAGCTCTTCGGCTACACGAAGGGCGCCTTCACCGGCGCCGTCTCGGACTTCCCCGGCATGATCCAGGAAGCCGCCGGCGGGACGCTCTTCCTCGACGAAATCGCCGAGATGCCGCCGGAGCTCCAGACGCGCTTCCTGCGTGTGCTGCAGGAGCGCGAGTTCCGGCCGCTCGGCAGCACGAAGACCGTCGCCGCGGATTTCCGGCTCGTTGCCGCGACCAATTGCAACATCCCCGAGGCGCTCCGCAGCGGCCGGCTGCGGCAGGATCTCTACTACCGGCTGAACACCTTCCAGGTGCTGATTCCGCCCCTGCGCGAGCGGCCCGAGGACATCCCATCGCTCGTCTCCACCTTCCTGGAACGGTTCGCGGAACAGCTCGGGAAGCCCGAGCCGAAGCTCAGCCCCGAGGCCTTCGATTTCCTCATGGCCTACTCGTGGCCCGGGAACATCCGCGAGCTGCAAAATGCGATGGAGCGCAGCGTCATCCTGGCGGACGGCGAGACCATCGGCGAGAAGCAGCTCCCGAGGGAAGTCACCATGCCGCTCGCGCTCCAGGAGATCGCGCTCAAGGGGACGAACGGCAGCGACACGCTCAACCTCGACGACCAGGAGCGCGAGACCATTTTGAAAGCCCTGGCGCAGGCCCACGGCAACAAGAAAAAGGCCGCCGAAATCCTCGGCATCCATCGCCCCACGCTCTACTCGAAGCTGAAGCGGTATGAGATCAAGCTGTGAGGGGTGGGGGCGGGAGCGATCGTGGCACGGGCGTCCCGCCCGTGGGGCAGACGGGCGTCCCGCCTGTCGAATCCCGGAGAAACGGTTTGTGAGCGCAAGACTCAGCGGGCGAGACGCCCGTGCCACGATTCCGCACCGCGATTCCCGCTTCGCTTTCCGTCCATTTCGGTCATCATCGCCGATCCTCTGATTCCACCCTTCGATGCTGTCCCAAAGCGAAAAAGTCCTGGCGCATGCCGAGCAGCAACTGCTCGCCAAGGGACCCGCGTCTTCCAACGATCTCCTCGGGCTTTACAAGAAGTTCCTGAAGATCGAGAACCACCGCATCCGGCTCAAGCACTACTCCGGCGGGGGCGGCCGCGAGATTTGCGGGCAACTTGCCACGCTCGTCGACATCGTCCTGCGCCACTTGCTGGAAAACGCGATCAGCTCCGGCAACGGCAGCCAACCGCCGCTGCCGAAGCTCTCCCTCGTCGCCATCGGCGGGTACGGCCGCGGCGAGCTGAACCCGTACAGCGACATCGACATCATGTTCCTGCATCCGGACTCGGTGAAGCAGGTCGGCGGTCGCTTCAGCGACGTCATCCAGCAGATCCTCTACATGCTCTGGGATGTCGGGTTCAAGGTCGGCCACTCGACCCGCTCGATCAGCGAAGCGACGAAGCAGGCGAATGCCGACATGCTCTCGAAAACCTCGCTTCTCGAGGCGCGGCTCATCGCCGGCGACGGCGGGCTCTTCAAGGAATTTCGCGCCGAGTTCGTCAAGAAGTGCGTCCACGGGTATGAGAACAAATACATCCTCGACCGCATCGAGAATCAGCGGGAACGCCACGAGAAATTCGGCAAGACCATCTACATGCAGGAGCCGAACATCAAGAACGGCTGCGGCGGTTTGCGGGATTACCAGAACCTGCTCTGGATCGCCTTCTTCAAGGAGCGTGTGCAATCGACCGCCGGCCTCGTTGAGAAGAAGCTCCTGAACGAGAGCGAGCGCCGGCAGCTCGATCGCGCCTACGATTTCCTCCTGCGCGTCCGCACGGAAATTCATTATATGAACCAGCGCTCGGCGGACGTCATCGTCCTGTCCCAGCAGCTCCAACTGGCGGATAAGCTGAAGTACGCGCAAAAGAATATATTGCGCCGCAGCGAGGCCTTCATGCGCGACTACTACCAGCACGCGCGCACCATTTATAACATGACCGAACTGCTCTCCGAGCGGCTGAGCTTGACCGAGCTGGCGATGCAGGCCAACACCGGCAACCGCCTGCTGCGCTTCCTCGGGAAGGGGAGGAAAGTCACGGAGACCTTTGACGGCTTCAAGAGCATCGGCGCCGTCCTCCATGCGGAGAGTCCGAATATCTTCACCCAGGATTCGAGCCGGCTCATGCGGGTCTTCCAGCACATGCAGCAGCGGAAGCTCACGCTCGCGCCGGAGTTGCAGCACCTCATCCGCCGGCGCTTGCACCTGGTCGACCGCACCTTCCAGTATTCCAAGGCCGCGCGCGAAACCTTCCTCGCCATCCTCTCGCGCAAAGGGGAGGTCGGCCGCGTGCTGCGCGCCATGCACCAGGTCGATTTCCTCGGCCGCTACATCCCCGAGTTCGGCCAGCTCACCTGCCTCGTCCAGCACGAGTTCTTTCATCGCTATACCGCCGATGAGCACACGCTCGTCTGCATCGAGAAGCTCGACGCCGTCATCGACACCGCGGAGCCGAAGTTTCAGGAATACCGCAAGCTTTTCCAGGAGCTCGAGCACCCCGGCATCCTCTACCTCGCGCTGCTCCTGCACGACACGGGCAAGGCGTCCAACGCGCGGCTGCACGCGGAGGCGAGCGCCTTCTACGCGCAAAAAGTCGCCTCGCGTCTCCAGATCCAGCCCGAGCGCCGCAAGGCCCTCATCTTCCTCGTCGACCATCACTCCACCCTCTCCAGCATCTCGCAGCGGCGCAACCTCGACGATGCCACTACCATCGCCGAGTTCTCGGGACTGGTCAAAACCCAGCCGAACCTCGACGCCCTCATGCTCCTCACGCTCGCGGATGGCCAGGGCGTCGGCGACACCACGTGGTCGGACTGGAAGGAGACGCTCGTCTGGCAGTTGCATCGTAACACCTCGCTCTATCTCGCCGACGGCGAGGCTTTCTACCGCCGCCGGCAGGTCGAGCGCGAGGGCCTCCACGAGGCCGTCACCGCGAAGATGGCCGCCGATTTCAATGACGAAATCGACGCGCATTTCGGGATGATGCCCGACCGCTATTTCCAGACGCACTCCGTCGCGGCGATCATCGAGCACATCCGCCTTTTCCGCGCCTTCCTCGAGGGGCATGAAAACGCCGATCAACCGCTCGCGCCCGCCATCAAGTGGGTGCCGCAGCCGAACAAAGGCCACACCGAGTTCTGGTTCTGCGGCTGGGACCGCGCCGAGCTCCTCGCGCGCATCGCCGGCTCCCTCTCCGTTGCGCAACTCAACATCCTTTCCGCCGACGCCTTCACCCGCGCCGACAACCTGGTGCTGGACGTCTTCCGCGTTTGCAACACCACTTTCGAGGCCGTCACCGAGGAAAAGGACATGGCCCTCGTGGAGAAGAAAATGCGGCAGTCGCTCGCCCAGGAGCAGTTCGATTTCATGCCGCTCCTCGAAAAAGCGCTGAAGCGGCGTGGCTATCATCTGAGCCAGGAAATTGATTTCCCGACTCGCATCGTCATCGATAACGAGGCGCACCCGGTCTATACCCTGGTCGAGATCCAGACTCCCGACCGCCTCGGCTTGTTATATAACCTCTTGCGCGCCTTTGCCGACACGGACATCCAGATCGCCCTCTCGCGCATCACCACCGAAAAAGGCGCCGCGATCGACACCTTCTACGTCAGCGACCTGGAGGGAAAGAAAGTCCGCGACGAAGGGCATCTCGCCGGCCTGCAGCAAGCCCTCTGGAAAGCCTCGCAGATCCACGCCCCGTCCCTCGACGCCGGCCCGCCGCCGACCAAGACCGCCGAGCGCTACCTCTACCAGCCGCCCGAGCGCTGAGACGGCGGAAGTGATCGGTAATCAGTGGGAAGAGTAATCAGTCGCCGAACGTGCGCGACGCCCACTGTTTACTGCCCCACTGATTACTGATTACTCGGGTGGCCCGCGGTTGGCAGAGGTGCTTGGCATCGCACCTGCTTGTTTCCCTCCCGAGGTCCGGCGTGAGTCACGCAGGCGCCGCCAAGTTAATCCAATATCCAATCATCCATCCACATTACATGCTCTCCAAACTCCACTCCCGCCGCTCCGGCTTCACCCTCGTTGAAATCATGATCGTCGTTGCGATCATCGCGCTGCTCGCGGCCATCGCCGTGCCGAGCTTTCTCCGGGCCCGCAAACGCTCCCAGGCGACTGCGACCCTCGAGACCCTCCGCATGATCGACGGCGCCAAGGACCAGTACGCCCTCGAGAACGCCAAGGCGTCGACCGTCACCCCGGCGCCGCTTGACCTCGCCCCGTACGTGAAGAACGGCTCCAAGCTCTACACGCTCCTCGTCGCGGGCACCGCGCCGGCCGACGCGCTGGGCGCCGCGATCACGGTCAACACGATTGACGTGCCCCCGCAGGTCAATGCCACGACCAAGGCCGCCCTCGCGGACGCCCTCGGCGCCACTCCCGACGATTTCTGGGGCGCTTACAAATAGCCTTCACTGAACAACTCAGCACCAACCGAACAACAGCCACCCCGCGCGAGCGGGGTGGCTTTTTCGTATTTAAGAGGACAATGAGACAATGAGACAATGAGACAATGCGGAGCGCTGCTGCCCTTCTCATTGTCTCATTGTCTCATTGTCCTCCGCCCGCCCGCTCTCACTCCCAAAGCTTCCCCTTCTTCTGCCACTCTCTCATCAGTTCGCAGAAAAGCGAAATCGCCGGCTCGTGGCTGTCGTTTTGCCAGACCATGACGAGCGGGACGGTCATCGGCGGCGTGAGCGGGATCTGATGCCAGCGCGCGCTCTGCTCGATCTCGCCGACGGTCTCCGGGACAATGCCAAGGCCGCCGCCGGCTTCGACATAGCGGAGCACGGTGCTGATGACGCTCGGCGTGTGCGCGATGCGCGGCGTGAAGCCGGCGCCGCGGCAGCCCGCGAGAATTTCATCGTGCAGGCCGGCGCCTTCCCGCCGCGCGAGGATGATGAGGGGCTGTTGGGCGAGCGCTTTCCAAGGGACCGATTTGCGGCCGCTCCACACGTGGCCGCTGGGGACGGCGACGCAGAGCCGCTCGCTGCGCAGGAGAAACGTTTCCATGCGGAACTCGGCGTGCGCGAGCACGGGCCGCGTGAGCCCGACGTGCAGCCGGCCCTTGGCGACCATCTCCCAGACGCGCTCCGGTGTGCGCTCCTCGAGATGCACGGTCACTTGCGGACAGCGCCGTGCGTACTCCGCGAGCACGGGGGCGAGGAATTGCTGCGTCGGCGGCCCGATGTAGCCGAGGCGCAGCTCGCCTTCCTGCCCCTCCGCCGCTCGGCGCACGCGGCGGATCGATTGCGCGAGGCGCTCGAAGAGGACGGCCGTTTCCGCCAGCATCACCTTGCCCGCCGGCGTCAGGCTGACCGTGCGGCGCGTGCGAAAAAACAGCAGCGTCCCGAGCTCGGTCTCCATTTCCTTCACCGCGCGGCTCAGCGCCGGCTGCACCACATTGAGCCGGCGGGCGGCCTTCGAAAAACTCAGCTCTTCCGCGATGGCTTGAAAGTAGCGAAAATGGCGGAGCTCCATGAAGAGGGATTAATCGCGAGCCGCGATGGATGCGATCATAAAGCACTATTTCCGTTAACAGGCCTCGGCCTGCTAAGTGTCGAGTCCGCGCACCATGAACAACCTGGAAACCTACGACGCCATTCTCATCGGCGCGGGCCCCGCCGGCTCCACGGCCTCGGCCATTTTGGCCGAGTACGGCCACCGGGTGCTCGTGCTCGAGCGCGAGAAATTCCCGCGCTACCACATCGGCGAATCGCTCATTCCCTTCACCTTCGGCCCGCTGGAACGCATCGGGATGATCCCGAAAATGAAGGCGTCGCATTTCGTGAAGAAGTACAGCGTGACCTTCGTGCAACCCGACGGGCGGCGTTCGACGCCATTCTATTTTTTCAATCGCTACGACCGCGAGACGGTGGCGCAAACCTGGCAGGTCCTGCGCTCGGAGTTCGACCAGATGTTGCTCGACAACGCCCGCGAGAAGGGCGCGGAGGTGCGCGAGCAGACGACGGTGAACCGCCTGCTGATGGAAGGCGACCAGGTGGTCGGCGTCGAGGCCGTGGACCGGACGACGGGCCGGGTCTATGAAGTGCGCGCGCCGATCACGCTTGATTGCACGGGCAAGGAAGCCTTTACCGCCAACAAACGCGGCTGGCGCATGCGCGATCCTTACCTGAACAAGATCGCGGTGTGGACCTACTACAAGGATTCCAAGCGCGGCGAAGGGATCGATGAAGGCGACACGACGGTGGCCTATATTCCAGACAAAGGCTGGTTCTGGCACATCCCGCAGCACGATGGGATGACGAGTGTGGGCATCGTCGCGGAGGGGAAATACCTGACCCGCGACGGCGTGCGCGAGCCGAAGGAAATCTTTCATCGCGAGGTCGAAGAGAACCTCTGGATCAAGGACCGGCTCTCGGTCGGGCACTCGACCGGCGAGTATTTCCTGACGAGTGAATACAGCCGCCACTCGCGCTACTGCGCGGCGCCGGGGCTGCTGCTCTGCGGCGATGCGTTCGCATTCCTCGATCCGGTCTTCAGCAGTGGCGTCATGCTGGCTTTGAAGAGCGGGCACCTTGCGGGCGAGGCGGTGCACGAGGGGTTGCTCGCGGGCGATCTCACGCCGGCGCGCTTCGCCGGCTACGGCGCGGCGATCCGCCAGGGCGTGGAAAACATGCGCAAGCTGGTCTATGCGTTCTACGATCCCGTGTTCTCGTTCCGGGAAGTGATCAAGGCGCATCCCGAGGCGGCGGGCCTGATGACGGATTGTCTCTCCGGGGACGTGAACAAGGACTTCAGCGTGCTGTGGGACTGGGTCCGCGAAGTCGTCCCGCTGCCGGACGATTTGCCGTGCGGCGAGCCGATGCCAATGTAGTCATCACGCTCCGCGTGATGGGCTCGTCACGCGGAGCGTGACGGCTACAAACGTCGGCTACGTCTCAGCAGCTTCCAGACGAACAGCGGATTGTTCACCAGGTAGCGCCGCCACAGCCGGCGCGGCTCCATGCCGAGGCGGAAGAGCCACTCGAGGCCGGAGCGCTGCATCCAGCGCGGCGCCTGGCGCATGGTTCCCGCGTGGAAATCGAACGCGGCGCCGACGCCGAGCATGACCGTCGTCTGCAGCTTCGGCAGGTAGGCGCGCATGAATTTCTCTTGCTTCGGCGTGCTAAGGCCGACCCAGAAGAAGGCCGGTTGGACCGCCGCCACCTGCGCGGCCAGCGCGGTTTCTTCGCCTGCCTCGAGCGGACGAAAGGGCGGGCAAAACGTGCCGACGATCCGTGTGCCGGGAAAGCGTTCTTCGAGCCGGCTCTTCAGTTTCTCCGCGACGCCCGGCGCGCCCCCGTAGAGGAAATGCGTGCCGCCGGTCGCGAGCGCGGCGGCGAAAACTTCGAGCATCAAGTCGGGCCCATAAACGCGATCCACCCACGGTCCGACCGCGCGCCGGCCGAGCCAGACGAGCGGCATGCCGTCGGTCGTGTTGAGGAACGCCGCGTTGAGGATCTCGCGCAACGCCGGGTCGCGTTGCGCCTCCATGATACCGTGGACGCCGGTGACGCAGACGTACCCCGGGCGCTTCTCGCGCGCGGCGGCGAGGATCGCTTCGGTCGCGAGCGGCAGCGTGAGCGCGCTCATGCGCACCCCGAGAACGTCGAAGGTTTTCAAGCCGCGGGCGAGGGGAGGAACTTGCCGGGATTCAGCAGGCCGTCGGGATCGAGCGCCGCCTTGATCCGCTCATGCACCGCGCGGCTGGTCGCGGTGGTTGCGTCCTTCCACCAGCGTTTCTTCGCGAGGCCGACGCCGTGTTCGCCCGTGATGACGCCGCCCCACGCCAGCACTTGGGCGAAGAGTTGATCGAGCGCCACCTCGACCCGCGCGCGCACCGCGGGGTCGTCGTAGTTTGCCGCCATGATGTTCGTGTGAATGTTGCCGTCGCCGGCGTGCCCGAAACAGGCGACCGGGAAGCCGTGTTGCTTGCGCAGCTTTTCCGCGAAGCGCACGAGATCGACCAGTCGCCCGCGCGGGACGACGATATCCTCGTTCAATTTGGTCAATCCGGTCGCCTTGAGCGACGCCGAGAACTTGCGGCGCAATTCCCACAACTTCTCGCATTCCACCTCGCCGAGCGCGGTCGCGAGATGCACGGCGCCGCGCTGGGCGATCAGATCCTGGAGTGATTTCACCTCCGACTGCACGGACGCCGGCTGGCCGTCGAGATCGATGAGCAAATGCCCGCGCCCCGCCGGCACGACCGCGGTGCCGCAGTGCTCGCGGGCCGATTGCAGCGTGAAGCTGTCCGCGATCTCGACCGCCGATGGAAGAAAGCCGGCCTTGAAGACCGCCTGCACCGCATCGGCCGCCTGCCGAAACGTGCGAAAGCTGGCGGAAAGGCTCGCGCGCGCGGGCGGGTGCGGGAGCAGGCGCAGGGTCGCTTCCGTGACACAGCCGAGCATCCCCTCCGAGCCGACGAACATGCCGAGCAGGTCGAAGCCCGTCTTGTTTTTATGCGTGCGGCTGCCGGTGCGGAGGATCTCGCCGCTCGCCAGCACGACCTCGAGGCCGAGCACGTACTGGCGCGTGACGCCGTACTTCAAGCAGCGCGGACCGCCGGCGTTGGTCGCGATGTTTCCGCCGATCGAGCAGTCTTTCAGGCTCGCGGGATCGGGCGGATAAAACAGCCCCTTGCGGCGCACCGCGGCCTGCAAATCGCCGGTGATGACGCCCGGCTCCACCACCGCCACGGCGTCCGCGAAATTGATCTCCTTGATCTGCTTCATCCGCGCCACGGAGAGGACCACGCCGCCGCGCACCGGCACGCAGCCGCCGACGTAGCCATAGCCCGCGCCGCGCGGCGTGATCGGCACGCCGCGCTTCGTCGCCCAGCGCATCACCTGGCTCACGTCCTCCGTGCTGCGCGCGAAAACGACCGCCTCCGGCACGCGGCTCGCGAACCAGCGGTCCGCGGCGTGCGCCGCGCAAACCCGCGGATCGGTGCTGACGACATCGGCCCCGAGCAGGCGGGCCAACTCACGCAAGGGCGCCATGGAAATGCCCTAGCGTCCGCCGCCGAACAGCCGGCCGAGGAAGCCCCGCGGTTGCTCCGGCGGAGGCTCCGCCCGCATGACCCGCTGTTGGGTCGGCAGGGCCGCCTTCTTCGCCTTGGCCGCTCGATCCCGTTCCCACTTCGCATCCGCCGCGGCGAACTCCTTCTTCGTCATCCCGTTGTAAAGGACCGGCTCGACCGCGAAGCCCTCATGCTTGACCACTGTCCCCTTGCTCGCGGAGACCGAGATCTTTCCGACCTCCTCGCCCTTGGCATCCACGCACGTCACTTTCCAGACGGGCGTCGCGTCGCCGTCCTTCTTCAGTTCGTAATTGTAGGTCGCGAAATCCTTCTTGTTCGCCTCCGCATAGGCCTCCGCCAGGTTGGCGGCATGCTCCGAGTCGACCTTGACCGCGTCGTTGCCGATGATGTCGTCCGCCTTCAGGTCCTCGGCAAATTGCGAGACGGCGCGCGACGCCACGACCTCGCCGTTGGCGATCACGTACTCGTGGAGCCCGTTTTCCTCGCGCGTGTCGTGGACCAGAATGTGCCAGCGCTCCGGGATCGGCGCCCCTTCGAAGGCCTCGACCCGCGCCAGGCGCGCCCACGCGTCCTTCGGCAAAAGCTTGACCGCCTGGAGCGCCGTCAACGTATTCGGCGCGCCCACCGCCGGCGCAAGGAGCGCGGCGAGCGCTGCGAAAATCGAGAGAGTTGTGCGCATAAGGAGCGCGACTCTAGCAGAGATGAGGCGGATGACAAGGCGGGAGGGCGCGGGATTGGAATGACGAATGACGAATGACGAATGACGGGACAGGTGACAGGACATGGGCGTCACTTTGGAAGTGGGAAATTGAAGTGACAGCACATGGGCGTCACCTCTTTTCGACGGGTCGATTTGAGGACAGGCGTGGAGAGGCGTCTCCTCCC
>DASYIS010000035.1:0-7584 GCA_035997375.1 Chthoniobacteraceae bacterium
AACTTCATGGTCATCGTCGGCACCACTTCGCGCACGGCCAGCTTCGCCCGCCAACTTGCGGCGCGCCTTCAGCCGCTCGCGCGCGACCATTCCATCGATGGCATCGTCGCCATCGCGCACACGGAAGGCGGCGGCACCGGCGAGCCGCACAATGCCGCCGAAGTGCTGCGCAGCCTCGCCGGCTTCATGGTGCATCCCAATTGCGGCGCGGTGCTCGCCGTCGACTACGGAGTGGAGCCGATCACCAATGCGCGGCTCCGCGCATTCATGGAAGAGCACGGCTACCCGCTCGCCGCAGTGCCGCACGCCTTTCTCACGCTGCGTGGCGGCTTCTCCGCCGGCCTGGTCGAAGGCGAAGGGATTGTGCGCCAGTGGCTGCCGGAGGTCGCGGCGCAGGTGCGGACGGAGGAGCCGATCGGCGAGTTGCGCATCGCGCTCCAGTGCGGCGGGTCCGACGCGTTTTCCGGTGTCTCGGGCAACCCGCTCGCCGGCGCGATCGTGCATGAGGTCATCCGCCACGGCGGCTGCGGCGTGCTGACGGAGACCGACGAAGCCGTGGGCGCCGAGGCCTACCTCCTGCGCAGCGTGCGCGACGTGGCGACGGCGCGCCGGTTTCTCGAGGCCATCGAGCGCTTCCGGCGTTATCTCGCGTGGCACGGGGTCACCTTCGAGAGCAACCCGAGCGGCGGCAACAAGCTGCGCGGGCTTTACAACATCGCGCTCAAATCCGTCGGCGCGGTGCACAAGAAAGACCCGCGCACGCGCCTGGAAAATGTCATCGAATACGCCGAGCCGCTGCGCCGGTTGGCCGCCCCTGGATTCACCTTCATGAACGGCCCGGGCAACGACCTCGAAGGGATCGCGGGCCAGGTCGCGGCGGGTTGCAACCTCATCCTCTTCGTCACCGGCAACGGCTCGGTCACCAACTTCCCCTTCGTCCCCACGCTGAAGATCACCACCACCACGCGGCGCCACGAGTTGCTCATCCACGAGATGGACATCAACGCCGGCCGCTACCTCGACGGCGAGCCGATGGCGACGCTGGCGCAGGAGGCCTTCGCGCTGACCCTCGCGACCGCCTCGGGCCGGCGAACGAAGGGCGAAGCCGCCGGCCACTCGCAAGTCTCGCTCTGGCGCAATTGGCCGCAAGCCGACGGCTCGCACCTCGCCGCGCTGCAAGCGCGCAGCGCACCGGACGGCATCCCGCTCGTTCGCGCACAACGAAGAACCAAGAACGAAGAACCAGGAACGCTCCACGTTTTCCGCACTCCCACCGGCTTCGCGACCGAGCGCGTCGGCTTGGTCCTGCCGACGAGCCTCTGCTCCTCACAGGTCTCCCGGGTCGCGGCGGATCGCTTGAATGAGAAGGGCATCGGCCGGGCGCAGGGCATCACGCGCTTCGTCGCCCTCGCGCACACCGAGGCGTGCGGCTCTTCCGGCGAGTCGCTGTTTCGCATGCTCGGGCGAAGCTACCGCGGCTATCTCACGCACCCGAATGTCGCGGCGGCGCTCCTGCTCGAGCATGGCTGCGAAAAGATCACGAACGACGTCATGCGGCACGAGCTCGAGGACGCGGGGGTGCCGGCGGCGCGCTTCGGCTGGGCCAGCGTGCAACTCGATGGCGGCATCGCGCAGGCGCTCGACAAGATCGAGGCCTGGTTCCGCGAGCGGCTCGCCGCGCTTCCGCCCGAGGCCCCCGTGACCGCCGATCTCGGCGCGCTCGCCCTCGGTCTCCTGACCACCGCGCCCGTCGGCGAAACCACCGCCCGCACCCTCGCGCAGCTCGCCCTCGCCGGCCTCGAGCGCGGCGGCTCCGTGCTCCTCCCGGAGAGCGACCCGCTCCTCGCCCACCCGGAGTTTCGCCGCCTCCTGCTCGGCTCCTCCGAGCCGCACGCCACGCTCGCCGGCGGCCGGCCGCTCACCGAGCCCGGCCTGCACGTCATCGCCAGCGAGACGGAACACTGGGTCGAGAACCTCACCGCTCTCGGCGCCTGCGGAGTGCACGCCGTGCTTAGCGTCGTCAGCGAACACGCCCGCCAGGGCCACCCACTCCTCCCCGTCCTGCAAATCGCTGAAGCCGGCCCTTCATCGATCGCCCCCGCAGACCTCGACCTCACGCTCACCGGCGACCCTGCGACCGACCTGTCCGCTTTGGAAACCCTCCTCATCGCCACCGCCGAGCGCCGCCACGTCCCCGCCGCCAACGCTGCCGGCAGCGTGGATTTCCAATTTACGCGCGGCTTGCTGGGGGTGACCTCGTGAGGGGCGAGTAATCAGTAATCAGTTCGGAGGGAGTAATCAGATCAGTACTCCACAGCGCGCCGCCGCGTTCTGATTATTGCCCCACTGTTTACTGATTACTTCCCCGCCTTTCTCCCACGGCGCGCGACGTTTCGGCGCGGCAGTCATGAATTCCAGCCCGTCGCGCAGCTTGCCTTCCTTGGTGAAAAACGGGTGGTAGCCGCCGCCTTCGATGCCGTTGCCGTCGTGCAACTCGCGGGTGGTGGCGATGGCTTTCCCTTCGCGAATGACCCAGCCCATCCAGCCAAAGCCGGCGGCGGAGAGCATCTCGGTGTAGAAGCGGGCGACCTCGGCCCGCACAAGATCGTCGAGCGCGCCGGGGATGGTTTCATTGACGAGGAAGGGTTTGCCCGTCTCCTTGCTCATGGCCGTGAAGGAGGTGATGAGCGCCTCGAGGTTGTTGCGGTGGTGCCCGTAAGGGTGGCCGTTGAGCACATCGACGAGCGGCGCGAACGTCATGATGTTCACCCCGGACATGGTGCCGATGGTGATCGGTTGCCGCGCGCCGCAGCCGCGCACGGTGGCGGCGATTTCGGTCAGCCATTTGACCTCCGGCGTGTTCGCGTCGCGCGAGCCGGGCTCGTTGCACAGATCCCAGATCATCACGCGGTCGTCGTTCGCCAGCGGCGTGACGATCGTCTTCACGTACTCCAGGTGCGGCGCCCAATCGCCCGCCGCCGACGTGCCGCCGTAATCCAGCTTCCGGTCGTGCCAATGATTGAAGAGGCACGGCATCACTTTCATCCCCTGCTCGGCGATGCCGGCGACGGCGTCGAGAAAGCGCTCGGTCATCTTGTCGCGGTCCGTCTTCCAGGCGGCGAACTCGATCCAGAGCCGGATGCAGTTCGCATGCACCTGCCGGGCGAGCGCGACTTCCTCGCGAAAACGCGCGCCGTCGTAAAGCTCCCACGCCTCGACGATGTTGGCGCCCCACGACGGCACGATGCCGAAGCCGCGCAGCCAGCCGTATTCGGGATAGACGTGCAGCGTCGGTTTCGCCGCCGCACCGCTCGCGTCCAGCGCGTGCCCCACGGTGGCCGCGCCGAGCGCGCAGCCGAGTCTCTTCAAGGTCTCGCGGCGGGTGATCATGCTGCGAATCCTCGGCTGCACGGGCGCGGTTGTCAGCAGCTTTGTGGGCCGTCGTCCTGCCCCCCGACGCGGAGTCTGCCCATTGCGCGCCCGGAACTGGAAATTGCGACTCGGCGCGGCGCTCCGTTTTCATCAGACTTGCTTTCTCCCATGACCAAACCCCGCCCGCTCTTCCTGCTCGCGAGCGCTCTCTTCTGCTTCGTCACCGCCCGCGCCGAGGTCGTCATCAACACCGCCTTCCCCGGCGGCAACGTGCTGGTGAAGAACAAGACCGCCAACGCCGTGGAGATCGCGCCGGATCTGCGCGGCGGGAAGCCGTGGTTTTACTGGTACTTCGAGGCGCAGGCGTCGGAGCCGGGGCGGGTGACGTTTGGCTTTGCCAAGGCAGGCGTGATCGGGGTGCGCGGGCCGGCGATCAGCCACGACGATGGGAAGACCTGGCAGTGGATGGGCGCGGAGCGCGTGGTCGCGGCACCCGTTCGGCAAGCTCAGGACCTCCGGCCGCCGGAGGAGACCTTCGCCTACGATTTCACGAAGGCCGGCGAGCGCGTGCGGTTTTCCGTCGGGATTCCGTATGTGCAGAGCAATCTCGACGCATTTCTCGCAACGCAGGCCGGCAACCCGCATCTCACGAAAAGCGTGCTGACGAAGTCGCTGAAGGGGCGCGCGGTCGAGTTCTTGCAGATCGGCCGGCCGGGCGCGGGCAAGCGCGGAATGCTCCTCACGGCGCGGCATCACGCTTGCGAGGCGCTGGCCAGTTACGTCATGGAAGGATTCCTGCGCGAGGCGCTCTCGGAGTCGCCGGCGGCGCGGCGGTTTCGGGAAACCTACGTGCTCTACGTGGTCCCCTTCGTCGACAAGGACGGGGTCGAGGAGGGCGACCAGGGGAAGAACCGCGAGCCGCACGATCACAACCGCGATTACGGCGACGCGCCGATCTTTCCGGAGGTGAAGGCGATCCAGGAGTTCGCCGAGCGCACACCGCTGCAAATCGCGCTCGACCTGCATTGCCCCGCGCTGAAGGGGGACATCCACGAGGCGTTCCATTTCCTCGGCCTCGGCGTGCCGCACGTGAAGGCGAACCTCGATGAATGGATCGCCTGGATCGCCGAGGAGCGGCCGCCGCTCGTCATGAGTCCGATCGATTTCCTGGTTGATGCGGCCAAGCCGAACGCCGTGAATCGCGCGATCAATTCGCATTACTTCGCGACGCGCGACGGCGTGCTGATGGCGGCGACGCTCGAAAGCCCGTACACCCAGCCGAAGGTGCCGCTCGATGCCGAGATGGCGCGGGCGTACGGCGCCGGCCTGCTCAAGGCGCTGAACCGCACGACGTTCATCAGCGCGGAGCGGGGCAGCGTACGCGCGAGCAGCCACGCGGAGTTCGAGGCGTGGCGGAAGACGTTCTGGCAGACGTACCGCAG
Source organism: Chthoniobacteraceae bacterium (assembly GCA_035997375.1). Lineage (GTDB taxonomy): Bacteria > Verrucomicrobiota > Verrucomicrobiia > Chthoniobacterales > Chthoniobacteraceae > DASYIS01. The sequence continues at coordinate 4,815 of DASYIS010000035.1, forward strand.
CAACAAGACGGAGGAAGCAGCAGCGCTGGCGAGAGAGCAGATCGACGATCCGAAAGCCGCGCCCATTTATCGAGTGGAAGCGAACGGCCTCATGGCGCTGATGCGACTCGAGCAGGGCCGGTATTTCGAGGCACGGGCGCACGCCGACGCGGTCCTGCGCGACCCGGACGCGATGACTTCGCAGCTCACCGCGGCGCATGCCGTGCTGGTGCGCGCGCTGGCGGCGGATCGAAAAACCGCGCCCGTCGAGTTTGATGCGGGCATCGCGCAGGCGCTGGCGACTCCGTACCTCAGCCTGGCACAGCAAGCGGTCCTGTTCTCGACGGCGCTCGAGTTCTACCAAAGCCGGCAGGAATTTGAAAAGGCGATCGATTACGGGCGGCGGCTGTTTCCGATGTCGGCGGATTTCGAGAAAGGCAGGACCCTCAATCGCATCGCCGCGCTCCACGACCTGGCGAAGCAGCCCGCGGCTGCGCTGGCGGCGCGCCAGGAAGCCGTCGCGCTGCTGCGGAAACTGCTCAGCTCTGTGCCGCAGCGGAGCATCTTCGGAGCGAGGGCGACGCTCGATTTGTTCGAGGCGGTGATGGCGATCCCGACCTCCACGCGGGAGGAAAAGCAGACGGCAGCGGACTTGGTGTTGAACCACGAGGTAGTCGCGCCGCAATACAAGGAGAGGGTGCGCAAGGCGATGGCGGCGCAGCGGTAGGGGCGTGTGGAGGGCACCGCGCCGTCGGTGCCGAGGACAGACAACGTCTGTCCGGTACGTAAGCCGGCCCCGCTCCGACCAAGACAGACGGTGTCTGTTCTCGGCACCGACGGCGCGCCGCGCCTCGGGTTTCACATGACTTTGCCGCGCGCGCAATTTCATCGACCCAAGCGCCCATTGCTGGTAGAGAAAGGGAGACATGTCTACCGAATCGGCTTCAGGCTATTCCCGCAAAAACCCCTTTCCCGCTCCGCATACCGTCAATCGCCGCCTCAGCGGCCCGCAGTCCGAGAAGGAGACGCGGCATCATGAGATCTCGCTCGCCGGCTCGGGGCTCGCGTACGAGGTCGGCGATTCGCTCGGCGTTTTCCCGCGCAACGACCCGGCGCTGGTCGAGGAGATCATCCACGCCATTCATGCGACCGGCGACGAAATCGTGCCGGGCGCCGATGCGCAGCCGAAGCCGCTCCGCCAGGCGCTGACGACCGATTACATCATCACCACGCCGTCGAAGGAACTGATCGCGGCGGTCGTCGCGCGCGGCGGCGAGGGCGTCGATCTGCTGCGGCAGCTCTCGACCGATCCGCTCGAGAAAAAGGCGCTGGAGGCCCACCTCTACGGCATGGAGTTCATCGACTTCCTGCTCAATCACCCGTCCATCACCTGGACCGCCGAGGAGCTCGTGAAAACGATGCGCAAACTCCAGCCGCGCCTCTATTCCATCTCCTCGAGCCAAAAGGCCGTCGGCGAAAACGTTCATCTCACCATCGCGACCGTTCGCTACGAGACCCACGGCCGGAAGCGCGGCGGCGTCGCCTCGACCTTCCTCGCCGACCGCACCGGCCCCGACGTGCCGGTCCCCGTCTTTGTCCATACGGCCAAGCATTTCCGCCTGCCCGAGGACGGCCACACCCCCGTCATCATGGTCGGCCCCGGCACCGGCGTCGCGCCGTTCCGCGCCTTCCTGCAGGAGCGCAAGGCCGCCGGCGCACAGGGAAAGAGCTGGCTCTTCTTCGGCGAGCAGCGGCGCGGCAGCGACTTTCTCTACGAGGAAGAGCTCATCGCGCTGCAAGCCGAGGGGACGCTCACCAAGCTCGATCTCGCCTTCTCGCGCGATGTCGCCGGCCAAAAGGTCTACGTGCAGCACAAGATGAAAGAGGCGAGCGCCGAGCTCTGGGCCTGGCTCCAGGAGGGCGCGCATTTCTTCGTCTGCGGCGACGGCGCGCGCATGGCCAAGGACGTCGATGCCGAGCTGCAAGCCATCGCCGCCCGCGAAGGCGGGCTCGATGCCGAGGGCGCCGCGAAGTACGTGGAGGAGATGAAGAAGAGCAAGCGCTACAAGCGCGACGTGTACTAAGGCCGCCGGCCGTTCGCTGAATGCTCGGAAGAGGGTGACCGCCAAGGCGCCAAGAAAGCAGTTGGATTTTGTCTTCCTTGGCGTCTTGGCGTCTTGGCGGTTCAAGCCTTTTGATTCCGGCTCAGCCGGGTTAGGATGATGAGGATGGAAAGGATGGCTACGTGAACCTGGCCTGGCGTGAGTCAGCAATCAGCCCCGCTGCACCTTGTCACCTTGTCACCTTGTCACGCGCATTCCCCTCTGCCACCCTCACCCTCCCTATGAAGCTCCTCCCGATTCTCCTCCTCTCGCTCTCCTCCACCCTCGCCCTCGCCGAGATCCCCGCCTCCTACTATCCCCGCGCGGTGTTCTCCGATGACTTCTCCGGCGCCGAATTCGGCAAGCAATGGAAGCACTACAAGAGCGCGAGCGTGATCAAGGACGGGGTGCTCGTCGGCATCACGCCGGAAGGGTCGGACCACTCGGCGGTCGAGCAGGTGATCATCGAGCCGGAGAAGGACCTCCAGGTCTCGGTGAAGTTCCGCTACGTCAGCGAGAAGGCGAAGAGCTTCAACCTCTGGTTCGACGACAAGGCGTTCAAGGGGTCGCACGCCGGCCACATTTGCAACGTCAACGTCAGCCCGACGGCGGTGAGCATCGGCGACGCGAAGACGGGGAATTTCCGCAACGACATTTACGAGAAAAAGACCGCGCCCGGCGGGCTGTCG
>DASYIS010000036.1:0-7349 GCA_035997375.1 Chthoniobacteraceae bacterium
GCGCGTGCGCTCCCCGGACCGTACGGCTTCGCCGTACCGCGATGCTTGCGGCGTCCCTTGCGCTGACCCTCGGAGCCTCGGCCGCCGACCCCAAGCCGCCGCTCGCCGTCCGCGTCGCGCAGCCGAGGCGCGGCGACATCGTGCGCTACGTCACCCTGCCGGGCAACGTCCGCGCCAACCAGCAGGCGACGCTCTACGCCAAGGTCGCGGGCTACCTGAAAACGGTCGCGGTCGACAAAGGACAGGCGGTGAAAGCCGGCGAGTTGCTCGCGGAGATCGAAGTGCCCGAGCGCCTCGCGGAATTGAAGCGCGGCGAAGCCGAGGCGCGCGTCGCGGAGATCGAGCTGCGGCGGCTCACGGAGGCGCAAAAGAAAGCGCCGGACCTCGTCCTGCCGCAGGCGCTCGACAAGGCGCGCGGCGCGCTCGACACGGCGCACGCGTCGATCGAAGGCGCGCAGAGCTTGCTCGGTTTCGCGAAGATCCAGGCGCCATTCGCGGGCGTGATCACGATGCGCTTTGTCGATCCCGGCGCGTTCGTCCCGGCGGCCACCGCGGGGAGCACGCCGCAAAACGCGGCGCTCTTCACGCTGATGGATTTCGACACCGTGCGCGTGCAGACCGGGGTGCCGGAAATGGAGGTGCCGCTGGTGCGCGCCGGCCAGCCGGTAAAGGTCGCGATCGAGGAACTGCCGGGCCGCGCGATCGAAGGGAAAGTCTCGCGCATCGCCTATGCGTTGGACGAGGCGACGCGCACGATGCTGGTCGAAACGGACCTGCCCAACGGCGACCAGACCTTGCGGCCCGGCATGTACGCGATGGTCAAGATCGGCGTCGAACAACACCCCGATGCGCTGCTCCTGCCGGCCGAGGCGCTGGTGATGGAAAAGACCGCGGCGTTCGTGTTCAAGCTCGTCGACGGCAAGGCGAAGAAGACGCCGGTGACCATTGGTTTCAACGATGGCGCCTCGGTCGAATTGCTCAAGGGCGTGGAGCCGAACGAGCGAATCATCCTCACCGGCAAGCTTCCGTTGACCGACGGCCAGCCGGTGCAAATCACGGAGGCGAAATGAAAGCGCGCCGGCTCATCTTCGCTCTCGCGCTGGTCGCGGCGTCGGCAATCGCGGGGCCGCCCCAGGCTTCCAAGCCGGCGTGGCACCCCATCGATCTCGCGACGGCGTTGCGGCTCGCCGGCGCGAACAATCTCGACGTGCGGATCGCGCGCGAGCGCCTGGCCGAGGCGGAGGCGGCCAACCTCGTCGCGACCGAGCAATTCTTCCCGTACCTCTCGCCGGGCCTCGGCTATCGGCGGCACGAGGGGAACATCCAGACGGTCGAGGGGAAGATCATCGACGCCGACAAGGAGCAGTACACCGCCGGCGCGACGGCCACCGCGCAGGTCGACTTCGGCGAGGCGCTCTTTCGCAAGCTCGCGGCGCGCCGGGCGGTCGATGCGGCGCGGCACTTCGCGGACGCGCAGCGGCAGGAGAGCGTGCTCCAGGCGGCGCTCGGCTACTTCGATCTCGCCCGCGCGAAGGCGGCGGTCGGCGTGGCCGCGGAGTCGGTCCACATCGCAGAGGACTACGCCGCGCAGATCAAGCAGGCAGTCGAAGTGGGGCTCGCGTTCAAGGGCGACACCTGGCGCGCGGCGACGCAGGTGGAGCGCAACCGGCTGGCGCTCGATCGCGCCCGCGAGCAGCGGCGCCTCGCGGCCGCGCATCTCGCGCAGGTGCTCCATCTCGATCCCGCCGTGACGCTGCTGCCCGAAGGCGGCGACCTCGCGCCCATCCATCTCACTCCCGCGGACCGCCCGCTCGACGCGCTCATCGCCGAGGCGATCGCCGCGCGGCCGGAGCTCAAGCAATACGCCGCGCAGCTAGAGGCCGCGCGCAAGAACCGCCAGGGCGCGATCTACGGCCCGCTCATTCCCACGGTCGGCGGGCAGGCGTTTTACGGCGGACTCGGCGGCGGCGTGGGCAACCCGGGGCCGCGCGAATTCGATCAATCGAGCGACTACTCGGCCGGCCTCTCGTGGCGCATCGGACCGGGCGGGCTCTTCGACGCGGGCCGCGTGCGGGTGAACGATGCGCGCGTCCGCACGGGCACGCTGGAACTGGAGCGCGTGCGCGAGGAGGTCGTGCGCCAGGTGGTCGACGGCCATACGCGCATCCACGCGCTCGCCGCGCAAATCGAGGATGCGCGGCGCGCGATGGAAGCCGCCGAGCAATCGCTGCGGCTCGCCCGCGAGCGGCGGGAATTCGCGGTCGGCGCGGTCCTGGAGACCATCCAGGCCGAACAGGATCTTACCGGCGCGCGGCTCGATTTCCTCAACGCCGTCGCCGAGCAGAACAAGGCGCAATACAGCCTCGAGCGCGCGCGCGGCGCGTTGGGCACGGGAAAGTGAGGAGCCGGCGACTCAGGGCGCCGTGACCTCGAAACTGCGGCGGATGTCGTGGAGTTCCTTCCAGACGGCGTCGGTGTCGCCGCGCGCTCTTGGCGAGGCGCAGACGAACAGGTAGTTTCTCGCGGTGGCGGGATCGGTCCAGGATTGAAGCTCGAAATGGAGGAGCTGCGGCTGCGCGGTGACGAAGGGCTCGATCCAGGAAAGTTCACCGGAGTACTGGGCGACCTTCGTAGATGCGGCAATCTTCTGCGGGGTTTCCGTCGCCGCCTTCGCGGGTTCCAGGGCAAAGGTGAACTTGCCGCCGTCGATGTTCTTCCCCTTGCTCTTGGAGACGCCTTCGGCGAGCCCTCGATAGTAAGCGAGCATCTCCTGCTTGATCAGGTCCGGCGTCAGCTCCTGAGTTTTCGGAACCGAGAAGACGAATGCATAGGTAAAGAAGGATTCGGATTTCGCATTGAACATCCCCGGCGCAAAACGGATCTCTTCGATGCCCTTCAGCGTCATCGCCGGCGCAAAGCTCGGCGGCAGCTCGATGCGCTCTCCCTTCCAGTCGGTGTGGAAGGTGAGCTTCTCCTCGCCGGCGGCGGCGACGGTGAGGGCGGCGACGCAAAGAATGAGGAAAGTTTTCATCATGGAGAGTGCGAAGTGGTATCCACGAAAGACACAAAAGACACGAAAAAGAGATATGACGCCTCTAGCTAGTAGTCTCCTCGTTCCCAAAGTTAGCGAAGCGCTTTGGGAACGCAGCCCGCAGCCGAAACTCCGTTTCCAAGAGCGCCCGGTTCTCGAACCGCCGGCTGAAAGCGTCGACCGCGGCTCGATTCAGCGCGCTTCGGGGAAACAGAGTTTCGAGACAGCGCGGCGTTCCCAAAGCGCTTCGCTAACTTTGGGAACGAGAGGGCAGGTGCCGTTCCTGCCCTTTCGTCTCATTTTCCCACGGCGAACAAATGCTTGCTGCCCCGAAGAAACATGGCGCCGCCGGAGAGTGCGGGGGTGGCCATGAGGGGCTCGCCGATGGAGTTGGTCGCGAGCAGCTTCAAACTCGGGCCGGCCTGGACGACGAACACCAGGCCGTCTTCGCCCGCTAGGTATAGTTTGCCGTCGGCGGCGACGGGCGAGGCGCTGAAGCCGAACGAGCGTTGAGGAATCCGCTCGAGATAACACTCGGTGCCGGTCGGGAGATCGTAGCAGCCGAGCAGGCCGTCGTTGTTGAGGACATAGAGAAGGCCCTGGTAAATGAGCGGCGTCGGCATGTAACCGCCCCGCCGCGTTTTGCTCCAGGCGACGAACCGATTGGCCGTCTCGCCCTCGCGTAGCGTGAGGTCGCCCTCGGCGCCGGCGCGAATGGCGAAGATCGGGCGCTCCGGCGCGCGGCCGCTGGCCACGATGATGAGACCGTCGGCAAACACCGGCGTCGGCGCGGTGATCTTCGAGCTGCCGCCGAGGCGCCAGAACTCCTCGCCCGTCGCGGGATTGTATCCGCGAATGAACTTCGAGCCGTTCGTGATGAGCTCCGCTCTCTTTCCGGGATAGAAGGTCGGCGTGCCCCATGACGGAAGCTCGTCGCGTTCCGTCTTCCAAAGGGTCGCGCCTGTTTTCAAGTCCGCCGCGAGCAGAAAAGAGCCGCGTTGTTGGTCGCATTGCACGAAGACTTTTCCGTCATGAATAATCGGCGAACTGGCGCTGCCCCATTCATAACTCGGCAGATCATAGGCGCCCACATCCATGCGCCCGAGTTCCTTCTTCCAGAGAAACGCGCCGTCGACTGTATAAGCGAAGAGTCCCTCCGATCCGAAGAGCGCCACGACGGTTTTTCCATCGGTCGCCGGCGTGGAGTTGGCGTAAGTCGACTTGATGTGGCGCTTGTCCTTGGGCGGGCCCTTGGTCGCGGTTTTCTGCCAGAGGAGCCGGCCGCTTTTCTTGTCCAGGCAAAGGATCCGCCACTCTTGCGCCGAGCGGTCCGCGGATGCTTCGCCCGAGCCGTACAGACCGGGCTTGAACGAGGCGTCCGGGTCGCTGCTCACCGCGGTCGTGAGATACAGCCGGTCGCCCCAGATCACCGGGCTGGAATGGGCCAGCCCAGGAATCTCCACCTTGTAGCGAATCCCTTCCCCGGTCTCCGCGTTCCATTGGTCCGGCAGGTTCTGCGCCTCCGCCACGCCGGAGGCATCCGGTCCGCGGAAGGACGGCCAGTTGTCTTGAGCCGCGCCGGCATTTCGGAGAATGGCCTGGATCAGCAAACCTCCGATGAGGAGACGTCTCGCAGTTCGTGAGATCGGCATGGCGGAAAGTTTCGCTTTGGTTCGAGCGTCGGGACCGGCTCTAGACAAACACAAAGCGGCAAGCCGTTCCCAGCCTGCCGCTTCGTAGTTTAGTAGATTAGATTGGCGTGGTTATTTACCCCACTCAAGGGCGCCTTTCTTGATGGCATAGACGTACCCCAGGGTAAGGATGCCGGCGAAGCTCATCATGCTCCAGAAGATGTCGCTCCCATGCGCCGCGATTTCGTCGCGATAGACGACGGCCCACGGATACATGAAAACGATCTCGATATCGAAGAGGATGAAGAGCATCGCCACCAGGTAGAACTTCACGCTGAAGCGCGGCTGCGGCCCGCCGATGGGGAGCATGCCGCACTCGTACGCGGAATCCTTCATCGCGTTGCGCTTCGTGCTTTTGCCGAGCGCGTAGCTGACGAGGATCGCGATGACGGCAAAGCCGATCGCGATGCCGACCTGCAACAGGATGGGCAGATAGTTGGCGAGCATGGCCGGGAGCGGACGGCCTTACGCCGCCTGGGCGGCCGGCGCGGCGGCCGCGACGGGCGGCTGGCCGGGGATCGGCGGCACGGTTTGCAAAGTCGCCAATTGCTTGGGCACGCCCTTGTATTTCTTCCCGTCCTTTTTCACCATGCCGCGCGCCACGAGATTCTGGAGCTTTTCATAGGCCCGCAAGCGGAGCATTTCCTCCCCGCCGCTGGCGGCATTCCGGGCACGAAGATTCAGGTGAACGACCTCGAAGAGCTCTTTGAACTCGTAAGTGGTCCGCGACGAAAGGACAGCCGCCAGCTCTTCAGTCACCAAATCGGGCAACCGGCGGGAGAAAGCGGTCTTCTTGGGAATAGGCATAAGGGTGGTTACCGTACACAGTTTCCTCTTTTCTTGCGAGAAGATTTGTCGCAGCGGGTGTGTCTTAACGCGCTTTTTTTCTTTTCGCCACGGGTCAATTATGACTCACCGCTCAGGCCCGGGCGCCGGCGGCTGCGCGCCGGGCAAGCCGGGCAGTTCCGGCATTTCGGCCCCGCTCCAGAGCCAGGCCGCCGCCCCGACGAGCAGCGCCTCGCCGGCCGAAATGTTCCCGCGCGCCTCCCACAGGCTGCCGCTGGGCACGGTCGCTTGCGAAAACGCCATCCCGCCGAGGTGGCGCGAGACGACCGCCGCGTTCGGCAGCTTTCCAGCATCGACGTACCGGCCCACCTCGTCGCTCCCGACCAGGCCGAGCGCGATCAAGGGGCGGAGGGTGGCGTAGTACGACTCGAAGAGGCTGCCGAGATTGAAATACCCGAACGATTGCGTCGGCGCCACGACCGCGCCCGTCACTTCGCGCCAGGCCGCCGTGTGGTCGAGCTGCGGGGTCGAGACGTCGCGCTGGACGAGCGGCGCGAGACTGGCCGGGCTGCGGCCGAGCAGCCAGTAGCGATCCGTGACCGTGAGCACCGGCGCGATCGAGAGCAGCCCGCCGCCGAGCGGCGCGGTGTAAACCGTCAGGCCCTCCTCGTCGCTTTTGGTCCAGGCCTCCTCGCCCAGCTTGGGGTCGGCCAGCGCCGCGGCGAGGCTCGCGGCGCGCTGCGGATCGCGCAACCCAACGGCGAGCGTGGCGCTGAGCGGCCCGCGGAACGGCGGAATGATGAGCGAAATCTCCGGGCCAAAGATCTCGGGCAGATCCGCCAGGGTTGCTTTTTCCGACTTCAGCGCCGCCTCGAGCGGACCGAGGAACGGGACCATTCCGCTCAGCTCAGGCGGCAGGCCGGCGAGGCCGAGGGCGCCGGTCTGGATCGTGTAAAACCCGGTGGTCTCGGGATCGGTCAACTCGAGGGCGGGGCGCGCGAGCGGCTCCGGCTTGCCCCCCTGGTCTCCGAGCGAAAAGACGGCCTCGTGGAATTGCCCGCCCTCGATTTTTGAAACAGCGGCGACCGCGCGGACCTTGCCGAGCGCTTCCAGGCCGGTCGCTTTCGTCGGGTCGCCGGCAGAGACGGCGGCTTGCAGGTGATCGACAAACACGCCCGTGCGCGCAAAGATTCGCAGCTCGGCATCGGGCGGCAGCGCCGCGAAAGAATTCCGGTAGTCCGCGTCCTCGGCCAGCCCGGCGGCGCGCGTCTCCTTCGACGCGTCGAGCCGATCCAGCGCCCCCTTCAGCAGCGCGAGGTCGTTGGCGGCGAGATGCCAGTCGGCGTGCGTCGCCTCGGCGAAGACGAAGTCTTTGTCCGTGTAGGTCGCGATCTCGATCTTGCCATGCAAAATCAGCTCCGCCTTGCCCGCGGGATGCGCCTCCTTCATCTTCCGCCGCGCGTCGGCCAGCCACGGCTCGGCGACCTTGCCCTCGCCGGCGAACGAAAAGCCGCCGAGCATTTTCGGCGTCGAGCCATCCATCGAGACGATCGCGGCGAACGCCTGCCGCGGCCAGAGCTTCACGAGCTCCTTGCGGTATTGCCCGGCCTGCTGGAAAGCCGGGTAGGTCGCGAGCGGCTTTTCCAGGAACGCCTGCACTTCCGGTTCCTGCCAGAGCTGATTCAGCTCCGTCTTCTGCCAACGCAGGGCGGAGCGCGGCAAATCGACCGCCTCCACGAGCAGGAGCGTCCCGCCCGGCAGCAGCGCATCCGGCCGCACCGCCGGCGGCGTGAGGCGTTTCCAATAAACGGCGCCCAGCGCCGCCAACAGCAGGACGGCCA
>DASYIS010000037.1:0-15292 GCA_035997375.1 Chthoniobacteraceae bacterium
GAAAATGCAGGCGAAGGTTGAGAAAATGCACCGCGCCTGGACGAAGGACCGCGACTACCTCGCCCCGCCCACCGTCGGCCGGCTGGCCGAGCTGGACCCTGCGCAGATCGTCACGCCGCCGAAAGGGCTGGAGATCGGTTACGTCCCCATCGCCACCCGGCAGGAGGCGGACTCCGCGCGACCGCGCCAATAGACGGCCCGTTTCGAGGAATGGACATCGCGCGGGTTTCCGCGCACAATCCGCCGCAATCCCTCACCCTATGGCTAACCCTCCCAAATTCAACGGCGCCGGCGGCACTCCGGGAGGAGTCGGCGAGTTTCTCATCGGCCTGGCGATGGCGATCGCGGGCGCTTATCTCATTACCAAGCAGGTCGTCGTCGCGAGCGGCTATTGGCAATTCTGGGGCTACAACGCGTTTGGCTTGTCCCTCCTGCCGCTGATCTTTGGGATCGGCATCCTGTTCTTCAACGGCAAATCAATGCTCGGCTGGCTGCTCACCTTCGCCGGCGTCGTCATCATTGCCACCGGCATCCTGATGAACCTCCACATCTACTTCCAGCCGACGAGTCTCTTCAACACCGTCACGATGATCATCCTTTTCGCCGGCGGCCTCGGTCTCATCGCGCGGGGCATCGCGACGCATAAGTCGGAGAATTCGGACAAGTCCGACCGGTCCGGAGATTCATAACGGACCTGTCGCGTTGGGAGTTCGCGAGCAACCCCCGAAGCTCCCGATGATCTCTCTCCCAGGAGCCACCGAGCGGCCATTGACCGGCGCGGACGCCGCGCGCGCGCAGGCGCTCGTGGTCGAGGCCGGCTGGAACCAAGTGCCCGCGGACTGGGAGCTGATGCTGCGGCTCGGGTGCGGCTTCGGGATCGAGGACGCAGCCGGCGGACTGATCGCGACGGCGCTGACCTTGCCGCTCGGGGAGCGGATCGGTTGGATCAGCATGGTGCTGGTGGCCGGGCATGCGCGCCGTGGCGGCTTGGGTTCGCATTTGCTGCGCCGCTGTGTCGATCAGTTGCAAGCCTCCGGCCGCGTCGCGGGGCTCGACGCCTCGGAGCTCGGGCGGCCGCTGTATCTGGCGCTCGGCTTTCGCGATCTGTACCGGCTGGACCGGGTCGTGTTGGACGGGGCGCACTTTCCGGCGACCGGCGCGCCACCGGGCGTGGTTCTTGCGCCGCTCGGCGACGGCGAGGGGATGACCGAGGCGATCGCCTGGGATCGGGAAATCAGCGGCTTCGAGCGCGGGGAACTCCTGCGCGACTTGCAGCGGCGCATGCCTCAGTGCGCCTGGGTGGCGCGCCGTGGCGACCGCATCGCCGGCTACGCGCTGGCGCGCAACGGCCGCCGTGCGACGCAACTCGGGCCGGTGCTGGCGGAAGACGCAGAGACGGCGGCGCTCCTGGCCGCGACCGCCGCGCGCTCCGCCGGCACGCCGGTGTTCATCGATGTGCCCGTCGCACAGACCGGGTTTGTCGAGTGGCTCCGGCGCTGCGGGGCGACGGTTCAACGCGGGTTCGTGCGGATGCTGCTGGAGACGGACGCGCCGTTCGATCGCATAGAACAGATCTACGCAATCGCCGGGCCGGAGCTGGGGTGAGAGCGGCCGCTTCAGCGACTCGCCGCCTTCTTCTCGCCGCCGATGCTGAACAGATGCTTCTCCGTGCGAACATACAGCCGTCCGCCGGCGACGGCCGGGGTGGAATGGCAGAGCTCCTCGAGCGGAAAGCGCTGCAACACCTTGAACTTGTCGCTCGCCTCCACGATGTCGAGCTCGCCCGAGGTCGAGACGCAGAAGAGGCGCCCGTCGATCCAGACCGGTGAGCCGAAGAAGTTGCCGCCGACCCGTTCCTGGTAGCGGATTTCGCCCGTCGGCGCGTGCAGGCAGGTGAGGATGCCGCCGTCGCTCCAGAGCCAGACGAGGTCGCCCACCGCGAGGCCGGTCGGCACGTAGGGGGCGGATTTCTTCATCTCGTAGGCCAGCTCGGGTTGGCCGGCCGACGCCGTGTCCGGCGCCTTGATCGCGGTGACGTAATTGCCGCCGCCGCCGCTGCCGCACGAGCCGAAGATGATGTCGCCGGCGATGAAGGGCGAGCTCACGCTGCGCTTGGTGAAGGCGCCGGCGTATTCCCAGAGCACCTTGCCGGTCTCCGGGTCCACCGCGTAGATCCCGTGCGCCTGGCTGTTGAAAATGAGTGATGGTTTTCCGTCCCGCGACTCGCGCACGCACGGCGTCGAGTAGGCGACGACCACGCTGCGGCGCGGCGTCTGCCAGAGGGTCTCCCCGGTCTTCGCGCTCACGGCCGCGATGAAGCTCTCGCCGCTCCGCGTGCTGCCGGGGACCGATTCCATGCCATCCTGCTCACCGCCGAGGATGATCTTGTCGCCGACGAGGATGGGCGAGATCCCGCACGCATGCTGGCTGACGAACGGCCCGAAATCCCGCTGCCAGAGTTGCTTTCCCTCGTGATCGAGCGCGGTCAGGAAATAATGCTCCGGCTCATTCCACACCACGTAGACGGCCGTCGCCGAGACCACCGGCGTGGCCGAGGCGAAGCTGTTGAACTTGTGCTTCGTAAAGGGCGCGAGCGGAAAGTCTTTCTTCCAGACGACCTTCCCATCCGCGGCGTTCAGGCAGAGCGCGCTGATTCCACCCGTGCCGTCTCCGGAGCTCGTGAGAAAAATGCGGTCGCCCCACAGCACCGGCGACGAATGGCCGACGCCCGGCAGCTCGATTTTCCAGTTGATGTCCGCGGCGGTGAGATTGCCCGGGATCGTCTTCGCCTGGCTGATCCCCGTCCCATTCGGCCCGCGAAACCGCGTCCATTCCTGCGCCGGCGCGTGCATTGCGGAAGCGGCCAGCGCCATCAGGGCCAGGGAGAGGAGGGGGGATTTCATCGGTCCCACGTTACAGACGTTGCGCGCGCGATCAATCCTCGAACGAGCTCGGCGAGTGGCCCTGCGGAAATGCACTTCTCTTCCGCGTAGATTCGGACAATCTGCGGCTCGTTCCAAACGCTCCCCGGTGATGAAGTCCTTGCCTCTCCTCTGGTTGGCCCTCGCCGGCGCCTGCGGCGGCGCGCCGATGGTGCCCGGTTACGAGCGCCTGCGGCAGGCGGGCGGCGGCGCGGGCGCGGAGGCGGGCGAGGTGTTGCTCTCCGAGCTCGCGTGCCTCGCCTGCCATGGGGAGCGGCCCGCCGCGCCGACCGCGCTCGACTGGAAGCGCGGCCCTGACCTCAGCGCCGCGGGCGATCGGCTGCGGCCCTCCTGGGTCCGCGCGTGGCTGGCCGATCCCGCCGCCGTGTCGCCGGGCGCCACCATGCCGCATCTGCTCGCCGGCCGGCCTTACGAGTTCGTGGAAGACCTCACGCAGTACGTCCTTTCCCGGCAGTCCGGGAGGCGGGTCGTCGAGCAGTCGCCGGGCTCGGCCAAGGATGGCGAGGAGATCTTCAAAAGCATCGGCTGCATCGCCTGCCACCGCGATCTGCCCCTGAAGGGCCTCGGCGAAAAATACGCGCATGGCGAACTGGTTCGCTTCCTGTTGCAGCCGCTGCTCGCGCGGCCTGCCGGGCGGATGCCGGATCTGCACACGACCCCCAAGGAGGCCGCGCATCTCGCCGCCTGGCTCGCGCCGGTGGAGCCGGAGGACGCGAAGCCGTTCGTGCCCGATGCGGCGAGCGCCGAGCGCGGACGGGTGGCGTTCGCGTCGCTCGGCTGCGCCGCCTGCCACGAGCGCGCGGCCGAGCGTGCGCCCGTCCCGTGGCGCGACCTGAAGGGCGGTTGCCTCGCGGAGAATCCGGCGGCCGGCGTGCCGCGCTACGGGCTGAGCGAAGAGCAGCGCACCGCCCTCCGCACGGCGCTCGCCGCGCGCGGGCCGGAGCTCAAGGCGCCGGCGCTGGAGCCGCGCGCCGCGATCCGCCGGATCATGCTGGAGCGGGATTGCTTCGCCTGCCATCAGCGCGAGGGCGGCGGCGGACCGTCGCCCGAGCTGGCGCCGCTTTTCACCTCCACGCGCGAGGACCTCGGCGACCTCGGCCGCTTCCCGCCGCCGCTCGACGGCGCGGGGCGCAAATTCCAGCCCGCCGCGCTCGAGGCCATCCTCCACGGCAAAGGCGGCGTGCGAAACTACATGCGGGTGCGGATGGGCGACTTCGGCGACGACCTCGCGCAGCGCCTGCCCGTGCTCCTCGCCGCCGCCGACCTGGTCGCGCCCGAGCGGCCGATGATCGGCACGGTCGATCCGTCGAAAGTCGGGCGGAACGAAGCGGGCCGCGAGATCGTCGGGACCGGAGGCTACGCGTGCATTGCCTGCCACGAGTTGCACGGGCACCCTTCGCTCGGCATCGGCGCGTATGATCTCGCGGAAATGCCGAAGCGGCTGCGCCCGGAGTGGATGCGCGATTTTCTGCTCGATCCCGCGAGCTACCCGACCGGCACGCGCATGCCCGCCTTCTGGCCGGACGGCAAACCGCTCAATCCCAAGCTCCCCGGCGGCAAGGACGCGGATCGCCAAATCGATTCCGTGCGCGTCTACCTGACCGAGGCGGATCAAAGCATTCCGCCGCCCGGCTTGGCCGATGAAGCGGCGTACGAGCTGAAGCCGGCGGACCGCCCGATCGTCTTTCGCACCTTCATCGCCGGCGTCGGCACGCACGCGATCGCGGTGGGCTTTCCCGCCGGCGTGAATACCGCATTCGATGCGCTGGAGGCGCGCTGGGCGCTCGCGTGGCGCGGGCGTTTCCTCGATGCCGGCGGCACCTGGAATCAGCGCTTCACCAAAATGGAGCAGCCGCTCGGGGAGGGCGTGATTAAGCTCGGGGACTGCGGCGCGCTGGAGATCGCCGGCCTGCCGAAGCCGACGTTGAAATTTCGCGGCTATCGCATCGAAGCCGACGGCGTCCCGGTGTTCTCGTACGGGCTCGGCACCTTGACGATCGAAGACCGGCTGGAGCCGACGGACAGTCACGGCCTGCGCCGCAAACTGCGCGTGAGCGGTCAAACGAACGAGCAGGTCGTCTTCACCGCGAAGCCGCCGGCGGGCGTGACCGTGAAGCCGGCGAGCGGCACGGCGCTGCGGTTCAAGGGGGGTGTCGCCGAACTCACTGAGGAAATATCATGGTAACCATGTTCGAATGGACGAGCGCGCCAGTTTTCGGTCGCGGCGGAGCCGCTTCGACCCGCTGTGTAGAGGCGGCTCTCTGTGAGCCTAGGCGAACAGGTGCCGCCTCACTTTTCTTGGACTCTGGTCCACTAAAGACGCTCAAGAAATTAGAGGCGGCACCTGTTCGCCTAGGCTCACAGAGAGCCGCCTCTACACATTCTTACGATGGCGCGCTCGCGCTGCTTATCACGCTGCTCATCTGCCTGAGCGCCAGCCTATCCCGCGCGGACCAGCCAACCGACCCGTACCGCATCATCTCGCTCGATTACCCGCCCGACGTCACGCTCGAGGCGAGCGGCCTGGCGCGGTTGCCCGGCGGGAAGCTCGCGGTCGCGATCCGGCGCGGCGAAGTCTGGGTCGCGGAAAATCCGTATGCGCCGGAGGGGAAGGGCGTGCGGTGGAAGCGCTTCGCGAGCGGGCTGCACGAGCCGCTGGGACTCGCCTTTCACGATGGCGCGCTCTACACCACGCAGCGCTCCGAAGTCACGCGCCTGCGCGATACGAACGGCGACGGCACGGCCGATGAATACACCTGCGCGGCCAAGGGTTGGGGCGTCTCGGGCGCGTACCACGAATACGCGTATGGCCCGAAGTTCGACTCCGCGGGCAACATGTGGGTGACGCTCAACTGCACGATGGGCGATAGCTTTGTGCCGCAAAAAGACTGGCGCGGCTTCAGCCTCCGAATCACGCCGGACGGCGCGTGGAAGCCGGTCTCCGGCGGCATGCGTTCGCCGTCCGGCATCGGCATCAATGCGGCGGGCGACGTCTTTTATTCGGAGCAGCAGGGGAACTGGAATTGCGGCGGCGGCGTGCATCACATCCGCCAGGGAGCCTTCCATGGGCACCAGGCGTCGTTCGCCTCGGCCGGCCTGCCGGGTGCGCCTTTCGCCAAGCCGGCGAAGCCCGTCGAGCGCGTCCCGATTCCCGAGGCGGAGCGGCTCATGCCGATCTACAAGCCGCCGGCCGTCTGGCTGCCGTATCGCAAGGTAGGGATGAGCGCGACCGACCTCGTGCTCGACAACACCGGCGGCAAGTTCGGGCCGTTTGACGGGCAATTCTTCGTCGGCGAATTCACGATGTCCGCGATCAACCGCGTCTTCCTCGAAAAGGTCGACGGCGAGTACCAGGGGGCGTGTTTCAATTTCATGGACGGCTTTCAGTGCGGCGTCCTGCGGATGGAGTTTGGCGACGACGGCTCGCTCTTTGTCGGCGAGACGAACCGCGGCTGGAACTCCTTCGGCACGCGCTCGTACGGCTTGCAGCGCGTCCTTTGGAACGGGAAGCCGCCCTTCGACATGCAGAAGATGGAAGCGCTCCCGCACGGCTTCCGCTGCACCTTCACCAAGCCGATCACCCGCGCCGCCGCCGCCGCCGCGCAGTGGCAGATGCGGAGCTACACTTACGAGTACCACGCCGAGTACGGCGGTCCCGACATCGACGTGCAAACGCCGGGGGTGCGCCTCGTGAATCTCTCGGCCGATGGGCTCGCGGCGGAGCTCGCGGTCGATGGCCTGCGCGCCGGCTACATCCACGAGCTCGACATCACCGGCCTCGCCGCGGCCGACGGCGACCCGCTCGCGCACCCCGCCGCGCATTACACGCTCAACAAAATCCCCGCCCCATGAATCGCCGCCACTTCCTCGCCCTCGCCGCCACGTCCGCGCTCGCCGCCGAGCCCGCCACGCCGGCGTTGCGCGTCGCCATCGCCGGCCACACGGGCAAGGGCAACTTCGGCCACGGGGTCGATGCGTTCTGGAAGAAGCTGCCCGGCGTGCAAGTCGTCGGCGTCTCCGATCCCGATGAAACAGGCCGCGCCAAGCCGCTCACGCTCTATCCGGGCGTGGAGGGCTTCGCCGACTACCGCGAGATGTTCGCGAAGGTGAAGCCCGATATCGTCGCGATCTGCCCGCGCTTTCTCGGCGAGCATCATGCAATGACGATGGCGGCGATCGAGGCGGGCGCGCGCGGGATCTACATGGAAAAGCCGTTCGTCCAGACGCTGGCGCAGGCCGATGAAGCCATCGCCGCTGCCGCGAAGAAGAACGTGCAGATCGCGATCGCGCATCGCGGGCGCTACAACCCGCAACTCGCCGCAGTCGACACGCTGATTAAGGCCGGCGCGATCGGGCGCATCCTGGAAATCCGCGCGCGCGGCAAGGAAGACGCGCGCGGCGGCGCGGAGGATCTCTGGGTGCTCGGCTCGCACGTGCTGAATTTGGTCGCCTACTTCGGCGGCCGGCCACGCGCCTGCACCGGCCTGCTTTTCCAGGGCGACCGCCCCGCGGCGCGCGACGACGTGCGCGAGGGCGCGGAAGACATCGGACCGATCGCGGGCAACGCAGTGCGCGCGTGCTTCGAAATGGAGCGCGGCTTTCCCGCGTCCTTCGACTCGGTGCAAGGCGCCGGCGACAAGAGCTCGGGCTTCGGGTTTCAAATCATCGGCACGAAGGGGCTCATCGACTTCCGCATGGACAACATTCCCCTCGCGCATCTCGTCCCCGGCAGCCCCATGACGCCGACGCAGACGCCGCGCCCGTGGATTCCGATCACCACCGCCGGGCCCGGCGAGCCGGAGCCGATTGCCGGTCTCAAGGAAGAGGTCATGAGCCACCTCGCCGGCGGCCGAGACCTCCTCGCCGCGATGCGCGAAAACCGCCCGCCGCTCTGCAGCGCGCAGGACGGCCGCGACATCATCGAGATGATCTTCGCCGTCTTCGCCTCGCATCTGCAAAACGGCGCGCGCATCGCCTTCCCGATTGCAGCGAAGAAGAATCCGCTGAGCGGGTGGAAGTAGCGTTTTCGCCGACGGAGACCTTGCCGGCCGCGATAAGCCATCAGTGTTGCGCCAGTAATCAGTGGAGCAGCGGCGCGCGGCTTGATACGGAGCGTTGAAGGAAACGGCGTTTCAAGCGGTCCGCCGGCGTTCCCAAAGCGCTTCGCCAACTTTCCGAACGAGATGAAGAATTTCCGCCAAGGATTTCGCCACGACCAGCGTCTGGGTGGGTAAAGAAAACGCGCATCGTCACGAGGGACATCCATCGGCCTCCGCGGGCTCGGGTCCCCTACTAAGAAGGAATCGCCTTTCAAAGCGCCCGCCGGCGTGCTTCCCTCCCCGCCATGACCGCCCGCCCCCTCGTCCTGGTTATCGCCGGAATGCTCGCCCTCGCCTCCCACGCGGCGCCGCCGCCGGCTCCGCCCGAGAACCTGCCGGCGGCAATGAGCCGCCAGGTGGAGGACGTGGTGGCGCTGAAGCAGAAGACGACCGACGCGGCCGCCGCCTTGCGCAAGTGGTATGAAACCTCGCTCGACACTTTGAAGAAGAATGCCCTCGCGAAGGGCGACCTTGACGCGGTGCTGGCGGTGGACGGCGAGCGGCAGCGGATGGAGCGCGACCTCACCGAGCAGGAGAAGGCGGGCTTGCCGCCGGCTTCGCTTCAGGTGCGCAATCAGTTCGACCAGGCTCGCGCGACGCAGGCGGCGCAGGAAAAGAGCGCCACCCTCGTGCTGCTGCGCGGATACGTCGCCGCGCTGGACGGGCTCGAGAAGCGCCTCACGCAAAAGGGCGACATCGATGCGGCCCTCGCCACGCGCAAGGAAAAGGCGGCCGCCGCGCAGCAACTCTCCAACGCGACGCCTCTGCCGGGGGATCTGCTGGCGGCCGAGGGACCGAAGCCGGCCGCTCCACCCGCGACCCCGGCGACCGGTCCGCGTCCGCCGGTCGCCACGCCCCCGGCCACGCCGCCGCTGCTCGCCAGCCGGACCACGCCGGCGCCCGGCGGTCTGTTCAAGGGGCCCGCGCCGGCCTTCAAGGTCGCCGCGGAGTTGAAGGCGAAGGGGACGATCAAGGAACCGTTGCCGGACGCGATCGCCTTCGATGCGCCGAAGGGCGATGGCCGGCACGGGGCGAAGGGGGTGCTGATCAAGAACGACCAGGAGACCGGGAAGTTCGGATCGACGTGGACCTTCAGCTATGCGCGGTCGCAGTCGGCCGGGATCATGCAGATCGTGCATCCGCATGGACGGGGGCAGGTGATCATCAGCGTGAAAACGAAGGACGTCTCCCTGGCGACTCCGACCTCCTGGAGCCAGGTGAGTTGGAACGGCACCGGCGATCCGAAGAAGCTGAAAATGACCCGCGAAGCGGCGCAGATCTTCCCGCTGAAAGACGACCAGCAATACAACGTCGTCAGCGCGCTCAGCCCGACGGGCAATTACACGCTGACGATCGACAAGAAAGTCGTCGCCACCGGCCGCGCCGGCACCGCCTCGCCGATCCAACTGGGCGAGGGATTCACCGGCCCCGACTTGCCGACGAAAACCTCGCCGGGCAACGCCATCCTGATCGCCGGCCCGCGCGACGGCGGGGTGAACGACTGCCGCGACATCACGTTCCAGGCCTTCGCGCCGGAGCCGCACTAGCGGATGGGAAGGATGGGAGGAATGGGAAGCATGGGAGCTGACGCGATCGTCCCATGCCTCCCATGCCTCCCATTATTCCCCTTCTTCCCATGAACGGCCCCCGCCTCCTTCCATGAATCTCCTCATCGCCAGCCGCAATGCCCACAAGACCGCGGAGATCCGCGCCATGCTCGGCGCGGCCTGGACGGTCGCCGACCTGAACGCGCACCCCGACTTGCCTTCCCCTGAGGAGACCGGCGAGACGTTCATGGCCAATGCGGAGATCAAAGCCGCGGCCGCGGCGGAGCGCTTTGCGGGGCTCGTGCTGGCGGACGACTCGGGCCTGGAAGTCGATGCCCTCGGCGGCGCGCCGGGAGTCCGCTCGGCTCGCTACGCCGGCGAAGGCGCGACCGATGCCGGCAATCGCGCCCAGCTCCTCCGCGCGCTCACCGGCGCGACCGGACCGCGCACCGCGCGCTTCCGTTGCGCGATGGCGCTGGCGCGCGGCGGCGAAATCGTCGGGCGTTTCGAGGGCGCGGTCGAGGGAACGCTCCTGGAAGAAGAGCGCGGCGCCGGCGGTTTCGGCTACGACGCGCTCTTCGTCCCCGCCGGCGAGCGCGAGACCTTCGCGCAGCTCCCGGCGGAGACAAAGAACCGCCTGAGCCACCGCGCGCGCGCGCTGCAACAGGTGATCGAGTTCCTCCGGAGGGATGGTGCCTCCTCGTAATCTTGCTCCTGCTCCTGCTCTTGCTCGTAATCGACGGCTGCGAACGAGTTTTCGATTACGAGCAAGAGCAGGAGCAGGAGCAAGATTACGAGGAAGAACACCCGCTATAGGATCTCCGCCCGCCGGCCGCGCAGTCGCGGGAAGAGGAAACCCGTCTGTTCCAGGTGTGCGCGATACTCCGGGCTCGCCTCCGCCAGGCGCCGCTCCTCGAGCCGCGCCCGGTAGATCATCAGCACGGTATGGATCGTGACGAGCGCGACGACCGCGACCGACAAGTTGGCCAGGATGATTCCGAGCCACATCAGTACGTAACCCGAATAGATGGGATGCCGCACATACCGGTACGGGCCGGCCAGCACGACCTTCCGGACCGCCACGAAAACTCCGAAAGAGCGACCCAGCGAGACGACGCCCCAAGTGACAATCAGCGCTCCGGCGGCATTGAAAAACAGAGAGGCGATGGCGCAAGGGCCTTGCACCGCGGGCGGCGCCCACGGGTCGCGCCAGGCGGCCGGGAGGAGCGGCGGCAGCCGGTACGCGAGGAAAAAGAAGGTCACCGCCAAGGGGACCAGCACCTCCTTCAAATTGCGCGGGCCCTCCCTGGTGGGGTGCCGAAAAAGGAGGAGCAAGCCGATCAAAACGGTCACGACCATGAGATCGAGCTCGCGGATCGTATCGACCAGCCATCCCTGCGCGAAGGGGTCCGCCGGCCAGAGGGCGAGCTTCTGCACCAGATCCCCGACCGAGGTGACCGCCATGAAAAGGAACACGGCCGAGAGCAGGTAGGCCTCCGTGAAATCCGCCAACTGGATGACGCGAGACCGGAGCGAGGCGAGGAACGGCATGGCAAGGCGGCGAAACTGTTTCAGGGACCCGCGCGCCTGTATACCGAAAACCGGGCGAGCCGGCCGGCCGGGCGGCCGCGGGAAAGTTCCACGCATTTTTCTTTGACAGTGCTCATCACTCCTTTTATCAACCAAGCGTCCCAGCCGGTTTTTCCACTTACCCAATGAACAAGAAGAAGC
The DNA here is from genome assembly GCA_035997375.1 of Chthoniobacteraceae bacterium. Lineage (GTDB taxonomy): Bacteria > Verrucomicrobiota > Verrucomicrobiia > Chthoniobacterales > Chthoniobacteraceae > DASYIS01. The sequence goes on from DASYIS010000037.1 coordinate 11,320, forward strand.
TCGCCCCCATCCTGCTGTTCAGCCTTCTCATCTCGCAAAGCCCGAGCGGCGCGATCACGGGAGGCCCTTTCGATAACAATCAGGTCCCGGGCGGCGGCGCCGACGGCACCTACTCGGCGGTCCTCACCGGCCGGAATCTCATCGGCATGGCGACCTTTGGGATCGGCAGCTACACCGGGTTCGAGGGCAACGGCCGGTTCGCGGTTTTTCACGAGGGCTTCGTCCATTACGGCGTGGTCTCCGGCAACGCCGATCTCGCCAACAAGCGCGTGACCGCCGGCCTGCTCGGGGTGGCCGGTCTTCCCACCGAAACCACCGGCGGCAGCGCCAACATCGGCACCGGCGCCGGCCAGGCGTTGACGATCCGCTCGGCGGTGGAAGGCGCCTTTGAGGCCATCATCAAAGGGTATCCGCAACAGGTGCTGTTCGAGGGCGACGGCGCGCTCTCGTCCATGTCGAACTCGGCGGTCACCACCACCGCCACGACGACGAATTCGACGACCACGATCATCCTGCCGGCCCAGCCGTCGAACCAGCAGGTGGGCTCGACGCTCACCTCCGTGACGACCACGGAGACGACCTCCCCGGCGACCACCCGCACGGAGACGCCGTTCAAGGTTCGCGGCTCGCGCACCTCGCGCCAGGCCTTTACCGCGCTCAACAGCTTTGCCTCCCTCCCGCCCCTGGTGCCTTCGTCGCCTGCGGCGTCTGCAACGGCGAGCGCAGCGCCTTGAGGATCGAACGGCGTCTGAGCAAGCCGTTTGCCAGGACGCGCCCCGGCGGCGCTCCGCCGGGCGGTTCACGCCGGCGGCGACCGGCGTTTCGCGCCTTCACGCTCACGGAGCTGATGGTGGTGATCGCCATTATCGCCATCCTCGCCCTCTGCGTGATGCGCGCCGTCGGCAGCGCGACGGATCGGGCAAACGTCGTCCGCTGCGTCGCCAATCTGCGCAACCTGCACATCGCGCTCAACAACGACGTCATCGACCAAGGCCAGTGGCCGCAATGCCCTTACGAAGCCGGCGCCGATGGCTACGACGATTGGTGGATCAAGGAACTCGGCAAGTACAACATCTCGCAGGCCAGCTGGCAGTGCCCCACCCTGATGCGGAGCGACCGGGAAGGGAAGCCGGATGACAAGATCCGGAGGATGAAGATCCACTACGTCCCGACGGCGTTCGACGACAACCCCGCCACGCCGCGGAAATGGGCCCGCCAGCCCTGGCTGATCGAAGTCGCGGACGCCCATGGCGAAGGGAATCTCATGGTCTTTCCCGATGGCGCGATCATCGGCTCGAATCGGTACCTGAGCACCCACCAGTAGAGCGGGCGCGGAGCTTCTTAATCTTACTCCTGCTCCTGCTCCTGCTCCTCTTCGGCGGGGCCGCGAAAGAGCAGGAGCAAGAGCAAGAGCAGGAGTATGAGAATATGACGCCCCTGCCAGGTCCCACGTTTCGCAAAAAACCGCTCGCCCCCGTCGCGGGTCATCTTACGCTCCACTCGTCCACCACCGGCACCATGAGCACACCGATCAACGCCTACGCCTGCCTCGCCAAGGGGAAACCGCTGGAGCCTTTTGAGTACGACCCGGGTGAGCTTGGGGCCGAGCAGGTCGAGATTCGCGTGAGCCACTGCGGGCTCTGCCATTCGGATCTCTCCATGCTGGAAAACGAGTGGGGCTTTACCCAATACCCGCTCGTCCCCGGCCACGAAGTCATCGGCACGATCATCGCCGCCGGCGATTCCGTGAAGCGGGTGAAGGTCGGCCAGCGCGTCGGGCTCGGCTGGTACTCGCGGAGCTGCATGGCGTGCCACCAATGCCTCTCGGGGAATCACCACCTGTGCGAAACGCCGGAGCAGACGATCGTCCACCGCCACGGCGGTTTCGCCGACCGCGTGCGCTGCCATTGGGTCTGGGCCACGCCGCTGCCGGAGGCGCTCAATCTCGCGAAGGCCGGCCCGCTCTTCTGCGGAGGCAGCACCGTCTTCAACCCGATCGATGCCTATGGCGTGAAGCCGACCGATCGCGTCGGCGTCATCGGCATCGGCGGCCTCGGGCACCTCGCGCTGCAGTTTCTCAACAAGTGGGGCTGCCACGTCACCGCCTTCTCGTCCAGCGCCTCGAAGCACGACGAAGCGAAGCGCATGGGCGCGCACCAGGTCGTCGACTCGCGCGATACCGCGCAGATGAAGAAACTCGCCGGCTCGCTCAACTTCATCCTGTGCACCGCCAACGCCTCGCTCGACTGGGCCGCGTATCTGGAGACGCTCGCGCCCTCGGGCCGGCTCAATTTCGTCGGCATCGTCCCCGAGCCGGTCTCGACGCACGTGATGCCGCTCATCGGGGCGCAGCGTTCCATCTCCGGTTCACCGGTCGGCAGCCCGGCCATGACGGAGCGGATGATCGAGTTTTGCGGGCGCCATCACATCGAGCCCGTCACGGAGCTGTTCCCGATGTCGAAAGTGAACGACGCCTTCGAGCATCTGCGTGAGGGGAAGGCGCGGTACCGTATCGTACTCGAAAACGATTTGGATTAGGCGGCATGCCCGCACCGGGTGGCCGCTCTCCGAATCTGAGGCAGAGAAACTCACCATTCCCGTGGCCACCCGAAAATCGACCTCCCCCGCCCGTTCCAAATCCCAAGAGGCCGCACCGGCCCGGCCGCCGCGGGTGCTCATGATCGACATCGGCGGCAGCAATGTGAAGGTCATGGCGAGCGGTCAGCCCGAGATGCGAAAGCGCCCGTCCGCGCGCGAGATGACGGCCGAACAGATGGTCGCCGAGGTGAAGGAGATGACGAAAGATTGGGAGTTCGACGTGGTGACGCTCGGGTTTCCCGGGCTGGTGCGCAACGGCACGCTCGTGCGCGAGCCGCTCAATCTCGGCGGCCGCTGGCTTGGCTACGACTTCGAGCTCGCGTTCGGCCGGCCGGTGCGAATCATCAACGATGCGGCGTTACAGGCGCTCGCGGTTTACCAGGGCGGGCGCATGCTTTTCGTCGGGCTCGGCACCAGCATCGGCGCGGCGCTGGTGGCGGATGGCGTGATCGTCCCGGTCGAGCTCGGGTTGGTGCCGCTGAAGAGCGGCGATCCGTTCATGGTCCGGCTCACCAAGGACGCGCGCAAACGCGACGGCAACAGGCGATGGGTCAAGGCGTCCATCCAGGCGATCGAGCTGCTGCGCGACGTCTTCTGGCCGGACGACACGGTGATCGGCGGAGGCAACGGCAAATTCATCGAGCCGCTGCCGGAAGGGTGCCGGCGCTCGGACAACCAGACCGCATTCGTCGGCGCCACGCGCCTCTGGGAGGGCGCCGACATGCTGGCGAGGCCGGTCGGCACGACCTGGCGCATCGACGTCACGCCGGCGCAGGAGCGGGCGCGGCCGGAGTGAGGACCGCTCTTCTCGAAGGCCGGCTGATTGGAAATTGAAAATTGAAAATTTGAGATTGGAAATTGCCGGACGGTGCGACGCGCGCTGGGCGGGCATTTTCCAATCTCCATTTTCCAATTTTCAATTTTCAATCAGCGGGAACACCCTCCCGCGCTTTCGCCTCACTGGACCTGAATGGGTTTGCCTCTAAACCAACCAGAATCCACAACAGCCCGCTGTGACCGCCTTTTCTCCCCTGCTCCGCCTTCTCCTCGTCGCCCTCCTCGCGCTGGCCGCGGGCTGTGCGAAAGGCCCGCGCCCGCTCAAGATCGGCATGGAAATGGCCTATCCGCCGTTCGAGATGGTCGATGAGCAGGGCAAGCCCGCCGGCGTTTCCGTCGACCTCGCCCGCGCGCTGGGCGAGCATCTGCATCGCGAAGTCGTGCTGGAAAACATGCCCTTCGACGGTCTCATTCCCTCGCTGAAGACCGGCAAGATCGACCTCATCATTTCCTCGCTCACCGCGACGCCCGAGCGGGCGCAATCGATCGACTTTTCCGACCCCTATCTCACCACCGGTCTCGCGCTGCTCGTGCAGCG
>DASYIS010000038.1:0-7396 GCA_035997375.1 Chthoniobacteraceae bacterium
ACCTTCGGGGCGGCGCACGACACGAACCGCATCCTCCGCCGCAGGCGCGGAGAAATGGCTCCGCCCCACCTGCGCCCGCTGTCGGGCGGGACGCCCTCCACGGCGGGCACGATGCCCGCCCTACCCGGAGCCCCTGCACACTCCCCGCCCCTACCGCCTACCTCCCCGCATGCACCCGCGCCGCCACCTTCAGCCGCAGCGCGTTCAAGGCGATGAACCCGGTGGCGTCGTTTTGATTGTACGCCTTGGTCGGGTCGGCCTCCATGGTCGCGATGTGCGGGTTGTAGAGCGACACCGGTGACTTGCGGCCGGCGACGATGATGTTCCCCTTGTACAGCTTGAGCCGCACGACGCCGGTGACGTTGCGCTGCGACTCGGTGACGAGCGCCTGGAGCATCTCGCGCTCGGGCGCGAACCAGAAGCCGTTGTAAACGAGCTCGGCGTATTTCGGGATGAGCCCGTCGCGCAGGTGCATCACTTCGCGATCCATCGTGAGCGACTCCACCTGGCGGTGCGCGTAGTGCAGGATGGCGCCGCCGGGGGTCTCGTAAACGCCGCGCGATTTCATCCCGACGAACCGGTTCTCGACCATATCGACGCGCCCGATACCGTGCCGGCCGCCGAGCTTGTTGAGCACCCGCATGATGCCGAGCGGAGTCAGCTTCGCCGCGCCGTCGCCCGTGAACGTGACGCCGTTTTGCATCCCGAGCTCGTGCAGCATGGAGTCGATCTCATGGTAGCCGAGCGCGACGCAGTTGCCCTGCTCGAAGTGCAGCTCGACGTATTCCGCCTTGTCCGGCGCCTCCTCGGGCGAGACGGAGAGGACGTACATTTCGCGCGCCTTCTCGGCGGAGGCGTCGTACCACGGGTCCTCGAGGATGCCCGCCTCGAACGAAATGTGCAGGAGGTTGCGATCCATCGAATACGGCTTCTTCGCCGTCGCTTGGACCGGGATCCCCTTCTCCTCGCAATAGGCGATCATCTCCGCGCGGCCGGGGAACTGTTCGCGAAAACGGTCCTGCCGCCAGGGCGCGATGACCTCCAGCTCCGGCGCGAGCGAGGCGGCGGTCAGCTCGAAACGCACCTGGTCGTTGCCTTTGCCGGTCGCGCCGTGCGCCACCGCGTCGGCGCCCTCGGACTGCGCGATCTCGGCCATGCGCTTGGCGATGAGCGGCCGCGCGATGCTCGTCCCGAGAAAGTATTGCCCCTCGTAGATCGCGCCGGCCTGGATCATCGGATAGATGAAATCGCGCGCGAATTCCTCGCGGAGATCGTCGATGTAAATCTTGCTCGCGCCGGTGCGCTTCGCTTTTTCCTCGAGGCCGTCGAGTTCCTCCTCCTGGCCGACATCGGCGCAAAAGGCGATGATTTCCGCCTGGTAGGTATCCTTGAGCCAGGCGAGGAGGACGGAGGTATCGAGGCCACCGGAGTAAGCGAGAACGATCTTCATAAAAGAGCCCGCGATGAGAAAGGAGCCGGCGGCGCGTGTCGAGGACGGACGCGTTCTCGACCAGCCCGCTTGCGCGCGATCCGCTGCAAAAAACCCTCAGTACCGTGCGCCACGCTCCCCGCGGTCGCCACGCTCGCGCTCTCGATAACCTCCGCCGCCGCCACCGCCGCGTTCCTCGCGCCGTCCGCCGCCGCCCCCCCGATAGCCGCCTCCGCCACCTCCACCTCCGCCGCGATACCCGCCTCCCCCGCCGCCGCCTGGGCGCTCTTCACGCGGGCGCGCTTCGTTGACGGTGAGGGCGCGGCCGTCCACTTCCTTGCCGTGGAATTGCGAGATCGCGTTTTGCGCCTCCTGGTCGCTGGCCATCGTCACAAAGCCGAAGCCGCGCGATTTGCCGCTGAATTTGTCCTGAATGAGTTCCACGCTCTCGACCTTGCCGGCCGCTCCAAACGCGTCCTTTAGATCGGCTTCCGTGGTGTTGAACGAGAGGTTGCCTACGTAGAGTTTCGAGCCCATGGGGAATGCTTTCTTTTATTGGGATTCGCATCGGCACGCGCAATCGAGCGTTCCCGCACGCATATTCCTCACAAAATAATCATCCAGTCCTGAAGGCCGAGCCGGCGTAGAGCACGTTTGACCCACCGGCTGGATTCGAGCATTCTGGCGCCCCCCTTACCTCAACCGTGAAAACGCTCTCCGCACTTCTTTCCCTTCTCCTGCTGGCCATGGGCCTGCCGCTCCACGGGCAGACCACCGTTCGCGACCAGAAGCCGTTCGAGCTCTACGCGCAGTTCCAGCAGGATACGCGCGTCGAGCTCTCCGACGGCGCCGTCTGGATGATGGACAAGGGCGACTGTTTTCCGGTTTACATGTTCAAGGATCACCAGACGAAAGTGGTGCTGAAACTCGCGAGCGCGACCTTCCAAGTCGATGCCGCCAACGTGAAAGTGCTGCCGGAATCGCAGAACGAAAATGCGCTGGTCAGCTACCGCAAAAACCTCGCCCAATTCCTCGCCAAGCAGCCGGGCATCTTTGAGCAGGAGGCCAAGGCGGCCAAGGCGGCCAACAAAAAGAAGAAGCCGGACACGGCTTCCAAAAAATAGCGCCGCCGCCCCCTGTATGAGCCTCAAGCTGTACGTCAAGACCTGGTGCCCGTGGTGCGTGATGGCCATCCGGGCGCTCGACGAAAAAGGATACCGTTACGAACTGATCGACGTGGAGAGCTCGCGCGGGCTCTACGACGAGATGATCAAGCTCTCCGGCCAGCGCTACACGCCGACGCTCACGGTGGGCGAACTGGTCCTGCCGGACTTCGGGCCCGATGAGCTGGCTTCCTTTCTGCAAGCGCATGGGATAAAACCATAGACGGCCCTCGCCGCATGGGCGTAGAAGCGGGCTCCCCGAATGCTCTCGAAGTTCCTGCTCACCTGCGGAGTGCTTGCGCTGACCCTGGCGCTGCGCTCCGTCCGGCATCCCGTCACGCAAAAGCTCGGGGCGCTCGGTGTGGTCGCGACCTCCTTTCTCACCGGCTGGTTTCTCACCGGCTGGTACAGCGTCGGCGTGCTCTTCGCCTGCTTCTGGCTGCTCCTCCCGTGGCTCGATCTGCTGACGCGCATCCGCCTGCTGACGCTGCCGATCGAGCGGCAACTGCGCCACCGCAGCCCGCCCGGCAGCGGCGTTTTCCCCGCACTCTACGACCTCACCGAGGAGATCGAGGCGGACGCCTTCGAGCACGTCGAGGACAGCGGCTGGGACGCCGAGGAGTACCAGCAATTCTTCCGCCTCTTCTACAAGGCCGACGAGCGCCTGCAGGCCGCCGTCTGTCTCATCGAGCAGCACGACCTCGCCTTTTACTACCTGGCGCTCTCTTCCCGCGGGAGCGACGGGAAGCTTTGGACGACCTGGAATTATCCCTTCTCCTACTCGCTCCAGCTCGCCCCGGAGTGGCGGGTGAACCGGCTGCGCGGCGAGCTCGGGTTTCTGGAGCTGCTCGAGAGCCATCGCGATTTCCTGCGGCGCAACCACATCGGACTCGAGGCGCTCGAGCCGCTGAAGCCGGAGGCGCTGCAGGAGGAAATCCAGAAGGACCTCCGCGCGCAAGTCGCGCACAACCTCGCCACCGGCGTGCTCGTCCAGAGCACCGAGGGCGAAGTGCGCTACTCGTGGCGCGGGCTGTTCTATCTCTGGTTCCAGTTCCTGCGGGATTTGGTGCGGTTTTCGTGAGTTGAGCCGGCGCGCGCTTTCGATGCTTCGTCCCGTCCTCTCCTCGCGCCTCGCCGGCCTCCTCCTGGGCGCGGTGCTTGTGACGGCGATGCCCGGCTGCAACCGCGCGCGGCCTATCCCCGCCCCATCCGGCGACGCGATCCTGACTTACGAAGTCCGCGGCATCCTGCGCGAAGCCCCGCCCGGCCAACGCCGCGCGCGCATCTCGCATGAGGCGATCCCCGGTTACATGGAGGCGATGACGATGGAATTCGATGTCGCCGAACCGGCCGCACTCGCGGAGTTTCATCCCGGCGACGCGCTGGGGTTCCGCCTCTCCGTCACCGACAAGCGGGGCTGGATCGACCGGCTCCGCAAACTCGACGAGCGCCCCAACGTCCCCTCCGCGCCGGAGACCGCCGCCGCTCCCGCCGCGCTGCCCGACAGACTGCCGGACTGCGAGTTGATCGACGAGACGGGCCGGCGGTTCCATCTCAGCGATTACGCCGGCCGACCGCTGGCGATCACCTTCATCTTCACCCGCTGCCCGTTCCCCGATTTCTGTCCGCGGATGAACGAGCGCTTTGCCGAGGCAAGATTCATCGCCGGGGTCCAGTTGAAGGAGAAAGACTGGCGCTTCGTTTCGGTCACCATCGATCCGGAGTACGACACATCCGAGCGGCTGGCGGAGTACGCCGCGCGGTACGGAGAGAGACACGAGGGTTGGATTTTTGCGACCGGCCAACGCCAGGACATCCGAGCGCTCGGTGCCGCGGTCGGGCTCGTCGTCTCCGCCGGACCCGGCCTGCCGGAGCACAATCTGCGGACTGTGGTGATCGACCCCGGGGGGCGCGTGAAGAAGATTTTCTCGGGCAACAACTGGACCACCGACGAGTTGGTGAGCGAGCTCCACGAACTCAGCTTGCGGTAGCTGATGAAGCCCTGGTCAGACTTTGCGCGGCGACCGATGTCCCATCTCTCCCACCTCACTCGATGGGGCCTTTGCACGACCGCCGCCGCCATTCCGCTCAGCCTGCTCTGGGATTTCTCGTGGGAGGCGACCGTCGGCATCGACAACGTCTGGGCCGCCCCGCATCTCACCGGCTACCTGGCGGTGGCGGTCGCGGCGCTCATCGCGTGCCTCCTGCTCGTGCGGCGCATTGGCGCACCGCTCGGCGCGAGGATCGTGCTCTGGGGCGCGGTTGCGTTCCTCGCGGCGATGCTCCTCGACCGCTGGTGGCTGACGGCGTACGGGCTGGCCGCGGGCATCTGGCACCCGCCGCAGCTCTTGAAGGCGACCGCCTTCTTCGCGGTGATCGCCGGCGGTTGGTTGGCATGCGAAGGGCGCGCCTTCGTCGCGACCGCCGGCGCGCTGTTGTCGATGATCGGCGTCGTCACGCTCGCCTCCAATTTCGCGAACCGCCAGCACTCCGCCGCATTCTACCAGATCGCCTGCGGGACTTATCCGTTCGTGCTCGCCGCCGTCGCCGCCGCCGCGCCGGGCCGTTGGGCCGCCACGCGGGCCGCTCTGGTCTACACACTGCTGTGGGGCGCGGCCGTCTGGCTGCTGCCGCTCATTCCCGGCCGGCCGCTCGTCGCGCCCATCCTGCATCCGCGCGATCACCTGCTGCCGCCGCCGTTTCCCCTGCTCCTGCTCGTGCCGGCCGCGGCCATGGACTGCCTGCTCGCGCATGCGAAGCGGAGCGCCGCGCCGCGCGCCGGTTGGGGCGATGCGCTCGAAGCCGGCGGCGCTTTCGCCCTCAGCTTCCTCGCCGCGCAATGGCTCTTCGCCTCCTTCCTCCTGTCGCCCGCGACGGACAATTGGTTCTTCGCCGGCGGCGGCCGCCACTGGCCGTTCTTCCTGCAAATCACCCCCGCCGCGGAGACCTCCTTCTGGCATTCCGCGAATGAAGCGCTCCGGCTCGATCGCGCGCTCGTCGCCGTGCTCCTGGCGATCGCCTCGACCTTCCTCGGCCTGCGCCTCGGCGCATGGATGAAAGGAGTGCGCCGATGACGCCCTGGGAATGCCCATGGGCACGCCAATCTCCCGATTGGCGAGTTTCAGAAAAGCGCGCAGCGCGAACGGCCCGGGGAGCACACGCGCCCCGCGTGTACTGCCCGGCGCCCTCGCCGGGCAGTGTTCAACACACTTGGCATGAAAACTCCCCAACCGGTGTGCCGCGCACACGGGATTCGGCGAGGGCGCCGAATCCAGCGCGCGAGGGCGCGTGCGCTCCCCGGGCCATTCGCGCTTCGCGCTCAAGTGTCCTGCTCCTGCTCTTGCTCCTGCTCCTGCTCCTGCTCCCGCCCGCCGCCCGAGCCCACGTCGGCAGTCCCAACGTCTTCTTCGAGGGCAAGGCCGGTCCGCATCCGGTGCTCGTCACGATCCGCCCGCCCGCCTCGCTCCCGGGGCCGGCGCAGATCGATGTCCACGCGGAAGGCGAAATCTCGCGCGTCACCGTGCGCGGCATTTTCTTCGCCGCGGGCGAAGACATGGCCCCGCCGGCGGTCGAGGCGGAGCGGGTCGCGGAGGCGGACGGTCTCTATCACACGTCGCTCTGGCTGCTGCGAAAGGGCGCTTACAGCATCCAGATCCACGTCGACGGCGCAGCCGGCGCCGGCAGCGTCGCGGTTCCGCTAAACTCCGCCGCTTACCGGAATCCCAACATGCCCGTGGGGCTCGCGGCGACTCTCACCGTCCTCGGAGTCGTGCTCGTGCTGGGAGCACTCGGGATCGCGTGGTCCGCCTCACAACACGCCTGGCGTCCGACGCTCGTCACCGCCGTCCTCCTCGCCGGCGCGCTCTTCGCCGGCGGCTGGCGCTGGCGCGCGATGGACCGCGACTTCCGCGAAAACGCGCTCGACCGACCGCTGCCGGTCGCGGCCGCCATCCGGACCGACGGCGCGCTGCGCCTGCTCGACGTCACCCCTCTTCCCGACGCTGCCGATCCCGGCTGGGAAACGCTGGTCGCCGATCACGGCAAACTCATGCACCTCTTTCTCGTGCGCGAGGCGGACCAGGCGGCGTTTGCCCACCTGCATCCCGTGCGGCGCGATGCGCGCACGTTCGAGAACGTCCTCCCGCCGCTCCCCGCGGGCGACTATCGGCTGTACGCGGAGATTACGCTGGCGAGCGGACTGAGCCGCACGCTGATCTCGCAACTTGCCGTCCCCGCACCGAGCGGCCCCGAGCTTCCCCCGCAAGCCGACGCCGCGATCGTGAACGAGCTCTGGTGCCGCGCACCGTCCGCTGCGCTCGGCAATGCGGCGCAGCCCTACGCGCTCGATGTCGACGACTCGTGGCACCTCGGTGCCCCCGCGGTCGCGCCCGCCGGCGACTTCACGCAAACGGCCGCGCTCCCGGACGGCGGGCGCATGGTCTTCGCAAACGCCGGCGCGCTGACGGTCGATCGCGAAACCTCCCTGCGCTTCACCGTCGTCGACGCCGCGGGCCGCCAGGTTCCCTTGCAACCCTACATCGGCATGGCCGGCCACGCCGTGCTGCGGCGAGCCGATGGCACCGTCTTCACGCATCTGCATCCCGCCGGCACCATCTCCATGGGCGCGCAGGAGCTCTTCTCCGGCGCCAAGCCGACGACGACTCCGATGACTCCGCCGCCGGCCGCGCGCGAAGTCACCTTCCCGTACGCCTTCCCGCGCGAAGGGAACTACCGGCTCTGGGTGCAGGTGCGGATCGGCGGGCGGATTCGGACGGGGACGTTTGAGGTATCTGTGAAGCCGGCC
>DASYIS010000039.1:0-8091 GCA_035997375.1 Chthoniobacteraceae bacterium
GGATCGGCGGGCGGATTCGGACGGGGACGTTTGACGTGGTGGTGAAGCCGGCGGTTGGAGGGGGTTGAAAGGCCAAGGGCAGGTTGAACCTCTTATCCTCTTCATTTTCATCATCATCTTCATCCCCGGCCCACATCTCTCTTTACTCAGCCAGGAGGAATGAAAAGAGACCGATGGGGATGAAGAGGATGATTTCATGCACGCGCCGAGCGTAATTCAGACTTGGGTGTTATGAGTTTGAGTTTGAGTAGCTGCCGCGACTTTGAGTGGACACACCGCGCCCGCGCACCCAAGGTAACCGCCCCGATGATTTCGGTCACCGTTCCGATTTGTGATGAAGCCGGCAATCTCCCGACGCTCTGCGAGCGAATTCGTGAGACGCTCGACGCGGTCGGTCGCCCTTGGGAATTGATCCTGGTCAACGACGGCTCGACCGATGGCTCCGACGAGATCCTCGACGAGCTCGCCGCCGCCGAGCCGCGCTTTCGCGTCATCCACTTTCGCCGCAACTTCGGCCAGACCGCGGCGATGATGGCCGGCTTCGATTTCGCGAAGGGCGACGTCATCATCCCGATCGACGGCGACCAGCAGAACGACCCCGCCGACATTCCAAAGATGCTGGCGAAGCTCGACGAGGGCTTCGACGTTTGCTCGGGCTGGCGCAAGGATCGCAAGGACAACTCGTTGAAGCGCAACCTCCCGAGCATCATGGCGAACCGCCTGATCTCCTTTGTCTCCGGCGTGCGGCTGCACGATTTCGGCTGCTCGCTCAAGGCCTATCGCCGCGAGGTGGTGGAAGGGCTGCGGCTCTACGGCGAGATGCATCGCTTCCTGCCGATCTACGTGAGCTGGCACGGCGCGCGGATCGCCGAGGTGGAGGTGCGGCATTACGCGCGCACGTCGGGCAAGAGCAAGTACGGCCTGGAGCGCGTGCTCAAGGTTTTGGCCGACCTGATCGTAGTCAAATTCCTGGACCGCTTTCAGCAAAAGCCGATGTACCTGTTCGGCGGCGTCGGGCTCTGCGCCTGGACGATCAGCGCGGTCAGCGGCCTCTCCGCGTTGTGGCGGCGTTTCGAAAACGGCGAGCCGTTCATCCAAAATCCGCTGCTCCTGCTCTGCGCGCTGACCGCCGTCATGGGCGTGATGTGCGTGCTCATGGGGCTCCTCGCCGAAATGCTGATGCGAACCTTCTACGAGTCGCAGGGGAAGTCGGTTTACCGCATCCGCGCGACCCGCAACATCGAACCCAAGGCCGTCCCCGCGCCGCAGCACGCGCAGCCGACCGCGCCCATCACCGTGCTGCTGCCGATGCGCGACCGATGAGCTCTGAGCGAGGCAGAAATGCGGCGCGAAGCGCCGCCCGGCCCCGGGTAGGGTGGGCGTCCCGCCCGCCCCGGCGGGCATCTTGCCCGCCTCGCTTCTCGCTGTCATCGATGGAGCGCGCGGAGGCTGCTATTCGCGTCGGGCGAAGACGCCCTCCGCGGCGGGCGGGACGCCCGCCCTACCCGAGGCCATCTGCACCATGTGCGGGATAGCCGGCTTCGTCGGCCGCGGAGACGCCGCGACGCTCCAGCGGATGACCGATGCGCTCGCGCACCGCGGGCCCGACGCGAGCGGCCGCTGGACGGAGCCGGACCGCGGTGTGTTCCTCGGCCACCGCCGCCTCTCCATCGTCGATCTCGCCGGCGGCGCGCAGCCGATGTGGACCGCGGACGGCGCGCTCGGCGTGACGTTCAACGGAGAAATTTACAACCACCAGGAGCTGCGCGCGGAGCTGAAAGAGGCGGGCTGCGTCTTCCAGACGGATCACTCGGACACCGAGGTGCTGCTGCACGCGTATCGCACGTGGGGGCCGGAATTCGTCTCGCGGCTGAACGGGATGTGGGCCTTCGTGCTCTACGACCGCGCGGCGGGGCGGCTCTTCGGCTCGCGCGACCGCTTCGGCAAGAAGCCGTTCTATTACTTCCACGAGGGCGGCACCTTCGGGTTCGCGAGCGAATTGCCGGGCCTGCTCGCGCATCCCGCCGCGCCGCGGAACATCTCCGCGCTCTCGCTGCGCAAATACTTCGCCTACTGCTACATCCCCGCGCCGCGCTCCATCTACGAGCGCGTCTGCAAGCTGCCAGGCGGCCATTCGTTCACCTACGACCTCGCGGCGAATGAGTTGCGGATCACGCGTTACTGGGAATTCGTGCTGGAGCCGGACGGCCGGCTCGCCGGCCGTGCCGGGAGTCCGCCGCCGAGCGACCAGGCGATGATCGTCGTCGACAGCGCGCACCGGGTGCGCGAACGCTGGGACGAAGGGGCGATTCCCCAACTGTGCGAAGAATTGCGCAACACGCTCGAGCGCGCGGTGCAGCGCCGGCTGATGTCCGACGTGCCGCTCGGCGTGTTTCTGAGCGGCGGCATCGATTCCTCCGCCGTCGCCGCGCTCGCCGCGCGCCATGTCGAGGCGGGCCGGCTGAACACGTTTTCCATCGGCTTCGATGACCCGAGCTTCGACGAGTCGCACTGGGCGAAGCGCATGGCGGAGGAACTCGGAACGCGCCACCACCACGAGACGCTCGACCTCGATAAATCGATCGCGCTCCTGCCGGAGATCGTGGCGAAGCTCGACGAGCCGCTCGGCGACGGCTCGCTGCTGCCGACTTATCTGCTCTCGCGCTTCACGCGGCAGCACGTGATCGTCGCGCTCGGCGGCGATGGCGGCGACGAGCTCTTCGCGGGTTACGATCCATTCCGCGCGCTGCAAAAGGCGGAGCTGTACCAGAAACTCGTGCCGCGCCCTGTTCATGCGGGCATCCGGCACCTCGCGGCCCGACTGCCGGTGTCGCACGCCAACCTCTCGCTCGACTTCAAAATCAAGCGGACGCTCGCCGGCCTGAGCTATCCGCCACCGCTTTGGAACGCGGTCTGGATGGGCGCGCTGGAGCCCCGCCAACTCGGCGATTTGTTTGGCGGGCCGATCGACCAGGAGGAGGTCTACTCCGAGGCGATCGAGGCTTGGGACCGCTGTCGCCAACCGAACATCGTCGACCGAGCGCTGCAATTCTGGACGCAGCTTTACCTGCAGGACGGCATCCTCGCAAAGGTCGACCGCGCCTCGATGATGTGCTCGCTGGAAGCGCGCTCGCCCTTCCTCGACCTCGAGGTGGTGAACCTCGCGCGGCGCATTCCCTGGCAGCTCAAGCTGCGCGACGGGCAGACGAAATGGATCCTCAAGCGCGCGCTCGAGCCGCTGCTGCCGAGCGAGATCGTCCATCGCCCGAAGAAGGGCTTCGGCATGCCGATCGGCCGCTGGTTTCGCGAGGGGAAGTTCCGGTTCGGTCCCGTCGCCGGCCTCCACCACGCCTTCGCCGAGCGCAAGCTGCGCGAGCATCTCGCCGGCCAAGTCGACGAGCGGCTCTTCCTCTGGTGCTACTGGCTGCTGGAAAAATGGAGCGCGAAATCCTCCCCCTGAATGAGAATTCTCGTCCTTTGCTACGAATACCCGCCGATCGGCGGCGGCGGCGGCCGGGTCGCGAAGAGCGTGGCCGAGCAATTGGTGTTGCGCGGACACGAAGTGCGCGTGCAGACGGCGGCGCTTGGGTTGTTCAGCGAACAGGAGACGATCAACGGCGTGCAGGTCTTCCGCACCGCGAGCGGGCGGCAGTCGCCCGACACCTGCCGCGTGCCGGAGATGGGCGTGTACCTTGCCACCAGCCTGTTGCCCGTGCTGCGCCAATGCACGCGCTGGGGGCCCGATGTCATCCATGCGCATTTCGCGATGCCAACGGGCGTGCTCGCGCTGGCGGTGCATCGGCTCACGCGCATCCCGTACGTGCTGACCGCGCACCTCGGCGACGTGCCGGGCGGCGTGCCGGAGCAGACCGACCGGCTGTTCCGCTACGCCGGCGGCGTGGCGCGACAGGTCTGGAAACACGCCGCCGGCGCGACCGCCGTGAGCGACTTCGTACGCAAGTTGGCGGAGCGCGCTTACGAGCGCCCCGTGCAGCGCATCCTCAACGGCGTGGACCTCACGCACCGTCCGCCGCGGCCGGCGGAATTGCGCGCCGGTCCGCGGCACTTGGTCTTTCTCGGCCGGCTCAACGCGCAAAAGAACGCGCCGCTCTTGCTCGACGCACTGGCCCGCATTCCCGGCCTTCCCTGGCGCCTGACGGTGATCGGCGACGGCCCCGACATGGGCGCCCTCCGACAGCGGATCGCGCAATACTGGATGGCCGAAAAGGTGAAGCTCGCCGGCTGGCGCAACGCCGCCGAGGTGGCGGACCTCTTGAACACTGCCGACGTGCTTTGCATGCCCTCCTCGTCGGAAGGAATGCCCGTCGCCGCGGTGGAAGCGCTGCGCCACGGCCTCGCGCTCGCGGGGACGGACATCCCCGGCTTGCGCGACGTGCTCGCACCCGGCGCGAACGGCCTGACGGCGCCGGTCGGCCACGTCGCCGCGTACGCGAACATCCTGCGGACCATGCTCACCGACGGCGGCAAGCTGCTCGCCTTTCGGCAGGCGAGTTGGGACAAAGCGGCCGATTTCGATTTGCCGAAAATCGCCGCTGAGTACGAAGCGGTGCTGGAGCGGTGCCGGCGCCGCGGAGCGGGAGCGCGCCTCCCTCGCGACTGAGGCGCGTCGAATCACCCTGGCACATCGTCGTGCGCGCCCCTGGGAACGCCAATCTCCCGATTGGCGAGAATGCAACGCGGTTCCACCGCGGAGCAGTCGCGCACCCCGAAGCGCCTTTGGTGAATGGCGTTTCCATGAACCTACTCATCGCGCGGAGGAAGCCGAACCAGTTGTCCCACGCGGCCTCGATTCTTTGCTCGGAGGTGGGACTGCTCCGCGGTGAAACCGCGTTGCATTCTCGCCAATCGGGAGATTGGCGTTCCCAGCGGCGCGCGCACAAGGCCTTCGGCTCTCGCGAGTCGCCGCCGGGTTAACAGCCCCGCACTTACTTCCGCAAGTGCACGAACACGCCCTTCTTGTTCCCGACGACCACATCCGGCTTGCCGTCGCCGTTGATGTCCGTCGCCATGACCTGCGTGCCGACGCCGGAATCGTTGTCGATCAAGTGCGGGATGAAGGTCGCCTTGCCGCCTTCGCGCTTCAGCTCGAACCACCAGAGGACTTTCACCGCGTCGGGCTCGGGATCGCCGTGATTGCCGTGCGCCCAGAAACGCTTGCCGGTCACGATGTCCTTCAGCCCGTCGCCATTCATGTCCACAAGATCGACTGCGTGCGGCTGCGAAAAGATGATGCCGGTCTCGCCCGGCTCCTTCGGCGTGCCGGTGATCAGGTGCTTCGTCCAACCCGTCACGCCGCCGTCGTTCGTCTGCTCGAACCACGCCAGGCCGTAGCCGTGCGCCTGGAGTGCGGTGATGACGTCGGCCTTGCCGTCGCCGTTCACATCGTACGCGTACATCTGCGAGCCGCCCTCGCCGAACTGCGCTGCATGAAAGTTCCAGACGGGATCGCCGGCGAGCGACGCCGGCTGTTCCCACCAGCCGTGCGACTCCAGAATGTCGACGCGCCCGTCGCGATTGATGTCGCCGTAGCCGATGCCGTGCGTGAACTTTCCGTACCCGCCTTTGGGGGAAATCGGGTGCCAGGTCCACGGCTCGTCCGGCGCTTTCGCATTCGGCTCCGCGTAGCCGATGAAGCCGCCGCTCATGCAGAGCAGCTCCGGCTTCTTGTCACCGGTGATGTCCACGAACATCGGCGACTCGTTGTCCGTCACCGCGAGCGCGACGTGCTTCACCCACGGGTAATCCTCGCCTTTCGGGTTCTCGTACCAAAACGTCTCCTTGCCTGGAAACCCGATCACGAGGTAATCGACCCAGCCGTCGCCGTTGAAGTCGTAAGCGAACGAGATGAAGTTTTCGCTGTACGTATTCTTCTCGCCGAGCGCGCCTTCGAAGCCCGGAATCTCCACCGCGCTGCCGTCGGCCGCCTTGCCCTGGAAGGACTGCTTGAGCGGATAGATGGTGTGCCGCTTCTCAAAGCCCGGCCCCTCGTACCAGAACGGCCCCGAGAGAATGTCGATCTTGCCGTCCTTGTTCACGTCCGCCGCGCACGCGCCCTCGGCCCAGAAATGCGGCGTCAATTGTTGCTTCGTCCACTCGCCCGAAAGCGCCGGCGCCGGCGTGGACTGCGCCTGGGCAAAGGTGAACGGGACGGCCAGGAGGAACAGCGCAGCGAGGGATTTCATGGAGAGAAGGAATGGCGATTGTGACAGGGACCGGCAGGGAGGCAAGACTCGTGCGCGAGTCTGGCAACTCATGACATCGACACATCAGGAGGCGGCTCCGCCGCATCAATCCCGACCCGGGTCGGGATAGACGCCGATCGCCTGCATCCCGCGCTCGGTGATTTCGAAGACCTCCATGCTCACCTTGTGGTCCGAGTCGCGGTAGGCTTGCTGCACCATCGGCGCGTATTCCTTGTAGGTGCTGGCGAGCTTGGGGAAGACGAACGCGATGTTCTTGCCCGGCACCACGACGAGAATGTCCGGCCCGAGGGTCTCGGCGAAGAGCGTCCGAAAACCGGGCGCGAGGACGGCGGTCGCGACGATGGGTTTCGCGGACTTCAGGACGGCGTACTCGAGGATCTTCTTGCGGTTGCGAACGTACTCGGGCTTGAGCTGCGCGAGGTCGGCCGCGGCGTTCGTGCGCGCTTGCTCGGCGAATTTCTCCCATGTGGAGCCGAGCTTCTCGAGGTCGCCCTTGGCCAGCGGCTCCAGCGTCCCGTCCGCGAAGGCGCCGGCGGTCAGCTCCGTCTTCTGCGCGCCGGTGATCGCGGCCGTCACGGGCCGGTGCATGAAGCGCGGCTCCAGCCACACCCGCCAGCTCTCGGTCGCCGGAGGCTCCGCGTGCGCGAGCGCGCTGAGGGCGGCGAGGGCTGACACGAAAAAGACTTTCCACCCGCCGCGAATCGGCGTCCATTTCCCGCGATGATTACCTTTTTGGACGGCACGCTCGTCGAAGCGTTGCCGACGTATGCCGTGGTCGCCGTTCATGGGGTGGGGTATCATCTCAGTATTCCGCTTTCGAGCTACGAGAAGCTTCCGCCCGCCGGCCAGCCGATCAAGATCTTAACGCACCTCGTCGTGCGCGAAGACGCGCATCTGCTCTACGGCTTCGCGACCTCGACGGAGCGCGACCTCTTCCGTTTGCTCGTCGCGCACGTCTCCGGCATCGGCCCGAAGACGGCGCTCGATGTCCTCTCCGGCATGAGCGTCGGGAGCTTCAAGGCGGCGGTCGTTGCGAATGACGCCAAGGCGCTGGCCCGCATCAAGGGTTTGGGCAAGAAGACCGCCGAGCGGATCATCGTCGAGCTGAAGGACAAGGTCGGCGTCGCCGCCGCGTGGGAGGCCGCGAGCGACGCGCACGGCCCGACACCGCTGGAGCTGAAGCTCAACGACGCCGTGCTCGCGCTCATCTCGCTCGGCTATAAACAAGTCGACGCGCACAAGGCGGTGAAAGCCGTGCACGATGAGGCGGGCGGGAAAGAGGTGACGTCCGAGGACCTCGTGCGCCACGCGCTCCGGAAGCTGATTTAACCCGATCGACGCCAAGTTCACCAAAGCGTCCCCCCAGCGACGCGCCATGAGATCCGCCGAAGACGACGCCACGATCCTGCAAACGCTGCGGGCCGCTTTCCCCGTGGAAGGACTGTTTGCCGACAAGGAATTCCTGCTCTCGCCCGAGCCGTTCCAGCTCGGCGATGCGCTGCGCGAGGAGCTGGGGAAACTCGGCTATCGCCTGCACCTCTTTGCCAAGGCGTGCAACACGCTCTACCACCTCAGCATCACCGGCCGGCAGCCGGCGTGGATCGCCGAGTACCTCGATCGCGGCAAGCCGCCGGAGCTGATCGAACTCTCGCGCCGGCGCGAGTTCCGCAACGACATCCCGCGCATCATCCGGCCCGACCTCGTGCTCACCGACGACGGCTTCACGATTGCGGAGCTCGACAACGTGCCGGGAGGCATCGGACTCACGGGCTGGCTGAATCACACCTACGCCGCGCTGGGCCATGACGTGCTCGGCGGGCCGCTTGGCATGGTCGAGGGCTTTCGCGCCGTCGCGGGCGAGCCGGCG
>DASYIS010000040.1:0-9754 GCA_035997375.1 Chthoniobacteraceae bacterium
CCTCAGCGACCTCGAAATCTCCGCCCTGGCCGCTCAGGGGATGATCTCCCCCTTCCAGCCGGCGCACGTCAGCCGGCTGGAGAACGGCGCGCCGGCGCTCTCGTTCGGGCTCTCGAGCTACGGCTACGATCTGCGGCTCTCGGCGAAGGAGTTCCTCATCTTCCGCCACATCCCCGGCACCGTCGTCGACCCGAAGGCCTTCAATCCCAAGAACCTCGAAAAGGCCGCGCCCCAGGAGGACGCGAGCGGCCGTTTCTTCATCATGCCCGCGCGCTCGTACGGCCTCGGCGTCGCGGTCGAGCAACTCCATTTGCCCGTCGACGTCACCGCCATCTGCGTCGGCAAGAGCACCTACGCGCGCTGCGGCATCATCGCCAACGTCACCCCCGCCGAGGCAGGCTGGAAAGGCCACCTCACGCTGGAGTTCTCCAACAGCAGCGCCGCCGATTGCCGCATCTACGCCGACGAAGGGAGCGTGCAGATGCTCTTCTTCCGCGGCACGCCCTGCCAGACCAGCTACCAGACGCGCAAAGGGAAGTACCAGAACCAGCGCCACCGGATCACCCTGCCGGCGGTGTAGGCGCGGCCTGGGCGGAGAGCTTGCGAAGCTCCGCGAAATCCGGTACGGTCGCCTTGATGAGCGTTGAAGAAATCAAGACGAGCTTGAATTCCTTGAGCGAAGCCGAGCGCAAGGAGATCACGATCCATCTTTCCAAGCTCCGCAACGCCGCGGATCAAGAGCACCGCGACCTGGTGACCGCCCGTTTGGATGACAAGGATCCGGCGCACTGGATCTCCTTGGACGAGTTGAAGCGCCGATTTCCGGGAGAGTGGGCCAATGGCGATGATCCGCTCGACCCCGAGATCGCGGGCTTGCTCGCCACGCTGGACGGGATGTTCGATGAAGAACGAAACGCAGGCCGCCTGGACCCGGATAAAGTGGCGGCGGCCATTCGCGCGCATCGGGAACGACATCCGTACGGGAAATGATTGTTGGCCCGGACACGAACGTCGTGCTGCAGATGTTCGGGTCCACCGGGCGCCATCGTCCGCTGCTGGTTGCATTGCTGCAGGGGCGGTTGGTGTGGGCGCTGAGCAATGCGATTCTCCTGGAGTATGAGGAAACCGTGGTGGCGCTCAGCACGCAATCGCGATGGGAGAAGTTGCTGGCCACCATCCACGCGGTCTCGGCCAGATTCGGGACCGTGCACTTCATTGCTCCACACTTCGGTTATCGATTGATTCACGCCGATCCCGACGATGACAAGTTCGTCGATTGCGCGCTGGCTGCGGGTGCCGATTACCTCATCACGAATGACGGACACTTCGAGCCACTCAGGTCGGCCGGGTACAAGACCCAGCCCATCACTCCCGAAGAGTTCATCGAGCGGTTTCTGGCTTAGAGGTCCTCACCTGAAGCCGGCTCCCCGCGACGGCGCCTCGCGGTTCTGACTGGCGGTCGCGCCGGCTTTTCCCTTACTGTCGCCATCGCCACATGAAGCTCCTTCTCGCCACGTGCCTCTGCCTTGTTGTCACCCTCGGGATTTGCGCCGAGGAGACGCCGACCATCACCATCACCAAGGGGGACAAGATCACCGTCGCCGTTGGGAAATTCGACGGCCCGGATGCCGCGCTGGCGGCGAAGACGCTGCAGAGCGATCTCACGATGTCGGGCTATTTCACCGTCGTCTCGGCGGACCGCGCGCAGTATGTCGCCGGCGGCTCGGCGGGCGGCGCGTCGCTCACCGGCAGCGTGACGGAGCGCGGCGGGAAGTCGGTGCTCTCCAACACCTACAACGGCGGAGGCCGGCTCAAGGTCCACAAGTTTTCCGATGATATCGTCGCCACCCTCGTCGCCGGCGCGCATGGGATCGCCGCGACGAAGATCGCTTTCGTCGCGACGAAGTCCGGCAAGAAGGAAATCTACACGGCGGATGTCGATGGCTCGAACGTCATCCAGCTCACGCACGACGGCGGCATCTCTGTCGCGCCGAGCATCAGCCCCGATGCGCGCAGCCTCGTCTACACCGGCTACCAGAGCGGGTATGCGGACGTGTACGAGATCGACCTCGCGAGCGGCGCGCGCAATCGCATCATCAAGTATCCCGGCACGAACTCCGGCGCGACCTACTCGCCGGACGGGCATCGCCTCGCAGTCACGCTGTCGAAGGACGGCAACCCCGAGCTCTACGTCACGAGCGCGAGCGGCGGCGGCGCGCACCGCCTCACGCACACGCCGGGCGTCGAGTCTTCGCCGACCTGGTCGCCGGACGGGAGCGAGATCATCTACTCGAGCGACGAAGGCGGAAGCCCGAAGCTCTACCGCATCAGCGCCGGCGGCGGCAGCGGGCGCCTCCTCTCGACCGGGCACGGCTACAACACCGAGCCGAGCTGGTCGCCCGATGGCAAGAAGGTCGCCTACACCGTGCGCGAGGGCGGCTCGTTCCAGGTCGCAATCATGAACCTCGACGGCGGCGGCAACCGCATCGTCGGCGAAGGCCAGGACCCCGTCTGGGGCGCGGACTCGCGGCATCTCATTTTCGCGAGCGGCGGTTCGCTGATCATGCTCGATGCGCAGACCGGGCAGCGGACGACGCTGGTCGGCGGGCTGGGACGCGCGACCGAGCCGAGTTGGTCGCGGTAGGGGGTGGAGCTTCTCAATCTTACTCTTGCTCTTGCTCGTAATCGAAAGCGGTTTCTCGAGTAGCGCGTGCGGTGGTGCCTCGCCGGGTGCCAAGGCGGCGTTCGATTACGAGTAAGAGCAGGAGTATGATTAAGATTCAAGCGCGCCGCTTTTTGCGATTTCCACCGCGCGCGCCACGGTCTAGCATCCGCCCCATGTCCCGTTTCCTCGTCGCTCTTCTCCCGTTCTGCGTGCTCACCTTCAGCTCCTGTGTCCACAAAAAAGGCGCGGGCGCGGGCGGAGGTGGCGCCGATGGCGATTTCGTCAACGGCTCCGCGCTGCCGGATCGCCAGGAGGGCGTTTCGTTCATGAGCCCCAATGTCGATCGGCATCGGTTCAGCCCGGTCTACTTCGAGTTCGACAGCTTCCAGATTCGCGCCGAGGACCGCGGCAAGATCCGCGAGATCGCCCAGTTTGTGAAGAGCGAGGGGAAGACGGTGATCATCGCCGGCTTCACCGATGAGCGCGGCACGCCGGAGTACAATCGCGGGCTCGGCGAGAAGCGCGCGTTGGCGGTCCGCCAGGCGCTGATGTCCGACGGCGCGAGCGGCGGCAAGCTGCAGACCGTGAGCTTCGGCGCGGAGATGCCGGCCGACAGCGGCACGAGCGACTCCGCCTACGCGAAGAACCGCCGCGCCGAGTTCGGCGTGGTGCGCTAAGCGCGGCCGCATGCCCGATTCGCAGCCAGCAGCGGCGGTGGCGCCGGTCGCGCGCGGGCCGTGGTGGAAAGCGCCGTACCTGCATCTCGCGCTGAGCATCCTGCTCTCCGCGGCGGCGCAGCTTTTGAACAAGCACGGCGCGGATGAGTCGATCACCAAGGGCGCGGTCTTCGGCTTTCAGGGGCTCGGCTCGTGGTGGGTCTGGGCCGGCATCGCCTGCATGATCGCGAGCCTGTTCGGCTGGCTCCATGCGCTGCGCAGCGTGCCGCTGAATATCGCGTTCAATCTCGCCGGCGCGATTCAGGTCATCGTGCCGCTGTCGTCGTGGATCCTGTTGCACGAAGCGATCAACGGCCAGCGCTGGCTCGGCATTTTTCTGATCTGCGCGGGGGTGGTCATCACGGCGCGGCAGGTCGGCGCGGTGGAGGAGCGGCTGTGAACCCGTTCAATTTCCTGCTCGTCCTCATCGCCGAAAGCTGCTCGATCGCGGGGCAGGTCCTCTTCAAGCACGCTCTCTCGCGCGACGACACCGGGCGCGCGCTGTTCCTGCGGCTCATGGGCCTCGGCATCGGACTGAAGGCGGTCGAGTTCTTCCTCTGGCTCGGCCTGCAGGCGAAGTTCCCGCTCAGCTATCTTTACCCTTTCGATGCGATCAACCGGATCGCGCTCGTCGCGGCCGCTTGGTTCTTTCTAAAGGAGCGCGCCACGCTGCAGACGTGGATCGGCGTCGGGCTCATCACCGCCGGCGTCTGGCTCGTCTCCGCCAGCTAGCGCGGGCCAGATCGTGCGCAGCGCCGCCAGGTTGACCTCCTGCGCGATGGCGAAATCGAAGGGCGGACGTTTCGGATGATCGAGCCGCGCCTCGATCCGCTGCTTGAACCGCGCGTAGACCGGCTCCGAATATGCGCCGCAGACGTCGCCGCCGATGAGCGTCGCGGTGCGGCGCAGCAGGCGGACCGCCCACGCCACATCGGCCGCGGTGAAGAGCCCGTTCTCCCAGTTGGTCGCCGCCTCCGCCTCGCAGAGCGAATCGAGATCGACGGTGATGTAGACCCGCCGGCCGGTCATCTTCGCCGCGAAGGCCGCGAAATCGTCGCGCCACCCCTCGCGCGTGATCGTGCGCCACTTGCGCCGCGTGCGCGCCGGCAGCCGCTCGGCCCACGGCCAGACTTCCATGCGGCCGGCGCGCAAGGCGCGGTGATTCGCGAAGAGCGAGGACGGCCAGTTCAGCTCGAAGTTCCCGCACCCCCAGATCGAGACATGCTCCAACTGCGGGCGCTCCAGCGCGCGGTTCATCCAGGTGCCGCAGCACCAGCGCGGCGGGCGGATGTCCCAGTCGGGATGATTGTCGAACGAGACGAGGGTGAACGGCTGCTCGTGCCGCAGCAGCAGCGCGCTCGCGAGGTGGTGAAAGTCGCCCGAGCCGAGCAGGGTGAAATGCGCGGGATGCCGCGCGACGAAGGCCTGGAATTCCGCCATCGCCTCGCGGGTCGAGCTGTAGCGCACGTGCGGCCCGAGCGCGCGGGCGTCCGCATAGATGGCGGCCGGCAGCGTGTCGCGCGGCCACGCGCCATCCAGGTCGAAATGGATGCTGTGGCCGGCGGACATACGGCAGTGAGCTTGCACCGCGGCGGCGGCGAGGGGAAGTAATCAGTAAGCAGTGGGCAGTAAACAGTCGCGCGCTTCCGATGGCGCCGCACTGATTACTTGCACACTGATTACTGATTACTTGCCCGAACGTGAGGATTAGAGTTGGTTGCTGCCATGAAGACCCTCCTCACGGTGCTCGTCGCGTTCGCCCTCACCTCGTTCGCCTCCGCGGCGAAGGAAGGCTGGACCGCCAATCTGGAAGCCGCCAAGGCGCAGGCGAAGAAAGAGAACAAGAAGATCCTGCTCGATTTCACCGGCTCCGACTGGTGCATCTGGTGCAAGAAGCTCGATGCGGAAGTCTTCAGCAAACAGGAGTTCAAGGACTACGCCGCCAAGCACTTGGTCCTCGTCGAGGTCGATTTCCCGCACGGAACGAAATTGCCCGAGGCGACGAAGAAGCAGAACGACGAGCTGCAGGCGAAGTACAAGATCCAAGGGTTTCCGACCATCGTCGTGCTGAGCGCGAGCGGCGCCAAGGTCGCGCAGAGCGGCTACGTCGAAGGCGGGCCGAAGCCCTTCATCAAGTCCATCGAGCCGGGCCGGCGGTAGTCTTCCGCGCGCGCCGCCGGCGCACACCGAGCATGAGCCCCGCTCCCGTGATCAGCAACGCACAGGACGCGGGTTCGGGGATGGTGTAGTTGAGGTCCTGGAGAAACGCGGCGTCCATCGCCGTCAGGTACTTGCGCTCGCCCGTGGTGATCGCCGGCGTCATCACCGGCTCCTGCGCCGCGCCGTCGGAGAGCCGCGTGCTGACGATGTTCTGGTTGATGTGGCCGGACGCGACGAGATTGAGGCCGCTCCCGCCGTTGAGCGCTTTCGCATGCGTCCCGCTCCACGTCGTGCCGGAGGCTTGCAGGTTCCACGTCTCGGAAAGGCCGAAGCCAAGCGAGTGCAGCATCTCGTGCAGGGCGACGGAGTAAAAGTCATTCTGCGTCGGCAACGGGAGCGTGGTGGAATCGAAGTGCCAGTAGGCGTCCATCCGCGCGAAGTCGTCGACCACGTTGTCGTTGTTGGTATCGTCATCGAACGTGAGGCTGCCGACCAGGGATCCGGAAGGGAGATTGATCGGCGTCGTGGGGTCGAAGTTGCCGGTGAGCCGGCTGATGACCGGTCCCGCGCCCCGCTGGTAAACCGTCGCCGCCGCATTACGCGCACTCACGAAGGCGGCGGACTGCTGCGCGGCCGTGCCCCCGCCGTAGCTCAGGTGATAGCCGGCGCCGCCCGGGCCGCCCACGCCGAGAGTGGAGCCGGTCAGCTTCTGCATCCCGACATAAATGGTGACGTGATTGGCGGCGAGCGACACCGGATTCACGTCCATCGACGTGTTGGTCGCCGGATTCGTGATCGACTCGTACATGTCGAGGGTGGCCGTCGCGGCGCCGCTGGCACCGACGAAGTGGTTCTGCGTCACCGCGCCGAGGCTCGAGGTGATGAGTTGATCGATGTCGTTGGCCGCCTGCAGCAGCGCCGTCTTCGCCACCAAATGCTGGCCGAAGAAATCGCCATTCGCTTGGTCGATCGAGAAATCGAGATCGATCTGCAGCGCCCGGCCTTGGCTGGCGAGGGCGAGGAAGACGAGGAAGGCGAACGCGGATTTCATGAGCGCGGGCAAAGACCAGCGATAGCAATCCCCGCGCCCGCAGGAATAACTCAACCGCCGCCTCACCGCAAACCGGACCCGCTTCCGCGGTCGGCCGCGCTTAGCCATAAGTATGCAAGATCCCGGCAGAACGGCACCGTTGCGCGGGCGTCCCGCCCGGCCAGCGGGCATCCTGCCCGCTGATTGGAGCGCCACTAAACCGTGAGGCTCCGTTTCGACGGGCGAGACGCCCGCCGGCCCCACGGGCAGGATGCCCGTGCCACGGTGGCGCGGGCTGCGCCAAATGCAATAGTTACGGCTTAACCTCGCCGCCGGCGCAGGCCGACCAGCATTCCGACACCCGCCAGCACGCTGACGATCGTGGTCGGCTCTGGGATGGCGCCCGGCGAACCGATTTCCGTGGAAGGCACGGGCGCGGCAAACGCGCCATTCACGCCCGCCGAGCTGAAGGCGGTGATCGAGCCGTTGATGCCCGCGCCGTTGTCCCAACTCCGCCCGGCGCTCGCGACCAGAAAGGAGACGTTCGCCACGCGGAGGCCGGTGTTGTCGAAGAGATTCACCTGGTCGCCGTTCGCGCCGAGGCCGACGCCGGATCCGGTGTAGCTGCCGATGGAAAAGCCAACGGGCGCGGTGCCGCCAAACCACGAATTGACGAACGCCGTCGCGGTGGCGGACGTGCCTTCGACAAAGACGACGGACTGCCCTGGATCGATGCTCGCGACCCCGTTCAGCGCCACGCCCAAGGAGAAGTTGTTGGAGTCGTCGTCGACCTTCCAGCCCGACAGGGTGACGATGCCGGGGCCGCTGTTCGTCACCTCGAACCAGTCCGCGGCGTACGTCTGACCCGTCCCTTCCGAGGACATGACTTCCGAAATGAAGACGCCGGCCCGGGCAGGAACGAGGGTCGCGGCGCCGAGGGCGAGGCCCGCGAGGGCGGGGCTCAGCGCGCCGCCGGACCGGCGGGCGAGCGTCGAGCGGGCCGGGCGCCGGCGGCGGACGAACCCCAGAAATCCGGCGGCGCCCAGCGCGCACAGCGCGAGGCTTCCCGGCTCGGGGATGGCGGCGATGGTCTGGTTGACAAAGGTGCTCCCGCCCAGGTCCGCATCGGTGAACGAGAAGACATAGACGTTGCTCGGGCCCGCCGTGCCGGGGACGAAATCGTTGTCGTTGCCGACGTAGAGCGTGTGGTTGTTCACGCCGCCGATCACGACATCCGAGCCGAAGGCGAGTCCCTCGATTTTCGATGGCACATTGGGCGCCGTGATCCCCTTGGCGCCGAACGCGCTCACGAGGTTGAGGAACTCCGTCTTGACCAGCGTCGGCGTGCTGCCGCCGAAGGCATCGGCGCTCAGGTCGCCGCTCTTTGCGTCGACTTCGTGCGTGCCGGTCACGAGATCGAGGTCGATCTTGTACAGCCGCTTGTTGACCGCCGTCGTGCCGTCGCCGAGGCCCTTGCCGTCACGCTCGTCGACGAGGAATTCGTGGCTGTTGAGCGCCACGATTTCACTCACCCCGGTCCCCGTCGTCAGCTTGTAAGCGTACTCCTTCACGACCCCGGTCAGGATGTCGATCGTGACGATGCGGATGTTGCTGCCACTGTCCTGCAACAGCGGCGCCTGCATGATGCCGACGAGCTTCGTGCCGTCCGGCGTGATCGCGAGCCCCTCCATCCCCTTGTTCGCGACGCGCCCGGTCGTGTTCCCCGCGGTCTCGCCCGTGGTGGTCGGCGCCGGGTTGGCCACGGCGAGATTGCCCGGCAGCGTGAACGCCCGGAGGCGCAGGCCCGTGGCGCGATCGAACTGGTAGACGTACGGGCCGTATTCGTCGGAGACGAAAAGGCTGCGCCCGTCCGGCGAGACGCGCACGCCCTCGGGATCGAGCCGACCGTTCGAGGGGGTGGTGGAACTGCCCGCGGCGAAGTTGTCCGAGCGCCCGGTGAAATAATACTGGCTCCCGGTGTTCTGCGCGGGCGCGCCGGCGATGTTGTTGTTCGCCGCGTTGGCGGCGGCGTAGGTGAGCGCGGTCGGGCTGGAAAGCAGCGTGGTCGCGGTCAGGGTCGGCGTGAGCGTGTAAGTCAGGTTGCCACTCGGGACGGCGCTGAGATTCAGGTTCAGCGTCTGGAACCGGGCGATGTAGGAGGTCGTGTCGTCCAGGTTGCTGTTCCAGCTCGTGGCATTCGGACCGCGGTCGGGCACCGCGAGGAACGTATTGCCGCCCGCCCAGGTCAGCCCGGAGCCGAGTCCGCCGAAGGTGTTGCCGGCGACGCCGTTTTCCAGCGTCCCGGTGAGCCCGGAGAGATCGGCCGTGAGACTGAAGCTGCCGATGGCGATGAGCTCGGGCGTGGCCCGAAGGGCGGGCGAAAGGCAGAGCGAAGCGAGGGTGGCGGCGAGAATGGAACGGCGAAGGCGCATGAAGATGGTCGGTGGTTCGCAGCGCGCCGACCGATGAGCCGACGCATGGCGTGGCGAACTCCTAACCACCCCGGATGACGAACCGATGGCGGCCCGGCGGCGTCCGCGCAACGATCTTGCGACACCGCCGCGCCGTCACCCATCCCGCCGGCCCGGTGGTCGATGCTTGAAAGTCCAATGACCGTGGCGTCATGCTCGACCGACCGGCAAATCCGCCCATCCCTTTGATCATGACTCGTTTCCCCAGTGGGTCTTCTCGTGCGCTCGCCGCCGTTTTTCCTCGCCGGCCGCTCCTTCGCTGGGGCGGCTGGTGGTTGGCCATGCTGCTGGCAGGCTGTGCCTCCGATGCCCCATACGACTACGGGCTCGGCCTCGAGGTCATCCGGTTGGACGAAAACACGCGTGCCTTGCTGGCGACGCGGCCGGCGCGACCCTGGGCGCCCCCCGAGGCGAAGCGCTACCTGCGAGAATCGATGGGGACACTCCAGCGGCTGCATGATCGCGGACTCGGCCACCGGAGCGAGACCCCGGACGCGCGGTTGATCGAGTTCCTGAGGCGGCGTTTCGAGCTCCTGGCCGCCCGCAAAGCGCCGATCACGCGCCAGGAGATCGGCCGGCTCGCGCCCGCCATCGCCGAGCTTCGCGAGTGGGAATCGCGACGAGGGTACGACTGGCACGGGGAGCCGGGCGCCGTCACTTTCGCCGGCGATGACTCGTTCGATGCGACGGATGACATCTCCTCCAACCGGCG
>DASYIS010000041.1:0-11430 GCA_035997375.1 Chthoniobacteraceae bacterium
GCAAAAACCGCATTCCACCATCATCCGCAGCCTCGCCTTCAAGTGGCTGCGCATCCTCTGGCGCTGCTGGCAGGACCGCCAGCCCTATGATGAGGCGCGCTACCTGGCGGCGCTGGAAAAACGCAACCCCACACTCTTCGCCCTCCTCCCCGCCATGTAAAAAAATCAAATTTCCTGTTGCGCGGTGCACCTCAGAGGTTGGCTAATTTCCTTCGTCCCTCCGGGACGGCTGGCTTCGCTCAGCGCTCGCATCGCCGCCCAAAGATCCGGGGCGACGACCGCCTGCGCTTCCGAGAAGCTGCCCAAGCTCACGCGCTGCGTGCAGACCTCCCTTTGCACGCGGCCCAAAGCGGTGGCCGCACAGAGTCCGCGCATGGAATCCACCACGGCATTGAAGAGCCCAAAGAGCAGCAAACTCAGGTAATCCTGCCGGTGCAGGCGGCGGCGCGGATCGGCAAAAGTCCCTTGCGGCGCCCCGTCCTCCGCCGTCGCCAACCGCGCCTGAAAATCGGCGATGAGCTTCCAGCGCGAAAGGTCTTGTTCGCGCAGGCGAGCCTTGGGAGGGCGCGGCGTCCGCACGCAGCCTATCTCATCACGACCCCCGCTCGAAAACCAGCGACAATCAGGTTACAATCATGTCCCCTCCCTGCGTCAACGACTCCTCGCCCACGAAGCAAATACTTTGCCGAACACTATTGGCTTCGTGCATGTCCCGCCGCCGCCTCTGCGAAAATCACCGAGAGCTGCGCCTGGCGAAAGTCCTCCCGCGCCGCCCGCAGCAGGATCGCCACACCCGGGCAATCCCGCTTCCAGCGCGAAACCGTGGAGGAATGCATCCCCGCCCGCGACGCCGCCGCGCTATCCGAGGCCCCGTCTCGCGGATGACCGCGCAGAGCAAATCGAGCATCCGCGCATTCAACCCGCTCGGCCGCCCCGGCCCGCCGGACGCGGGTGCAAGCGCAGACGCGGAATCCGCAGGGACCGGGCAGGGTGAGGAGGTGGTGGAAGAGGCCGAGATGAGTGCTGTTTTCATGCGTCAACCCCTACCACACGGTTTTCGGCCCCGGGGGAGCTTAGCCGACTTTAGCCGATCTCAGCCGATCTCGACCCCTTTAACGCCGAGATTAGCCGGTTGACAGGTTTTGCAGGCCAGGCGCGACGGCCCGTGCCATCTCACCTTTTCCCGTGCGCCCGCGCCGGCACCGTGGCAGCATCCGCCCGACATGGGCGAGGTCTTGAAAGTCTTCATCTCCGCGACGAGCGCCGATCTCGGCACGATCCGTACCGCGGCCAAGAATGCGCTGCTCACCCTCGGCTACTTCCCCATCGAGCAGGAACACTTCGGCCCGCAAGCCTCCACCTTGCAGGAGATGGACCGCCGCAAGCTCGAGGAGAGCGACGCCGTCCTCCACATCGTCGGCGAGCGCTACGGCGCCGAACCCCCGGCGGCCGGCGGCCCGCGCCGCAGCTTCACGCAGTGGGAATACCACATCGCCTGCGAGTTGAGGAAACCACTCTATCTTTTCGTCTGCGTGGACGGCTTCCCGTACGATCCTCACGATCCGGAATCGGAGGAACTCCGCACCCTCCAGCTGGCGCACCGCGAGGCCATCCTCGGCGGGCAGCACAAGCGCGAGTTGATCGCCACCCACGCGGACTTCGTGCGCCTCGTGGGCGAGATCGACCTTCGGCAGGTCCGTGCGAACGCCGAGAACAGCGCCCTCCAGCGTCTCCTCATCGACGAGCGCCAGGAGATCCGCCACAAGCTGGCCCTCCACATCCAGCGGCGCACGGGCGAGGAGATCGCCCGGCTCGACCCGGTCCACGACTGGGAAAAGATCGCCGAGTGGGAAAAGACGCGCGAGCAGCAGATCGCCGACGCCGACCGCTTTCTCGACGGCGTCGCGCAGGTCCTCGAAAAGCAGGAAGCCAGCGCCAACTACGCGGTGGCCACCCGTATCCTCGCCGAGCAAGGCCCGGAAGACGCCCTCCGCTTCCTCGCCTCCAAAAGCGGCGAACGGGAGAAAAGACTCGCGCAGCTCAACCGCACCATCGCCGCAGGCGCGCAAGCCGTGCAGGAAAAGCGCGAGCTGCTCCGCGAGCAAATGCTGGCCGCCTCCCTCCAGGTCAAAGGCGCGCAGTTCGAGTCGGCCGAGGCTGCCTATCGGGCGATCGTCGCCGAGGACCCCGCCTGGAGCGAGCCGCACTACGCGTTGGCAAAGCTGCTCTGGGAACGCGGCATCGTCATCGAGCCGACGGAGGGAAACCGCATGCTGCGCGAAGCTGTCCAAATCTTGCGTGGCATCCTCCACTTGCATCCACGGGAAACGGAGCCGGCGGAGTGGGCGAAGACGCAGAACAACCTTGCCGTCGCACTCCAGGACCAGGGGACGCGCGCGGAGGGGGCGGAGAGCCAGTGCCTGCTCGGCGAGGCCGTGACGGCCTATCGCGCCGCGCTGGAGGTCCGCACGCGGGCGCAGTTGCCGCAGGCTTGGGCGATGACGCAGAACAACCTCGGCAATTCGCTCTCGGACCAAGGGAGGCGCGCGGAGGGGGCGGAGAGCCGGCGCCTGCTGGGCGAGGCGGTCACGGCCTATCGCGCCGCGCTGGAGGTCTACACGCGGAAGAAGTTGCCGAAGGCTTGGGCGATGACGCAGATGAATCTCGGCATTGCGCTCAAGGACCAAGGGGCACGGGCGAGTGGCGCGGAGAGCGAGCGGCTGCTGGGGGAAGCGGTCACGGCCTATCGCGCCGCGCTGGAGGTCTACTCGCGAGAGCAACTGCCGAAGGATTGGGCGATGACGCAGCATAACCTCGGCATTGCGCTCCGGCACCAAGGGACGCGCGCGGAAGGGGCAGAAAGCCTGCGCCTGCTGGGCGAGGCAGTGGCGGCCAATCGCGCCGCGCTGGAGGTCCGTACGCGGGCGCAGTTGCCGCAGGCTTGGGCGATGACGCAGGTCGGCCTCGGCCTTGTGCTCTGGCAACAGGGGACTCGCGCGCGCGGGACGGAGGGCCTGCGCCTGCTGGGCGAGGCGGTCACGGCCTATCGTGCCGCGCTGGAGCTCCGCACGCGGGAGCAGTTGCCGCAGGATTGGGCGATGACGCAGAACAACCTCGCCATCGCGCTCGCAGACCAAGGTGTGCGTACGGAAGGGATCGAGCGGCAGCGGTTGCTCGGAGAGGCGGTGGCGGCGGACCGCGCGGCGCTGGAGGTCCACACGCGCGCGCAGTTGCCACAAGCCTGGCGGGACACGATAGGAATTCTCGCCATCAACCTCCGCTCCCTTGCCAAGCACGCTCCGCCGGAGGAGGCGGCGAAGCTGCGCGCGGAGGCGGAGGGGATCGACCGGGAGCTGGCGGCGGAGCCGTAGGCGGAACGATGTAGTCAAGCGCGCAGCGCGAACGGCCCGGGGAGCGCACGCGCCCCGCGTGCTCTGCTCGGCGCCCTCGCCGGGCAGCGTTCAACACGCGGCGCGTGCAGACTCACCCAAACGGTGGGCCGCGCACAACGGGCTTCGGCGGCTCGCCCGCCCGCCATCCCCCGCTATTCCCCTCCGCCTCCTCGGAGGGCGCCGAATCCAGCACGCGGGGCGCGTGCGCTCCCCGGGCCGTTCGCGCTGCGCGCTCAACTGCATGGCTCCGGCGCAGGAGGGGTGGCACGCGGGCGGCGGGGTTGCGGCGCTGGGCAGGGAATGCTTGGGGCGCATCGCCGGCGGAGGGCGTGGCGAACCTGCGGCGCCCACTGCGGGGCGCACCGCTCCCACTGCCGGCCCGGGAGTGGCCACTGCTTTCCAGGACGTGGCTACCGGCTTGCGGGCAGAGGGCACTGCTTGGTCATCAGGGGCCACGGTTTTCAAGTCAGTGGGCACTTCCTGCAAGACGGCGACGCGCCCTGTCAGGGAGTGGCCACTGGGTTCCACCCAGGGGCCACTGGATTGTCTTAAGGAGCCACTGCTTGCCAGACAGTGCGCTACCGGTTGGAAATCAAAGAAGAAGCGCGCCGGCAGCGGCGAGCTTTGCCCAAGGAGCACCGGCGCAATATCGGACGCCGCCTGGATGCACTGCAGGATGATCTCGCCGGAGATGTGAAGAAACTGGCGGCACGAACGCAGGAATACCGCCTGCGCGTCGGCAGTTTTCGCGTCCTCTTCACGCTGGAAAGCGGCGTGATCAGCATCTACGCTGTCAGAGACCGAAAGGAAGCCTATGAGTAACGACACGCTCGAACAACCGACTTTGGAATCGCTGGCGGTGGAAGTGCGCCGCCTGCGGGAGCGGCTCGAGGATATGGAAGATCTCATGGAGTTGCGCGCTGCCGTGGATCGCAACGCCGGCCAGCCCGGGACCGCGTGGGAGAAGGTGAAGACTGAACTGGAGCTCGACTGAAGGGCTGCGGGAGGGCTCGATCAGCACCCACGCGCACGTCTCCCGGACTTTTCGCACTGGAAGGAGCACGACCGGTTCGAGGCGTCGTTCGCGCGGCTGCTGAATGATTTGAAGGCGGATGAGGCGGCGCGGTAGCGGCGTGAGTTGCTCCGCCATACGCCAGGCTACCGAGAGCCGCTCACTCGGACAATTTGCGTATCCGGTCCCTCGCGCATCACGGCGGTCGGATTCTAGGGGCCAGGGCTCCTCAGCCTCCGGCCATCTTGGCGACCTCGGCGGCGAAGTGACGATAAGGTTCTCGCTTTCGCGACGAGCCGGGGCGGTAGCGGCCCGGGCGAGGAACCACGGAAGACATGAGGCGGCTCTGCCGCAACTGCCTGGCTCTTTGCGCTCTTTGTGATCTCTGCGGTTCCTCCCCTTCTTTTAACCACAAAGAGCGCAGAGAACGCAGAGAGGGCTCGCTTTGCGGATCGCGCGAATAATGTTGTCTCCGTGTAACCTCGCCCCCCGGATGTGTCAGGTACGGGTATGAGCGAGTCCTCTACTTCCCCATCCTCCACCTGCCCCACCTGCGGCACCGCGCTTTCCGAAGCCGCCGGCGGGATGTGTCCGCGCTGTCTGATGGCGGGGGCGGCGGAACCGACGAAAGCGCCGGGCGCCGGCGCGGGGCACGAGCCGCCGGCGCTCGCGGACGTGGTGGCGGCGTTTCCGCAGTTTGAGATCATCGAGCTCATCGGTGCGGGCGGGATGGGGACGGTGTGGCGCGCGCGCCAGCCGAAGCTGCACCGCGAGGTGGCACTGAAGCTCCTCCCGGCGGCGCCGGCCGAGCGCGACCCGGCGTTCGCGGAGCGTTTCGAGCGCGAGGGCCAGTTGCTCGCGCGGCTGCACCATCCCAATATCGTCACGGTGCACGACTCGGGGCGGGCGGGGGATTTCTACTACCTGGTGATGGAACTGGTCGACGGCGTGAACCTGCGCCAGGCGATGCGGGCCAGTCGGTTCACGCCGGCGCAGGCGCTTGCGATCGTGCCGAAGATTTGCGAGGCGCTGCAGTATGCCCACGAGGAGGGCGTGCTCCATCGCGACATCAAGCCGGAGAACATCCTGCTCGATGCGAAGGGGCGGGTGAAGCTGGTGGATTTCGGCATCGCCAAGCTCATCGCGCAAACGGAGGGGGGAGGGAATTGCGGAATGCGGAATGCGGATTGCGGAGTGTCGGAAGCCGCCGGCGCGCTCACGTGGGGCGATGCCACGCTGGGGACGCCGAATTACATGGCGCCGGAGCAGATCGACCGGCCGGCCGACGTGGACCATCGCGCGGACATCTACTCGCTCGGCGTGGTCTTTTACGAGCTGCTCACCGGTGAGTTGCCGGTCGGCAAATTCGCGCCGCCCTCGCAAAAGTCGGACGCCGATCCGCGGCTCGACGGCATCGTGCAGCAGGCGCTGGAAAAGGAGCGCAGTCGCCGGCAGCAGAGTGTCGGCGAGATGCGGACGCAGGTGGAGACGATGGCGGGCACCATGGGCGGGGCGGATCCCGCGGCTTCATCACCGGCGGAGCCGCACACTTCGTCCCGCTTCTCACGCACGGCAATCTGGGCCGCGCTGTGGGTGCTGGTCTTGCCGCTTGGGCTCGGACTCAACTCGCTCGCGACCAGCTACAATGCCACCCTTCCTCTCCAAGGCCACGCGCGATGGTGGGTGGGTCTGCCCGGTTTGCTGCTCGTCGCCTTCGGCCAACTTGGCTTTATCGGCACGCCGGTTCTCGGCTGGTTCGCGGTCGCGCAAATCCGCCGCTCGGCGGGTCAACTGCGCGGGCTCGGCCTGGCGCTGATCGAGGGACTGCTGTTCCCGCTCCTCGCGCTGGACGCGGTGATTTTCCTCGCCGTGGGAAACTTTTGGCGCGCCAACCCGCCGCAGGTTGAGCACCCGGTTGGCCGCTGGCTGGCGGAGTATGAATTCGTCATTCCCCTGTTTGCCCTGCTGGTCTGCCTTCTCGTGGACTGGCTCATCATCCGCGCCGTGTGGCGCAAGGTGAATCCGGAGCCATCCGGCGCGGCCGCGCCACCGCCGCTCGCCCGCCGCGAAGATGCCCGGCCGACGATCTGGCCGACCGCTCTGCTGCATGTGTTGTTCATGGCCGCGGTCTGCGCCGCCCTCGTTCTCATCGTGCCCACTTATCTGGAGATCTTCGGCGATTTTGGCATCGCGCTCCCTTTTCCGACGCGGCTCGTCGGTAATCTTAGCAAAGCCCTCCGCGGGGGAGGGCTGGTGTTCCTTCTCTGCGTGGCCTTGGTGGATGTCGGTCTCTGCTTCTTGGCGCGTGCGGTGGGCGGGCGCCGGGGGCTTCGCGTGTGGACCGCCGTCGTGGTTGTTGGATGGCTGCTCCTCGCGGTAGTCGCGGGAGCCGCGTTACACATCCCGCTGAACACCATGTTGGCTAGCAGCAGTGCGCCGGCGGAATCCCACTCCGCATCCGCCAGCGTGTTTTTTGGCCCCGTGATCGAGCGCGTGCTCCCCTTCGATCGCAGTGCGATCGATTTCCAGAAAGGAACCGTCCTGCAGCCGGACTGGCAAAAGATCCTGTCGGCGGGAGATGAAGCCTACGGACGCTGGCTCCAGGAGAACGGCGCCGACGCGCTCGTCGTGGAATCTCCGAATCACGCCTTCGGGCAGCCGGCGCTGGACGTGACGGGATACCCCAAGCTCACGGCCCCGTCGCGCAGCCCGTCGGAAGAGAAGGAACGCTGCGTCTTCGTCATGGAGGAGGCGGCGGAATTCGAAACCGTCCGGCCCGCGGAGGCCGACGCGAAGCTGAAGATCGTCTCCGAGAGAAAGCTCTCCTGGACGATCGCCGAAGGCTCGCGCCCGTGGTGGTTCCAAACGCTCGATGGGGCCAAAGGCGTGGTGCAACTCATGGGCGTCAACGACCAGCCGCGCGGCTTGAAGATTCGCTATAAGCTGGTGGTGACCGACCTTGACGCGGCGGTTTCGCCGACGGGCTCTTATCGCGTCGCCATGTTGCCGAAGGTGCAGTTGACGAAATCCGAGGCCGCTCTTCAGAAGCTAAAGTCCGAGGCAGCGGCTCAAGACAAGATCGCGGCGCTGGAGGCCGAGTTGCAGCGCGGCTCGGCGGAGTGGAGCAAGTTCGAAGCGGTCCTCGCGCGGCACAAAGCCTCCGGCGTTTCGCAGGGTGAATGGAGAAAGGCGCAGAACGCGATGGGCACGGCGGAAGTGAGGCTGCGCGTGGCGCAGGCGATCGCCGAAGATTCCACCGCCGGCGCGGTCTTCGGCCCGGCGTTCGAGCAATTCATCCCTGCCAACGACGAGGCGCCGTGGCCGTGGTTCGACATCGATACCGGGAGAATGATCTTCACGTTTGGAGACGAGGAGCGGGTGGAGGACTTCTATGCCGGGATGGTCGCGGGACATCGCGGCCTGTACACCGCCGAGGAGACCGGCTTCGGCACGATGGCCCTCGAGGCCGCGCAATGGGAGACCATGACCTCCGGTGCGCTGGTGGAGAAGCTCAAGGCCGCGACGGTGGATGGCGCGAGCGCCGAAGGCTCCGGGCCGCAGACCTACGCCTTTACCACGCGCTCCGGCGGCTTGGGCGTGTTGCAAATCCTCAGCGCCGGTGACCACCCGCGTGGTTTGCAGATTCGGTACAAGCTGCTGGAGCCCGGCCCGAAGCCGCCGAGCGTCGCCTTGTCCATCGCCGGGCCCGCCGTGGGCGTGAGCCAGACACAGATGAAGGGGTGGGTCGAAAAGCGGCTGGCCACCGAGTATCCACACGACACCTATCGCTCCCTGGAGTGGGGCGAGCCCGAGGCAGTCGAGCCGCAGGGTTGGGTCACGATTCGGTACAAGTACCACGTCTCCTTCGGCGATCGGCCGACCAAATACTACCTCGGCCATCGCCGCTACACCTTCACGAAGACGGGCGAATTCGTGCGCTCGGATTTCGTAGACGGACTCGAGGTCGAAGTGCCGGCGCCGAAGGACCTTGAGCACGCGAGTGCGCCGCCGGCCGCGCCCACGGAAAAGTACGTCGTCACCAAAGAACAAGCCGTCCGGATCGAAGCTCTGCTCAGCAAAGGGCCAGTCACGACCGAGCTCCTGGCGGCACTCTTCGAGCACGACGAAACCTCGGGCAGCAGCTACCGCCGGCGGGCCGACGTGACGGCCATTCCCGTCCTGCCCGCCGAGAAATCGCCGCTCGACTTCGTGCCGCTCGGCGAAGTGCTTTCGCGGGCGGGCGCCGGGTCGTTCTATATCCAATGGGATGCCATGGGCGCGTCTACCCATCACTACTACGGCCCATTTTTGTCGAACAGTGAGGTGGCCGCCGCGCTCGGGCCGCGCAAGAAAGCGGAATAATATATCTTCAAGCATCGTTCAAAAGTATGATCCAAACACCCCCATGAAACGGCTCTTCCAGAATAACGCCCACGCTGCCCGCTCCTCTTTCCAGACTGGGAAATTGAGGCGACGAAAGTTCCTCGAGATCTTCGCGCTACTGCCGGTTATCCTCATCACTTCGCTCGCCGGCGGCGCGGAGGTTCCGAAGCTCTCGGCCAAACAGTACGCGAGCCTGGTCACGGAGGCTGACCAAACCGTATATAAGCACTTGCACGCGCAACCTCCGGCTCAGGACCGGGTGAATGTGCCGAAGAAATATTGGGGAGAGACGATGCTCGCCCTCAAGCCCTTGAAAGTCGTGATGGACGGCGTCAACCTCAAGATCGTCTTTCAAGATGACCGGGAGGAGGCCGGCTTCTATCTCTGCCCCGTGATCTCATCGACGATCCCGCAGGCCAGGGATTTCCGCGAGTTGGTCGTGGTGAGCGCGGGCAAGGAGATTCCGGTGGGAACGCTCTACCGCTACCGGCGCGCCCAGGAGTAACTGGTCATCGCATTCCGCCGACCTGGCATGACTTCGCCGGCTGATCGCTTCCTCACCACGCGCTGGACCCGCGTGGTCGCCGCGCGCGGAAGCACGCCCGAGGCGCAGCAGGCGCTCAGCGAGCTGTGCGCGGTGAACTACGCGCCGGTGCTCCGCTTCCTGCGCGCCTCCGGGCACGACCCGGACGAAGCGCGGGAGTTGGCGCATGAGTTTTTCGCGCACGTCCTGCAACATAAGAGCCTCGACGGCAGCGATCCCGCGCGCGGCCGCTTTCGTTCGTATCTGCTCGGTGCGTTGAAGCACTTCGCCGCGAACCGCCGCGCCCATGGGGCGCGGCTCAAGCGCGGTGCGGGCCTGGAGACCGTGCCGCCGGCCACGGGTGACGAGACTGCGCACGGCCCGGTCCCGGAGGCCTTGCGCACGGCGGCGCCGGAGGCGTTGTTCGACCGCGAGTGGGCGCTGGCCGTCATCGAGCGCTCCCTCGCCGCGCTCGAGCTGGAGAACTCGGCGGCCGGCTCGGCCGAGAGTTTCCGAAAGCTCAAGCCGTGGCTTTCCCCAAGCTCGGAGCCGCCGGCGCAAGCGGAGATTGCGGCGCAACTCGGCCTGAGCGAAGGCGCGGTGAAAGTGGCCATTCACCGGCTGCGCAAACGCTTTCGCCAACTCGTGCGGAGCGAGGTCGCGCAGACGATCGACGACGAGCGCGAACTGGATGCGGAGATGCGGTATTTGCTCGAAGCGCTTTCGGAGAGACCATGAATGACGAATGACGAATGACGAATGACGAAACGTGGGGTCGCCTTCGTCATTCGTCATTCGTCATTCGTCATTCGTCATTCGTCATTCGTCATTCATGGTCTCATGGTCTCATTGTCTCATTGTCTCATTGTCTCATTGTCCCTCCGCATGCATGGTCGCGTCCCCTCCAGCATGAAAATCACCAACGTCGAAGCGATCTACGTCTCGCAGCGTGTCGTCCGCGCGCAGTGCGATAGCGGACAGGACGCGCTCCTCGTCAAGATCACGACCGATGCCGGGATCACCGGGTGGGGCGAAGTCGACTCGGCGCCGCTCGCGGTGAAGGCGGTGATCGAGGGACCGTTCTCGCACACGATCAGCACCGGGCTGAAGCATCTGCTCATCGGCGAGGACCCGTTCGAGACCGAGCGGCTCTGGCACACGATGTATCAGCGCACCATCTACTCTGGCCGGCGCGGCATCGGGCTGCACGCGATGAGCGGGATCGATCTGGCGCTGTGGGATATCAAAGGCAAAGCGCTCGGGCTGCCGATCTGGAAGCTGCTCGGCGGCGGCTTCCAGAAGAAGATGCGTTGCTACGCCAGCTCGCTCTTTGGCGCGACGCCGAAGAAGACCGGCGCGCTCGCGCGGCGCATCCGCGACCAGGGATTTTCCGCCGTGAAGTTTGGCTGGGCTCCGATGGGCGCCGATGCAAAGACCGACCTCGACCTGGTGCGCCAGGCGCGCAAGGGCTTCGGCAACGACGGCGATGTGATGATCGACGCCGGCCTCGCCTGGGACGCGCGCACCGCCATCCAGCGTGCCAAGGCGTTCGCGGATTACGACATCTTCTGGCTCGAAGAACCGCTCCCGCCCGACGACTACGAAGGCTACGCGAAGCTCACCGCCGCCAGCCCGATCCACATCGCCGCCGGCGAGCAGGAGAGCGGCCGCCAGTCGTTCCTTGACCTGATGGACCGCGGCCGTGTCGACATTGTGCAGGTCGACCTCACGCGCTGCGGCGGCTTCACCGAAGCAATGAAAATCGCGAGCCTCGCCGCCGACCGCGGCCTGCGCGTGGCCAACCACGGCTTCAGCACCTACCTCAACGTCCACGCCGCGCTGCACTGGCTCAACGCCGTGCCCAACGCGCTCATCGCCGAGTTCGTGGTGCAGGAAAACACCAGCCTCCGCGAGCGCCTGACCAAAGGCCACGTGCGCATGAAGGACGGCTTCCTGCCGATGCCCGATGCACCGGGGCTCGGGTTGGAGATCGATGAGGAGCAGGTGCGGAAACACCGCGTCGCATGAGCCGGCGCCTACTTCGACAATGAATAGACGCAATGAACTCCAAGTCGGCACCGCCGCGCCAAAGGCGTGCGCAGCACGCGGCCCGGGGAGCG
>DASYIS010000042.1:0-2215 GCA_035997375.1 Chthoniobacteraceae bacterium
ATTGCCGATCGTCTTCCGGCGGGACCGGCAGCGCGAGCATCGTCGTCAGGCCGTCGCTGCGGTCGATCACCACGCGGTGATCGACGTGGGAGAGCGGGCAATCGAAGGAGAGCCGCGCGGCGTCCTCGAGAAAGACATTGGTGATCGGCCAGGCGTTGTCCGGTCGCGGATGCAGGCCGGCGTAGTCGAGGTCCAGTGGAACTTTCGGCTCATCGAAGCAGAGCAGAAACTCGCCGGTCCCGCCCCGGACATCGACTTGAGCGGCGCAGAAGACGGCCACCGGCGCCTCGCCGGGGGGGCCGCGCCGCGCGCCGACGTAACCGACGTAGCGACGGGACATCGTGCCCGGGACCGGGAAGACGCCCGGCGTGTCCGCGCGCACCGGCAGCGCCGCCGCGGCGACGAAATCTCCCACGCGCTTGAGGGCGATGTTCTTGAACGTCAGCCGGTAGTAGCCGGAGAGCATCTGGCAGGAGGGCATGATTCCGGTCAGCGGGATGGCAAAGCCGGCCGGGGGAGCCGCCGGCGCGGATTCCCCCTCCAGCGGCTTTAGCCATTCCAGCTCCGCGGAGTCGTAGTCCGTACCCTCGGGAGGGATGTGGAAACTCAGGGTCGCCAGCCTCGGCTCGACCAGCATTGGCGGCAGCGGCGCAACCGGCGGCAGGGTGGAAGGCGGCGGTTTGGAGACCGGCGACGCCTGGATCTCGGCGGCGCGCGGCGCTTTCTCCCGGCTGCCGGAAGTCTGCTGGAACCACACCCGTTCGAGCCCCAGGATCACGAGGACAACTCCGCCTGCCACAACAAAGCCGCGCTTCGACATTAGTCGAACAACCGGAAGGTTTGCCTACGAATCACACGAATGGGGCACGAATCGAACCACGGACGCGCTGCACCACGATGGGTAGCACAGGCGTCCCGCCTGTTCCGGCGGGCGTTCCGCCCGGCGGTCCTCGCGGCGCAAATATTCAGCGTGGGGCGATTGCCACGCGCCGCGTCGACGACCCGGCGGGACGCCGGGCCGAACAGGCGGGACGCCTGTGCTACCCACCGTGGTGCAGCGCGCCCCCTGTATCGTACCCCCCGCGCAGTGCCGATTCGCGTGATTCGTGTGATTCGTAGGCAAATCATCCGGCGTATGATTCAGGCTAGCGGGGTGGACGCGTGGGCGTCGCATCCCAGCTCGCGTCATGGGGGTTGTTCGGGTAGAGGATCGTCTGGATGGGGTAGAGCT
Organism: Chthoniobacteraceae bacterium; assembly: GCA_035997375.1. Lineage (GTDB taxonomy): Bacteria > Verrucomicrobiota > Verrucomicrobiia > Chthoniobacterales > Chthoniobacteraceae > DASYIS01. The sequence goes on from DASYIS010000042.1 coordinate 1,232, forward strand.
CGATCGTCGGCTTGTCCTTCGAGCTCGTGCTCCAGTCGGTCAGGAACTTGTACCGGCTGTCGTAGTGCTTGGTGTACAGCGCGGCCGTGTTCAGCAGGTTGTGGCGCCCGAGTTTTTGCGCGTTGCCAGACTTGAGGTTGTTCGCGTCCTCGTCGCGATACATGTTCCAGAGCGCCTTCTCCTGGACCAGCTTCACCTGGCTGTTGAAGTACGCGAGCCGCCGCTTCCGCATCTCTTCGACTTCCGGCGGCGACTTGCGGGCGCCGAGATTGATGACCAGGCGCGGGTTGGTTTCGCGCGCCTCGAAATCGACGCTCCACTCCAGCTCCTCGATCGGCGCGCGAAACGTCAGCTTGGTCGGCGAGACGAGCTGCACCTCCTCGACGAGCGTGGTCGCGCCGATCATCGGACGCTTGTCGTTCCAGCGAAACTCCTTCAGCACATCGAGCGGCCCGCGCGGGATCTCCACTTCCTCCACCACGATGCCCGCCGCTTTCGGCTGCGCGCGCAAGATCAGGAAGGTGGCGGGGTAGACGTCCTTGATCTGGATATCGACGCTCCAGAAGCCCCAGTAGTCGCCGGCGATGGAGCGCGGAATCTGCAGCGCCGGCGAGCCGTCCTTGGAGACCGTGGCGTCGGCGGCGAGCACCCACGGCTTCACGCGCGCCGAGCCGTCGGCGCCCGTCAGCGTCAGCTTGTAGATGCCCGTGGGCAGGAGCGGCGGCTCCATGTCCTGCGCGAGTTTGATCTCGACCGGCTGCTCCGGGGGCGCGGTGCCGGGCTCCGACGGCAGGCTGCGGACCCACGTCGCCACGAGCTTGTCGTAGTCGGTCGTGGTGCAGGAGACATAGAGCGGCGCGGTGGTGCGCACCCATTCCACCGGGCTCGCGGGCTGGAAATCTCCCTTTCCATCTGACGCGAGCGTGCAGTCGGCGAACCAGCCCGGCGCCTTCAGTTGCCCCTTCAGCGTGCCGAGGCTCCGCA
>DASYIS010000043.1:0-22220 GCA_035997375.1 Chthoniobacteraceae bacterium
TCATCCGCGCGCTCATCGGCGAGTGCCGCCAGCATCCGGCGGAGGCGCGGCAGGTGATCTCCGAAGCGGCCCGCCCGTTGCGCGACCGGCTATCGGAGTATCTCTCCGCCGGGCAACGCTCGGGCGCGGTGCGGCGCGACCTGGCCGTCACGCAGGCGGTGGATTGTTTCACCGGGATGCTGCTCTCCAACATGCTGCGGCGCACCGGCGGCTTGCAGGAGCTCGGCTACGAGGCCGGGGAATTTCTCCGCACGTGCGTCGAGCTCTTCGTCCGCGGCATCGAGGCGCCGAGCCGTCATCGCGCATGAGCCTCGCCGCGATGCAATTCGATTCGCCGCTCGCCCAACGCGCGGCGGCCCAGGGGTGGATCAAATGGGCGATCGCCATTACCGTGGCGCTCGGCGCCATTCTCGAAGTGATCGATGTCAGCATCGTGAATGTCGCGTTGCCGCACATGCAGGGGAATCTCGGCGCGACGCTCTCGGAGATCGGCTGGGTCATCACCGGGTACAGCATGGCGAATGTGGTGATCATTCCGCTGACGGCTTGGCTCGACGATCGTTTCGGCCGCAAGCCCTACTTCATCTTTTCGTTGGTTGCCTTCGTCGCGGCCTCCGTGTTGTGCGGCTTGGCGACCAGTCTGCCGATGCTGATTTTCGCGCGTGTGTTGCAAGGGCTGGGCGGCGGCAGCATGCTCGGCAAGGCGCAGTCCATTCTCTTCCAGACCTTTTCCAAGGAAGAGCAGGGCGCGGCGCAGGCGGCCTTCGGCCTCGCCGTCATCATGGGGCCGGCGATCGGGCCGACGCTCGGCGGCTACCTGACCGACGCGCTGAACTGGCGCTGGATTTTCTTCATCAACATCCCCATCGGCATCGTCGCCGTCCTCCTCGCGGTCACCTTCATGCCACGCGACGAACCCCGCGCCGCGTCGGCGGTGGGAAAGCCGGTGGACTGGCTCGGCATTTTCCTCATGACCGCGGGACTGGCGAGCCTCCAGGTCATCCTCGAGGAAGGGCAGCAGGAGGACTGGTTTGCCTCCCGCTTCATCAGCACCGCCGCCGGCATTTGCGTGGCCGCGCTGGCGGCTTTCGTCTGGTGGGAACGCCGGGTGGCGCATCCGGCGGTCGACTTGCGCGTGCTGCGCTACCGGTCGGTGGCGGCGGGCAGCTCCTACTCGATCCTGCTCGGCGCCGGCCTGTACGGCGCGCTCTTTGCCATCCCGATCTTCGCGCAGAATTACCTCCACTTCACCGCGCAGCAGACCGGCGAGCTCATGATCCCGAGCGCGCTCGCTTCCGGCGTGGCGATGGTCGTCGCCGGCAAGCTCGTCGGGAAATGCGGGCCGCTGGTGCTGATCGCGGCCGGCAGCGTCATCACGGCCGGCGTCATGTTCAGCCTGGCCACGCTCAATCCCGATACCGGCGCCGGCGACCTGTTCTGGCCGCTCGTGTTTCGCGGGCTCGGCAGCGCGGCGATGTTCGTGCCGTTGAGCATCGCGACGCTCGGGAGCGTGCCGAAGCGCGACATCCCCGCGGCGTCGGGCTTCTACAATCTCACGCGCCAGCTCGGCGGCAGCATCGGGATCGCGATTCTCACCACCCTGCTCGCGCGGCGCGAGGCCGTGCACCGGGCGGTGCTGGTCGAGCGCATTTCGCCGCTGAGCCACAGCGCAATGGAGCGCTTCCACGGGCTGATGGCGCACTTTCAAAACATCGGCGCCAGTGTGCACGAGGCGCAGCAGCGCGCGGTCGCGGCGCTCGACATGATCGTCAACGGGCAAGCCGCGCTGCGCGCCTTCGACGACCTTTTCACCTATGTCGGCATCACCTTCATCGTCACCCTGCCGCTGATCCTGCTCCTCGGCCGCGGCGGCAAGACGGCGCCGGCGGAGGTGCATTGACCAAACGATTTTCTTATGAGCGAAACCACCATCGATAAAGTTGCCGCCCTGGAGGAAGAGCGGGCGACCTTGCCGCCGCGAACGTCCTTTCGCGCGGATGCCCCGCCGGCCCCGCGGCGTCGCCTCCCCTGGCGCCGGCTGCTCGGCCTCGGCGTCCTCGCGGCGCTGGCCGTCTGGGGCGTGCGGCTCTTTCTCCATCATCTCAGCCATGCGGAGACGGACGACGCCTTCCTCACGAGCAACGTGCACTTGGTGAATGCGCATGTCGCCGGGACGATCGCCGAGGTCCTCGTCGAGCCGAACACCGAGGTGAAGGCCGGGGACGTGCTCTTCCGGCTCGATCCGCGCGACCACGAGGCGAAGTTGCGCCAAGCCGAAGCGCAGCTGGCGCAGTCGGAAGCGGTGATCGCCTTCACCAAGGCGCAGATCGTGGAAAACAAGGCGAAGGTCGACATGGCGCAAGCCCAGGAGGTGAAGGCGGGCAACGACTTCAAGCGCGCCCAGGAGTTGGCGCGGACGAAGGTGGTCTCCTCGCAGGAGCTCGACTCGGCGCGGGCGGCGGTCGATACCGCGCGCGCCAGCCTCGCCTCCGCGCAAGCCGCGGCGCTCGGCATGGAGAGCGGGCTGACGGTGGCCGAGGCGGCGCTGGAGAACTCGCGAGTCGCCTTGGAAAACGCGAAGCTCCAGCTCTCTTATAATACGGTGACCGCGCCCGTCGCCGGGCGGACCAGCCGGCGGAGCGTGGAGCAGGGCGCTTACGTGCAGCCGGGCCAGACGTTGATCGCCATCGTCGAGCCGCACATCTGGATCGAGGCGAATTTCAAGGAAACGCAGCTCGCCAAGATGCGCGTGGGACAGCCGGTGGACATCGGCATCGACTCACTGCCGGGGCATCGGTTTACCGGCCGGGTCGAGAGCTTCTCGCCCGCCAGCGGCTCGACCTTCGCCATGTTGCCGCCGGATAACGCGACCGGCAATTTCACCAAAGTGGTGCAGCGCCTGCCCGTGCGCGTCCGGTTCGATGAGGCATCGGTGCGGGGGTACGAGGAGCGGCTGCGGGCTGGGCTGAGTGCGGTGGTCGAGGTGGATGTGATCGCCCCACCCGCTGGCGCGCCTGATGCTACACGACATTAATAAAATGCCTGAGATCGCTTGCCATGCCTCCGCTGGACGCCTACAAACCTCACTGACATGATCGATTACATGCAAAAAGGAGGGCCGCTCATGTGGCTCATCCTCCTGTGCAGCGTCGTCGCGGGAGCGGTCTTTTTTGAGCGCGCCGCCTATTTCTACCGGGCTACGATTCGCGTCGGCGAATTCATGCGCGGCCTGACCAACCTGATCCAGCATCGGCGCTGGGCCGAGGCGCAGATGGAGTGCGCCGCCACGCCTTCGCCGGTCACGCGCGTCATCCACGCCGCCGTCCTGCGGCACGAGGCGGAGCGCGTGGAGCTGAAGGAGATCGTGCAGGAGACGGGCCAGCTCGAGGTGCCGCGCCTGGAACGCCGGCTGGCCGTCCTCGCGACCATCGGTTTGGTGACGCCGCTCATCGGTTTCCTCGGGACGATCGTCGGCCTGATCGAGGCCTTCGTGAACATCTCGTCGCAAAGCGGCTACGCCAGCGCGACCGACATCTCCGGCGGCATCTACCAAAGCCTGCTGACGACCGCCGCCGGCCTGGTAGTCGCCATCCCGTGCTTCGTCGCGTACGCTTATCTCTCCTCGCGGGTCAACGCGCTGATGCACGACATGGAGCGCGCGGGGATCGAGATCGTGAATTTGATCAACGAGAACCGCGAAAGCCCGGCGGAGATCATCGAGTTCGGCGCGGTCTCGGTCAAGCGCCTCACGCGCGGGAGCGAGTAGCAGCCTCGGCCGGCCCGATTGTGTGATTGTCTGATTGTCTGATGGGCGGCCGCCCTGCACCCTCCTCCCGGTGAAGCTGACCCGCAAGACCACGATCCACCCGGCGCTCTTCCACCTGCTGCCGCTGGTGAACGTGTTGTTCCTCGTGTTCATGCTCTTTGCCATGAGCTCGCGGTTCGTGCTGCAACCGGGGATCGGCGTCACCCTCCCCATCTCGTCGTTCACGCTCGGGCCGCAGACGAATCCGCAGATCGTCAGCGTCACCTCCGCGCCGGTCCCGGCCATCTACCATAGCGATCGGCGGGTCACCCTGGCGGAGCTCGACGAGCGGCTCAAAGCGGGCGGGATCAAGCAACGCTCGCTCATCATCAAGGCGGACCGCAACACGCCGTACGACCTCGTCTTGCAGATCGTGAACACCGGCCTGCGGCACGGCTTCTCCGTGGTGCTCGCCACCGCCCCCGAGCAGCGATGAGCGCGCCCCCGCCGGCGACGCCGATGCCGCCCGAGCCGCGCTTCCCGGCGACGCTCCTGCTCTTTGGCGTGCTGTCGTTCCTGGCGCATGCGGCGACGTTTTTTCTGTTCCAGGTCGGCTACCCGTCGCACGTCTCCATCCCCCTGCAGACGCCGCAGGTCTCGCTGTTGACCGGCGAAACCCCCGAGCAACAGGCGATCATGCGCTGGGTCGAAAGCGAGGACCCCGCGCTCGTCGCCGCGACCTCGCACCCGGTGCCGGCGGGGCTGTTCGAGATCCCGTACCGGCCTTCGTACCAGACCCCGCGCACCGCGCCGCGCAGCATGGCGGAGGTGAAGGAAGCGCCGGAGCGCGCGCCGGCGCCCGCGCTTTCCACCCTGCTGCGCAGCGTCCTCCCGGCCGCCCCGGGGGCCGCTCCGAAAGTCGAACGGGCGCCCACGAAGATCCTCCTCTCCGCCGGCCTCGCCCGGCGCGCGCTCCTCGCGCCGCCGGTCTTGAAAACCGCCGTCGCCGGCCCGCTGGAAGACGCCTCGGTGATGCTCGGCGTGACCCCCGAGGGCGAGGTGCGCTTCGTCCTACTTCAACGCTCGAGCGGCGATCATGCGACCGACGCCGCCGCGCTCGCGCAGCTTGAGAAGGCGCGCCTCGGGCCGGTCGAGTCGGCACCTGACATCGAGTGGGGTTTCGCCGACATCGTCTGGGGCGACGATGCCTATCCTACTCCGCCAAAATGATCCGCGTCGATCTCGCCTGGCTCGTCCTCATCTACCTGGGCCTGATGATGGGCCCGGTCTTCTTCCTGTGGCTGCTGAACGAATTCCGCCGCCAGCGCCGCGAGCGCGCGGCGTTCCGTTACGTACTGCGCTGCGGGATGTGCGGGTTCGAGTTCGAGGACCGCACCGACACGCTGCTCCCGCGGTGCCCGCGCTGCGCGAGCCTGACGGAGCGGTACAAGATCTCGGGGTTGTAAACGGCGGGTGGCGAAAAGTGGGGGATGAGTCCGGGCCGCGGTTGGGCACCCGCACCCCAAAATTTCACTCCTCACGGTCACTCCCCAACGCAATACAGATTCTGCGTCGTGCGAATAAACAGCTGCTTGTTCGAAATCGCAATGCAGGCGCGCGTCCCTTCCGCATCGCCCATCGGGATCGTCTTTAGCAACTGGAACTCGTCGCCGGTGCCGCAGATGAAGACCGTTCCTTTTTCGTTGATGATGTAGACCTTGCCGTCGGCGACGGTCGGCGAGGCGCGGATGACCGTGCGTTCGCCGAGGCTGTTCTGCCACTTCTTCTCGCCGGTCTTCGGGTCGAGGCAGGTGAGCGTGCCGGAGTCGCCTTCGAGGACGAAGAGCTTGCCTTGGTAATAGGCCGGCGTGCAAACGTCGGGCGTCTTCTTTTCGTCGAAGACCCAGGCGAGGCCGGTCGACGAGATATCGCCTTTCAAGTCCGTGCGAAAGGCGACCGCCTCCTCTTTTTTCGGTCCGCACGCCACCGCCAGGTCGCCGGCGCTGACGGGCGAAGTGACGACGCGCATGAATTCGCCGCCCTTGCGATTGATCCCGTACCCGCGCCAGAGCTCGGCGCCGGTTTTCGGATCATGGCCGGTGAGGCAGTCGCCGCCGACGAGGAGGAGTTGCGCCTTGCCGTCCGGCCCGATGTGCGGCACGGGCGTGGCGTAGCTTTCCTTCGATTCCGTCTTCGCCTCGGTCGGGCGCACGTGTTTCCAGAGCGTCTTGCCCGTCGCCGGCTCGAGCGCGAGCAGGTAGCTCTCGCGGTCGCCCTCAGTGCCGGCGATGCCGGGATAATCCTTCGGCGCCGGCGTGCGTTGCAGCACCTGGACGTAGAGTTTGCCATCAAAGAGGAGCGGGCTCGAGCCGTAGAGCCACATGAAGGCGAGCTTCCCGTAGTCGGCCCCGAGATTGCGCCGCCAGAGTTCTTTCCCGCTAAAGTCGAGCGCGATGAGATCGCCCGTCGCGTACATGATGTAGACGGCCTTGCCATCGGTCACCGGCGAGGGAGAGGCGGAATTGCCGCGGCCTTTTTCCATATTGCCGCCCTCGACCAGCTTCTTTTCCCAGCGGACCTTGCCGTCCTTGCGATCGACGCAGAGGAGGCAGAGATTCTTGTCGGCGTCGGCGCTGGAGACGAAGATCGAGTCGCCCCAGATGGCCGGCGTGGCACCGCTCACCCCCGGCATGGGGCACTTCCATTTGATCCCTTTTTCGAGGCTCCAGTCGCCGGGCAGGCCGGTCTCCGGCGAGGTGCCGTTGAAAGCCGGCCCGCGCCATTGCGCCCAGTTTTCCGCGCGCACGGGGAGGAGGCTCAGGGTGAAAAGAAGGGCGGAAAGAGGAAGGAGTCTCATGGTAGGGAACGAGGGGATGACCCGTGGAAGGGCCGGCTCTTTGGCATTACACGAGGGTGACAGGAAAAGGAAGGGGGATGACGTACCGGTCTTGAAACATGGTTCACGGGAAATCATAACTCCAACATGCGCCTCGCTTGTCTGTTCGCTTTGCTCGGGCTCGTGACGCGCTGCCTGGACGCGGCACCCACGGGGCCGGCGCTGCCGGTGGTTCCCGCCGAAATCCCGCCGCGGATCGAGCTCCGGCAACCGGGCGTGAAGCTCACGCTCCTCGCGGAGCATCCGGATCTCGTCACGCCGACCGGCCTCGATGTCGATGCCAAGGGCAATATCTGGCTCATCGCGTGCCACACGCACTTTCGGCCGGCGGGCTATCAGGGGCCGGAGTACGACGAGATCCTGGTGTTCGATCGCGAGGGGAAGAACCGGCGCGTCTATTACAACAAGACGAAGGCGACGATGCAGCTAAAGCTCGGGCGCGACGGCTGGGTCTACCTCGTGGAGCGCAATCGCCTCCTGCGCGTGCGGGACTCGGACGGCGACGGCGTGGCCGACGTGGAGGAGGTTCTCGCGACGCTGGATACGCTCGCGGACTATCCGCACAACGGCTTCTGCGGCATCGCGTGGCACCCCGCCGGCGACCTCGTGTTCGCGATGGGCCAGAATCTCGGCAAGGAGTGGACGCTCACCTCGCGCGACGGAGTGAAGGAGACCGGCCGCGGCGAAGGCGGCATGTTTCGCTGCGAGGCCGACGGCTCGAAACTGCGCCGGATCGCGCGCGGTTTCTGGAATCCCTTCGCGCTGCACGTGCGCGCGGATGGCGAGATCTTCGCCGCCGACAACGACCCCGGCAGCCGGCCGCCGTGCCGGCTGCTGAGCATTGTGGAAGGCGCGGACTACGGCTTCCAGCGCGCCTATGGGGAAGACGCGGTGCATCCGTTTGTCGCGTGGAATGGCGAGCTGCGCGGCACGCTCGGCATGATCTATCCGTCGGGCGAAGGCCCGTGCGCGATGGCCGGTCTGGGTGGCGGCGTGATGGTGACTTCGTGGAGCAACCATTGCGTCGATTACTTCCCGCTCACGCGCAAGGGCGCCGGCTACACCGCGCTGCGCGTCGAGCTCGTGCGGGGCGGGGAATTCTTTCGCCCGGTCGGCCTGGCACCCGGCCCGGATGGCGCGTTCTATCTCACCGATTGGGTTTTCAGCTCGTATCCGGTGCACGGGCGCGGGCGGTTGTGGAGGCTGGAGATCGACCAGACGAAGGCGGGCTGGATCAAGCCCGCGCCCGACTCGCTGAACGAGCCGGCTCGCCTTGCGAAGGAGATGCGCGAAGGCCAATCCAAGCTCGGTATTTCACAACTCCTGGAGCATGCGCGGGGGAGCGATCCGTATCTCTCCGACGCGGCGCTCACGGCCCTCGCGCGGCAGAGCAGCGCGTGGACTCCCGAGGCGCTCCGTGCCATGCCGGCGCAGGATCGCCTCTGGGCGCTGGTGGCGCTGCGGCGCGTCGATTTGCGCGAGGAGAAGTGGGTGCGCGCGCTGCTCGAGGATCGCGATCCCGAGGTGCGTTTCGAATGCCTGCGCTGGATCGCCGACGCGGTGCTCACGAGTTTCCGCCCGGAGGTCGAGCGGATGCTCGCGCGGCCCGATCTCGACTATCGCGAGTTCGAAGCGCTGCTCGCCACCTGGAACACGCTCCGCGGCAAACCGGAGGCCGGCGTGACCGATCCCGAGACGCTCGTGGAGCGCGTGACCAATCCCGACACGCCCGCGCGCCTCAAGGCGTATGCGTTGCGCCTCGCGCCGGCGACGCATGCGAAAATCACCGTGCCGCTGCTGCGCGAGCTCTTCGCCGCGGGCGATGCGGTGCTCTGCGCGGAAGTCGTCCGCACGCTCGCCGCGCGCAACGCCGACGATGCGCGTGCGCTGCTCGCCGAGCTGGCCGCCGGCGAAACGCAGGCCGCCGAATTGCGCGCCGATGCCATCGCCGGTCTCGCCGGATCGACCAATCCCGCGCACCAAGCGTTGCTCGTCCAACTCGCCGCCCACGAGCTCCGCGCCATCCGCGACGAGGCCTTGCGCGCGCTGCGTTTCCGAGCGCTCGACGACGCCTCGCGGACCGCGTTGCAGGCGATTGCCACCAAGCATCCGGAGTCCGCGCCGCTGGTTTCCGCGGCGCTCGACGCGGCCGCGATCCACCAAGGCCGCCCGGCGTTCGAGGACACCGCCGCGTGGTTGAAGCGTGTCGCGGCGGCGCCCGGCGAGCCGAGCGCGGAAGCGGGGCGGCGCATCTTCTTCCACTCGCGGATCGGCCTCTGCGCCACCTGCCATCGGCACAACGGACGAGGCAACGTGGTTGGCCCCGATCTCACCTTCATCGCGCAGCAGGGCGATCCGGCGAGCCTCTTGCGCTCGATCCTGGAGCCGAACCGCGACGTGGCGCCGCAATTCTACCCGACCTTGCTCAAGCTCCGGAACGGCACGGATTTCGTCGGCATCCTGTTGCGCTCTTCCAACACCGAGGTCTACCGCGACTTCACCGGCGCCGAGCGGAGCTTCCAGAAATCCGACATCCTCGAGCGCATCGATTTGCAGACCTCGCCCATGCCCGTGGGCCTGGCCGCGACGCTGACCGACGGCGATCTGCGCGATCTGCTGGCGTTTCTTTCCAGCCGCTGAAAGCCGTGCTGACACGAGCCTCCCGCGCCGTATGATGAGCCGATGAAATTGTTCCCCCTGGCTCTGGTTTGTCTGTGCGCCTTGCCCAAGCTGCTCCTGGCGGACGCCGACACCGGGCGCGCCCTCGTGGCGGCGAAGGCGATCAACGCGTTCGCGGCCGCGCATCAGCGGCTGCAGCCGCCCGGCAATGCGCTGACCTCGCCCCTGTCGATCGAGATGAACATGGCGATGGTCTACGCCGGCGCGGGCGGAGGGACGCGGGACGCGCTGGCGAAAGCGCTCTTCCTGCCCGCCGACGAAAAGGCGCTCCACGACGGGTTTGAGAGTCTCCGGAAGTCGCTGGTCATCAAGCCGTCGCTGGGTGAGCTCCGCCTCGCGAACCGTGTCTTCTACGACCGGACGATGAAAGTGCAGGCGCCCTGGCTCGAGCTCACCCGCAACAGTTACGGAGCGGAAGCCGGCGCGCTGGATTTCGTCAAGCACACGACCAGTGCGGTCGGGACGATCAATCAATGGGTCAGCGACCAGACGTCCAAAAAGATTGCCAACATCATTCCCGAGCGCGCGCTGAGCTCGACCACCCGGATGGTCCTGGTGGATGCGGCCTATTTCGGCCAGCCTTGGGAAGAGCGCTTCAGGAAGGAGCTGACGCAAATCGAGCGTTTCTACATCGACCCCGCCCACGCCAAGCAGGCGCCGCTCATGTTCAAGCAGCATCGCTTGGGCTACGCTCGGAAGGACGGCTTGCAAATTGCCGCCCTGCGCTACGCCGGCGGCATGTTTCAGTTGGTTGTCTTGTTGCCCGATGCGATCGACGGGCTTCCGAAGGTCGAGCAAGCCATCACCGGCGAGTTGCTGACGGAGTGCTCCCATCTCGAGACGTCCGAAGTGCGCCTCTCCTTCCCGCGCCTTCGCCTGTCGCTGCCAATCGTCCCGCTCCGGGAGTCGTTGACCGCCATGGGCGCCGGCCTCCTGTTCGACCCGGTCCGCGCGGACTTTTCCCGCATGTCGCCGGCGGGCCTCTTCGTCAACGAAGTCTATCATCGCACGTTCCTCGAGCTGGACGAGGATGGCACCAAGGCAGGAGCGGCGACGGCCGTGCAATTGCGGAAGAGTGAGGATCCAAGCGAAGAGCCGCACGTGGTGAAAGCCGATCATCCCTTCCTCTACATGATTCAGCACATCCCGACCGGCGCCTGCCTCTTCCTGGGGCGTCTCGTCGATCCCGCTCCCGGCACGGCGCCGGAAAATGCCGTGCCGCCGGTGGTCGCCGCTCCTTCCGAGAAAAAGAACTGACGCTCCCCCCAACTATGAAATCAAAAGCTGACCGCTCCACTCCCGCACCGCAATCCCGACCCCACTCGTTGGCTGCAGCCCTGGCGCTGTTGTTCCTGGCCACGACACCCGCCTTGGCCGAGCAATTCGTCCTGTTCGACGTGACCTTTCCGTACACGAAGGACGACGCGATGAATGCCACGCCGAGCAAGTCGCATTATTACGTCAAGGGGCCGTTGATCAACGCCGAGCGACCCAAGGACTGGACGGCGCCGGTGGATTATCGCAATGGCACGCTGCATGTCCGACTCGAGGTGCTCGAAAAGCCCGAGGGCGGAGAGGGGACGCAGTGGAACATTTGCTACATTCCCAACAAGGGACAGAACGGCGGCTACGGCTGTGCCGCGACTCCCGTCTACAAGGAAAAAGGCATCTACGAGAAGGACATCCCGATGACTTCCTTCTGGCACAACGACGGCCTCGTGTGGGAGCAAGGAGTCAAGCAAATCGACCTCGTCCTGAAGGATGCCAAAGGCGTCAAGGCGCATGAGCGCCCCGATCCCGAGAAGTTCGTACCGACAAAGGTCCGGATTACCGTCGTCCAGGTTTCGGCCGGCGCGAAGTACGATCCCGCGCTGGTGCCGAATCTGCCGAAGAGCGCGGCGAAGTAACCGGGCCATCCACATGCGTGCCTTCCTGATTGCGCTGTTGGCCCTCCCGTCGTTGGCGTTCGCCGAGGTCATCTGGCGTGGCGATTTTGAAACCGGCGATACCAAACAGTGGGGCGGCGATCCCAAGGTTGGCAGTTTCCAGGTGGTGCAGGAGCCGGTGCGCGCGGGCAAGTATGCGCTGCGCATCGATGGCACCAACGTCGCCAAACGTGGCGCGAACGATCGCATCGAATTCCAGCACCAGCCCGCGCCGCCCGGCACGGCCGAAGGGACGGAGCGTTACTTCGGCTGGAGCGTCTTCCTGCCGAAGGCGCTCACGAACGACATGCACGCCCTCGGCTTTTTCGAGACGCGGAACAGTTGGCATCAACTCATGTCGTTCGAGGTGCATGGCCAGGATATCCAGTACAGCACGCGCGTTCCCTATGCGTTGCGTTGGAAAGGTCCCGGCAAGCTTACGCCGGGCCGCTGGCATGACTTCGCCGTCCACGTCATCTGGTCGCGCGATCCCGCGAAGGGTCTGATCGAGGTCTGGTTCGACGGCGAGCAAGTGGTGGCGCACGCACAGACCGCGACACTGCTCGACGAGAACGCCGCCTTCTTTCAGATCGGCCTGTTCCGCGCCACGAGCGAGGTTCCCGAGACGATCATCATCGATCACGTGATCGAGGCGACGACGCTCGCCGAAGTGACCCCGCCGCCGCTCAAGGGCGCGGCGAGGTAACGCGGGAGTTCGTGGATGTTGCGCCGGCTCTTTCTTCTGCTGCTCGCCGGCGTGTGCGCCGCGGAGGAGCCGCACCTGCGCTATCGCGAGCTCGTGAAGCCCGCGCCGCCCACGCCGGCGGACGCCCGCTGGTGCCGCAACGAGCTCGACCGTTTCGTCCTCGACCGCATCGAGCAGGCCGGCCTGTATCCCTCGCCGCCGTCGGACGCGGGTACGCTGCTGCGGCGCGTTTCGCTTGATTTGACCGGCCTGCCGCCGACGCGCGAAGAGGCCGCGGACTTTTTGCGCGATCCTTCGCCCGCGCAATATGAGCGCACGGTGGACCGGCTCCTGGCCTCGCCTCGTTTCGGCGAGCGCTGGGCCGCGTGGTGGCTCGATGCGGCGCGCTACGCGGACACGCAGGGCTACGAGAAAGACAATCTCCGCGTCGCGTGGAGCTACCGCGATTGGGTGATCCAGGCCTTCAACGACGACCAGCCGTTCGACCGTTTCACGATTGAGCAACTCGCCGGCGACTTGCTCCCGAAACCCACGCCTCGGCAGCTCACGGCCACGGCCTTTCATCGCAACACGATGACGAACACGGAGGGCGGGACGAATGCGGAAGAGTTTCGCATCAAGGCGGTGCTCGATCGCGTGAATACGACCGCGCAGGTCTGGCTCGGGACGACGCTCGCCTGCGCCCAGTGCCACGATCATCCGAACAATGGATTCACGCAGCGCGACTACTTCGGGTTCTTCGCTTTCTTCAACAACACCGAGGACGCGAACGACGCGGACGATCGGCCGCTGCTGACTCACTACCCGCTCCAAGAAGAAGCCCGCGTCGCCGAGCTCGAAGCCGACGCCGGCAGCGCGGAGGCGCGCCGGCAGCTCGAGGAGATTCCGACTACGACCGTGCCCATCATGCGCGAACTTCCGGCGGAGCGCGCGCGCACGACGCATCTCTTCCGGCGCGGCAACTGGCTCGAGCCGGGCGAGGCGATCGCGCCCGCGACGCCGGCCGCGCTTTGGGCCATGCCGCAGGGCGCGCCGCGCAATCGGCTCGGGCTGGCGCAGTGGCTCGTCGCGCCGGAGAATCCGGTCACGCCGCGCGTCATCGTCAACCGGGTTTGGGCGCAATTCTTCGGCCGGGAAATCACGGCCGCCGACGAGTTCGGCCCGTCCGACGAGGAGTTGATCGACCCGGGCCTGCTCGACCAACTCGCCTGGAGCTTCGCGCGCGAGGGTGGCTGGAGCTTGAAGAAGCTGATGCGCGAGATCGTCCTCTCCGCCACCTACCGCCAGTCGTCGCGCCTCACCGACGAACTGCGCGTGCGCGATCCGCAGAACCGTCTCTGCGCGCGCGCCTCGCGTTTTCGCCTGCCGGCCGAAATGCTGCGCGACCAGGCGCTCGCCGCCTCCGGCCTGCTGAGCGCGAAGATGTACGGCCGCAGCGTCATGCCGCCGCAGCCGGAGGGGCAATGGCAAGTGGTCTACAACATCCAGCGCTGGACCGTCTCGCGCGGCGAGGATGCGTTCCGCCGCTCGCTCTACACCTTTTGGCGGCGCACCAGCCCGTTCCCGGCGCTCGCTTCGCTCGATGTGCCGACCCGCGAAAGCTGCACGACTCGGCGTTCCTCAGTCACGACGCCGTTGGCCGCGCTGGCGATGCTCAACGACGCAACGGCCGCCGCCGCCGCGCAAGCGCTCGCCGGGCGCATGATGCGCGAAGGCGGCACGACCACGGAGAGCCGGCTCGCGTTTGGATATGAGCTCCTGCTCTGCGAGAAGCCGAGTGCGAGCACGCTGGAGGCGCTGCGGACAGTGTATGAACAAGCGCGGGCGAAGCTCTCTGAAGAAGCCGCGTTCGGTGTGGCGGCGAATGTACTGCTCAATCTCGACGCGGCGTGGATGCACGAGTGAGGCGCCGCGCCACGGGCGGGCGGGCAACTTGGCGCGGGGGGAATTATCGAGTCCGCGTCTCAAAAGGCGGCGCTTCAAATTAACATTCGATTTATTAAGGAGGAGCGATACAACCGCACCCGATGTCCGAAACCCCGACGCCTCCTCCGTTCCCTTCCCTCGAAAATCCCGCTCCGGTTCGGCTCTGGTCGCCGGGCGCCCTCACCCTCCTCGGCCTCTTCTGCCTGCCCATCGCGGCTTTCCTCGCCATCTTCAATTGGCGCGCGCTGCGCAACCGCGGGCAGGCCGGCGCTTCCATCTTCTATGTCGCGCTGATCTTGCTGATCATTGCCGGCTCCTTTGCCGTGGGCGACACGAAATCCAGCGGGAGCAGCGGCACGGGCACGTCGCTCGCCTTTCCCATGTTCTTCGTGTGGTACGCGCTGACCGTGCGACCGATGAAAAAGGACATCGACGTGCTGCCGCATGGCTATGTGAAGCGCAGCGTCCTCCTGTGGTGGGTTCCCGTCGTGGGGCTCTATGCCCTGATTATCGCCGCGCTTTTCATCGACACGCAGGCCGCCCCCAAGCCCGAGGGCGCGCCCACCCCGGAATCCGCGGCCACCACCGTCAAATCGAGTTTCGAGAAGAGTTGGAAAGGATCCGCTTTGGAAGCAGCAAAGATCAAATCGGTGAGCCTGCATCGCGACGGAAGCAACGAGTACAAGGGTCGCATGATCGTGGAAATTGCGGGCGTGTCGAAGGAGGTCGATCTCGCCGCCGTGTTCCACCCGGACACCAGGATGATCAACAGCGAGACGGTGAACTCGGAGCCACGCTGGTGGAGTTGCAAATTCTTCCCTCCATTCTTTCGACTTTCCGGGCGCGGGAGGGACTGGAATCCTGCCAGATCAGCTCGATCGCACTGGAGCCGGCGGGCGACGGCCACTATGCCGGCGCCTTCGAGCTCGCCAACGGCGCGGAGAAAACCAGCCGCAAGCTGGTGGCGGGCCGGGACGCGGCCGGCGCATTGAGTTGGCAGTCTCCGGAGTGACGCCAGGCGAGGCAACCTTCACCTACGCGAGCAGCGCCTTCACCACATGCCCGGACACATCGGTCAGCCGATAGTTCCGCCCCTGGAAGAAATACGTCAGCTTCTCGTGATCGAATCCCAGCAGGTGCAGAATCGTCGCGTTCAGGTCGTGGACATGGACGCGGTCGATCACGGCCTGGTAGCCGAACTCGTCCGTCTCGCCGTAGGTGAAGCCCGGCTTGAGGCCGCCGCCGGCCATCCAGACGGTGAAGCCGCCGGGGCTGTGGTCGCGGCCGGCGAAGGGGTTGTCCTTGCCCGCGTTGCGGTTCTCTTTCATCGGCGTGCGGCCGAATTCCGCGCCGCAGACCACGAGCGTGTCGTGCAGCATGCCGCGCTGCTCGAGGTCTGAGAGAAGCGCGGCCACAGCCTTGTCCATGAGCTGCGTTTTCTTCTTCTGGCCGCCGGTAAGCGAGTTCGGCTCACTGTCGCCGTGCGCGTCCCAGCCCCAGTCGTAGAGCTGCACGAAGCGCACGCCGCGCTCGCAAAGGCGGCGCGCGAGGAGGCAGTTGTTCGCGAGCGAATTCTCCCCCGGCTTCGTCCCGTACATCTCGTGAATCTGCGCCGGCTCGCTCGCCACATCGGTCGCCTCGGGCACGCTCATCTGCATGCGAAACGCGAGCTCGTACTGGCCGATGCGCGTCGCCGTTTCCGGGTCGCCAAACTCCTCGCCGGTCTGGCGATTGATCGCGTTGATCGCATCGATCGTCGCGCGGCGCTGATCGCGCGTCACGCCCTCCGGATTCTCCGCAAAAAGGATCGGCTCGCCGTGGCCCTGGCATTGCACACCCTGATAAATGCTCGGCAAGAAGCCGCTGCCCCAGACCGTCTTGCCGGCGTCGGGATTGCGCCCGCTGCTCGTCAGCACGATGAAACCGGGCAGGTCCTTGTTCTCCGAGCCGAGCCCGTAATAGGCCCACGAGCCAACGCTCGGCCGGCCCTTGAGCTGGCTGCCGGTCTGCAGCATGAGCTGCGCGGGCGCGTGGTTGAACTGCTCCGTCCACATGCTCTTGATGAACGTGAGCTTGTCCGCGAGCTTGCCGAGCTCGGGGAAGTTCTCGGAGAACCACGCGCCGCTCTGTCCGTGCTGCGCGAATGGGACTTGCGGGCCGAGCATTTTCGGCACGCCCTTGATGAAGGCGAAGCGCTTGCCGGCGAGGAACGAGTCTGGGCAAATCTGCCCGTCGAGTTTCGCGAGCTCGGGCTTGTAGTCGAACGTCTCCAGGTGCGACGGCGCGCCGGCGAGGTGAATGTAAATGACGCGCTTCGCCTTCGCGGGAAACTGGGGCTGCGGCGCGGTCGTCACGGGCGCGGCGCCAGCGCGCGGGCTGAGCGCGGTGGCGAAGGCCATGCCGCCGATGCAGGCCATGCTTTTCCTGAGAAAGAAGCGGCGCGTCTCGAGTTCGACCGCGTTGCGCTGGAGCAGGGTGGGGTGGTTCATGGGGGAGCGGAAATGACGAATGACGAATGACGAATGACGAGAAGCTTAAGAGTTCAGTATGCAGGTTTCGTCATTCGTCATTCGTCATTCAATTCTTCGTCAGGACTTCGTCGAGATTGAGGATAGAGTTGGCGACCAGTGTCAGGTTGCCGCCGACCTGCGCGTGGAGGGCGCGCAGCACCGCGACTTCCGCCGGTCGCGCGGGGCGCAGCAGCGCGAAGCTGAGGCCGCGCTGGATCTGCTCCTCCAGCGAGCCGCCGGGCTCCGCCATGCGCTTGGCGAGGCCCGCGGCCGCCTCCATGTAGACGGGGCTATTCATCAGGTCGAGCGACTGGAGCGGCGTGTTCGTGCGGATGCGGCGGACGGAGCAGGTCTCGCGATTCGGCGCGTCGAAGGTGACCATGCTCGGGTAGGCCGCGCTGCGGCGGATGAGGGTGTAGAGCGCGCGCCGCCGGCTGTCTTCGCCCGCGGAGGTCTTCCACTGCGCGCCGTCGTACGGCGTCATCCAGATGCCCGGCGGCTGATACGGCATGACCGGCGGACCGGCCATTTTGCGGCTGAGCACACCGCCGATCGCCAGCGCCTGGTCGTGGATCTGCTCATTGCTGAGGCGGAAGCGCGCGCCGCGCGCGAGCAGGCGATTCGCGGGGTCGCGCTCGATCTGCGCCTTCGTCGCCTTCGAGGTCTGGCGGTAGACGCGGCTGCGGACGATCTCGCGCAGGAGCGCCTTCTGGCTCCACTTCATCTCGCCCTGAAAACGGACCGCGAGGTCGTCGAGCAGGTCCTGGTAAATCGGGAAATCGCCTTGCGAGCCGAAGTCCTCCAGCGTCTCGACGAGGCCGACGCCGAAGAGCTGTTCCCAGACGCGATTGACCTGCACGCGCGCGGTCAGCGGGTTCTCGCCGTTGGTCAGCCATTGCGCGAAACCGAGCCGGTTCTTCGGGTAGTCGTCGTGCCACGGATTGAGGTTCTGCGGCGTCTGCGGATGCACCTCCGCGCCTTTGACCATCCAGTTGCCGCGCTCGAAAATCTGCGTCTTGCGCGCCGCCGGCGGCGCGAGCTCCTGCATGATCGGCAGATCGCACACGGGCACTTTCGCGAGTTCCGCGGACACCGCATCGAGCTCCTTGTACAGCTCGGTGAAGCCCTGCCCGAGCGCGCCGTAGAAGTGCCGCTCGACCGTCGTGCGCTCCGGCTTGGTCCATTTCTTCTGGTCCTTCGCGAGGAGGTCGCGGATCGGCTTGGGCAGCGCCGCGAGCTTTTGCAGAAAGGCGTCCTTGCTCTCTTCGCTCGGCGTGGCGCTCATCTCGGCGAGCCACTCCGTCAGCGCTTTCTTGTTCTCGGGCAGGTTCTCCTGCGCGGTGATCTTCGCCTGCAACTCGTCGACGCTCTTGCGCAGCGGCGCGGCTTTTTCCGCATCGGCGCGCGCGAAGAATTTCCGCGTCGGCGACCCATCGCCCCGGTCCGCATCGGCCGTCTGATTGAAGAAGGCGTAGAGCTCGTAGTACTCGTGGTGCACGAAGGCGTCGTACGGGTGTCCGTGGCATTGCACGCAGCCAATGCTCGTTCCCTGGAGCGCGTCGAAGGTCGTGTTCGTGCGGTCGATCACCGCCAGCGTGCGGAACTCCTCGTCGTCCGTCCCGCCTTCGTCGTTTTGCAACGTGTTCCGATGAAACGCGGTCGCGACGATCTGCTCGTCGGTCGCCTTCGGCAGGAGATCGCCCGCGAGCTGTTCGGTGACGAAGCGGTCGTACGGCATGTCCGCGTTGAGCGAATCGATCACCCAATCGCGATAGCGCCACATGTCGCGCAGGCCGTCCTTTTCATAGCCGCGGCTGTCGGCGTAGCGCGCGAGATCGAGCCACGGCACGGCCCAGCGCTCGCCATAGGCCGGCGAGGCGAGCAGTTCGTCGATGAAGGCATTCCACCCCGTCTCGCCGCTGGCTTTCACCGCCGCCTCGAGCGCCGTCACGCGCGCCGGCTCCGGCGGCAGGCCGATGAGATCGAGCGACAGCCGGCGCGCCAGCGTTGCGACATCGGCCGCCGGCGCGAGCGTCAGCTTCTTCTCGGCGAGGCGGTCGCCCACCGTCTGGTCGATCGACTTTCCATTCGGCTTCGGCGGAATGTAGGCCCAGTGCTTCTCCCACGGCGCGCCCTCGGCGATCCAGCGCTTGAACATCGCGACCTGTTCCTTGGAAAGGCCCGGTCCCTTGCGCGGCATGCGGTCCTCCTTGTCGTCGGTCGTGATGCGCTCGATGAACGCGCTCTTCTCCGGATGCCCCGGCACGATCGCCACCTCACCCGTCTCGCCGGCCTGCAACGCCCGGTCGCGAAACTGCAGGTTGAGCCCGCCCGCTTCCTTCACGCCGCCGTGGCACTTGAAACATTGCGCGTTGAGAATGGGGCGGATGTCGCGATTGAACTGCACCGGCTCCTCCGCGCGCGCCGCGGTGAGCGCGAGCGCGAGCAGCGCGCAGGGCAGCATTCTTCCGGCAAATGGAGGGACACGGGGAAACATGCGGTGCCAAAGATAATTCAGGATTGCGCCAAGTCACTTGAAAGATTGTCCGCCACATTGTAGCCATCACGCTCCGCGTGATGAGCGCGCAGCGATGGCCGCGATTGCGGTTCGTTGGCTTGCGATGAGCAGCGTTCGGTGCACGAGCGTCGCGCTCGTCACGCGGAGCGTGACGGCTACTATGCTGCGGCCTTCGTGCTGAGCGCTGGTGGGCAGATCGGCCCCGCCAGGGCGGCATTTTGCACATTTTGCAATGGGGTCCCGGGAGCAATCCACGATTGCCCCGCCGGCGATTTCTCACGGTGGCCCGCGGTATGCACGGAGTCTTGCACATTTTGCAACGCCTCTCCCTCGGCAGGCAGCGCGATTTTGCCGCCTTCCAGCTCGCTCGCGCACATGGCCTCGAAACGCTCCTGGAATTTCGCGCGCTCGGCCGCTCGCGGCGCGTAGTCTTCCGGGAAGATCCGCTCCAGGAGCCAGGCCGCCGCCCGCCAGCTCGTCGCCCGGCCCGCCTGCGCTTCCGCAAAGATAATCGAGAGTTGCGCCTGGCGGAAATCCTCGCGCGCCGACCGGAGCAGGATCGCGAGATCGGGAAAGTCCCGCTTCCAGCGGGAGACCGTGGAGGGATGCAAACCGACCCGCGCCGCCGCGCCGCTATCGGAAATCCCCGTCTCGCGGATGACCGCGCAGAGCGCGTCGAGCGTCTGTTCATTCAAGCTGCTCGGCCGCCCAGGCGCGGGCTTTTCCGCGGGCGCGCCGGAGGCGGCCGCCGGAGCCGGAAGCGAGGTCGAGGATTGGGTGGGAGAGGGGAGTGGATGGGCGTTGGTTTTCATGCGGAAACCCTTACCACACGGTTTTCGCGCTCGCCGGAGCTTAGCCGATTTCAGCCGATCTCAGCCGATCTCGACCCCTCGGGAGCCGATTTAAACCGGTTGACAGGTGCTGAAATTGAGGGCGATACGCGTCCGTTGCACGAGCGCCGCGCTCGTCACGCGGAGCGTGACGGCTACTATGGTGCGCTTCCGTTGATCTGCTGAAACACGTCCGCCGCCAGCTCGAACGAACGCAACCGCGCCGCGTGATCGTAGATCTGCGCGGTGGCGATGATCTCGCTGGCGCCGGTCTCCGCAATGATCTCTTCCAACCCCGTGCGGACGGTCGCCGGCGCGCCGACCGCGGAGTACCGCAGCATGCGCCGGATGTAGAGTTGCTCGGGCTCGCTCCAGAGGCCGTCCATAGTGTCGATCGGCGGCGGCATCTCCCGGCGCGTGTCGCGGATGATGTTGAGGAACATCTGCTGGAGTGTGGTGTAGAGGCGCGCGGCTTCCGCGTCGGTGTCGGCGGCGAAGACATTTACGCCGACGATGACGTGTGGCTCACGCAATTGCGCCGACGGCTGGAAGCCGGCGCGGTAGAGCCGCAGCGCCTCGAGCAGCGAGCCGGGGGCGAAGTGCGAGGCGAAGGCGAACGGGAGGCCGAGCTCGGCGGCGAGTTGCGCGCTGAAGGTGCTGGAGCCGAGCAGATAGAGCGGCACTTGCGAACCCTGGCCCGGCACCGCACGGATGGGCACGCCGGGCTGGGAGGGGGCCAGGTAGCGTTGCAATTCCAGCACATCCTGCGGGAAGGTGTCACCATTGCTCCCAAGCCCGCGCCGCAGCGCGCGCATCGTCGCCTGATCGCCGCCGGGCGCGCGACCGAGGCCGAGATCGATCCGGCCGGGATGGAGCGCTTCCAGCGTGCCGAACTGCTCCGCGATGACGAGCGGCGCGTGGTTCGGCAGCATGATGCCGCCCGCGCCGACGCGGATACGCGACGTGCCGCCGGCCACGTAAGCGATCACCACCGAGGTCGCCGCGCTGGCGATGCCGGGGATGTTATGATGTTCCGCCAGCCAGAAGCGATGGTAGCCCCAGCGCTCCGCGTGTTGCGCGAGATCGAGGCTGCGGTGAAAAGCCTGCGCGACCGTGCCACCTTGCAGGACAGGGGCGAGATCGAGAATGGAATAGAGAAGCCGGGGCATGGTCGCCGGCCGGCCACCCGTGTGCGGGCAACGAATCGGGCCGGCTGAGTGATTCGTCGGCGCCATCGCGCTCGCGGGTGTCGGTCGCCCGCAGGGAAGGCATCCTTCCCGGAAAGCACGGGACTCATGCGCCCCTTCGGTCGCATGAGTCCTAAGAGTTTCGCCCTCAGGCCGATCGCCGGCGGCGACCTACCGGATCGTCGGCGTCGTCCGCTCGCCGTACTGGTGCGGGTCCGCATTGATCGCCGTGCGGATGCGCTCGGCGGCGTTGCGATAGTCGAACGGCGTGGCGTAGCCGACGCCCGGCGCGATGATCGAGCCGTATGCGCCCGACAGTTTGCTGCCGCCCGCGACGTCGAATTCATAGATGACGCGCCCGTGCCGCCCGTAGCCGCCGCTCTTCGCCTCGACGAGCGTGGCGGGATGGTCGAGGTCGATGATGCGGACGTGGATATTGATCCGCGAACGGCCGACGGGGTTGAATCCGGGAGGCCCGGCGGCGCGGCCCACGGGGGAACCCGCGTGCACCTTGTCGATCGTCCCTTCGACCAGCCAGCCGAGCGGGGCGGACTCGTCTTCCTGGAGAATGCGCGTCGGCGAGAGCTTTTCGAGTTCCTCCTTCAGCGCCTGTGAAAACTCGATTGGCGCCAGCGATTGGCGGACCGGCCGCTCGCCGCGTCCGCCCGCATGGTAGCCGCGGAAGTCCGTCGTCGAGACATCAAACGGGCGAATGTAGATCGCCTTTGGCATCTCCGTGACGACCGCCGCCGTCTGGGTATGCATGACATGCACCCCCGCGCAGGAGGAGAAAAGGAGCACCGCGCCGAGGGCCAGAGTGAGAGGGGCGAATTTCATAGGTAAAAGGTAGGGAGCGGAGATGCAGTTTGCGTGCCGCGCGGGGCGGTTATTTCTCGAGCTTGCTGAGTGCTTTCACCGCGGCCTCGCGCGCCTCGGCCGGCGCCCAAGGGTCGAAGGCGAAGGCGGGGCCGAGCTTTTGCGCGAATTGGTTGGCGAGCAGGATGCGGATGGCGAGGTGCGGGTCGTTGAGGCGCGGCAGCATTTCGGCCGGCTGTTTGTCGACCATCCCCTGGAGCAACTGCTCGGCGGCCTTGGCGAAGTCGTCCTTGCTCAAGTAGCTCTCCGTCAGTTTCGCGAGGCCGCGGTCGCGCACGGCGGGGTCGGTGCTTTGCAGGTCCTTGTCCAGGGCGTCGACCATGGCTTTGGCGGCTTGCAGCTTCGAGGTCTCGGCGAAGGCGGCGGCGCGATTCGAGGCGAGCCAAGCGTTCAGTCGCGCCGCGTCCTGGAAGCCGGTGTTC
>DASYIS010000044.1:0-5642 GCA_035997375.1 Chthoniobacteraceae bacterium
AATGACCCGATCGAGAAACTGTTCGATCAGCTCCGTACACGCCGGCTGGCGGAAGAGCAGCGCGAGACGTACTCCAAGCAGCAGGAGGCGGCCGTCCACCTCAAGGCCCTGGAAGAAGCGCGCGCGACCGCCGGCAAGCAAGCCGAGCTCACGCAATCGCGCATCGAGATCGACGTCGCGGGCAACCGGGCCGACGCCTTGCTGGCCGAGGCGCAACGCGTGGCCAAGCGCGACATCACCATCGCCGAAGGCCGGGCGCGCGCGCTCAAGCTGGAAGGCGAAGGCGAGTCCTCGAAGATCACGCAAGTCGGCATGGCCGAGGCGACTGTCTCACTGCAGAAGATCAAAGCGTACGGCGACCCGCGCCTCTATGCGCTGCGCGACCTCTCGGAGCGCCTAGCGAACTCCAAGCAACCGCTGGTGCCGGAGCGCCTGTTCATCGCCGGCGGCGACGGCCAGAACGAGAAAACGAGCCTGCTGCAAACGCTGCTGAGCATGCTCGTCGCGGAGAAGGGCGGCTTCGAAATCAACGAAGCGCCGCAAGACGTGGAGACGCTGGAAAAGATCGCCAAGGAAGGCGCGAAAGTCACCGCCGCGGGGCTGGAGAAAAAGGTGTAACGGCGACCGGTTGAAGATGGAACGGGGGCGAAACGCAAATCGGCGTTTCGCCCTGCGCGCAAGCGGTGGCTTTCACCGCCCGAGAAAACTCTCCAGCGCCCCGCCCAGCACTCCGTGCACGTCCCGCTCGATCTCCGCGCGGGTCGGTGCCCAGCCGGCGGCGGCGAGGTCGGCGTACTTGTCGCCGAGCACCTTGGCGAGGATCGGCCGGGAGTGCGCCCACTTGTAGATGAGCTGATCGAGCACCCGGCAATCCGAGTGCTGCGGCGTGCAGCTCAGCCCGATGAGCTCGAGCCGCATCCGCGTGATTTCCTCGATGAGCGACGGGTTGTTGAGAAACCACCAGCAGCCGAAGACGTGCAGGTTGCGAAACTTGCGCGCGGCCACGCAGAGGCCGTGCTGGTTCTCCCGCGCGAGCATCGTGCAGAGGAATTTGTTCTCCGGAAACGCCGCGCAGAGCCGCTCGACCGCGCCCACATCCGCCGGGCCGACGCTGTCGCCGGCGAGCCGCAGCAGCGGATTCGCGCCGCGCTTCACGCCGATCATCAGCGCGAAGGCCTGGCCGTGCTCGCGCCCGTGCGGCATCAGCGCGTGCTCGATGATCCGCGCCGCCGCGTCGGTGCCGGGGAACTGGAAATCCGGCGCCAACGAAACCATGCAATACTGCGCATCGATCCGCTTCGTCCAGTCGCCGAGAAAGCGCCGGATCTCGCCGTACGTCTGCCCCGAGAAATCCTCGCGCACCTCGTAGCCCCAGCCGCGCAGCCGGGGCGCGGTCTTCTCCCACTCGAGCAGCAGCGGATCGATCCGCAGCGCCGCCACGAAACGCTCGTCGCGCGCGAACCCCTGCTCCCACACCGGGCGCTCCTGGTCGTCGAAGGGCGAGTTCGTCATGCAAATCTTGCGCACCTTCGCCACCTCCATCGCCCGCGTGGTAAAATCCTCCAGCGTCCAGCGCGCGTACTCCTGGCGCAGCGCCGGCAGATCGCGCCGCTTCACGTCGAGCCCGAGCGCATTGAGCGTGGTGACGACGCCGCGGCACGCCTCGGA
Organism: Chthoniobacteraceae bacterium; assembly: GCA_035997375.1. GTDB lineage: Bacteria > Verrucomicrobiota > Verrucomicrobiia > Chthoniobacterales > Chthoniobacteraceae > DASYIS01. The sequence goes on from DASYIS010000044.1 coordinate 1,669, forward strand.
AATCGGCGAGTGCCGGAGGAAAAGCTCATCCCAGATGAGCTCCGCCTGCTGCGCTTTCGAGAGCCCCCAGAACTTCTCATACGACGCGCCCGACCATCGCAGCGACTCCGCGATGAGGTAATGATAAGTCAGCAGCTCGTCGATTCCCCACAGCGACAGCGACCCGAAGGCGCGGTCATAGAGGTGCGTATGAATGTCGTAGACCGGAGTCCGGGCCACGACCTCGTGGACAGTCTCGCGCACGGCGGAAACGGAGTCGGGGGTCATGATGCGGCGAAGCGTAGGAGGCCGGCGGCGGAGCCGCAACCCGCGAATATGGTTGACGCCGCGCGGGCGGCCGCCTGCAGTTTCGTTCCGTTCACCAACAATTGATTTATGGCAAAACGGCTGGCGATTACGGTCCTCGTCGGAGGCGCGGTGCGCGACGCGATCGACGCGGCGCTGATCAAGCCGCAAATCGACAAGCTGCTGAAACTCCGAGCCACCGCTTCAGCCCACCCGCCGTGGCGATTGCGCTGAGCGCTCGCGGCGCAGGCGGATCCCGACCGCCGACGTGTTCGGCAGGACGTATTTCCGCAGGTGCAACTCCACCGACTGGAGCGGGTAGTGCGTCACGAGGTCGTCGGCCATTTCGATGCCAAGCGTCTCGATGAGCCGGCGCGGCCGGGCGGCCGCCATCTTCGCCACGTGCTCGGTGACCTTGAAATAGTCGAGGGCGTTGCGGATGTCGTCGCGCAGCGCGCTGAAATCCCGCAGCGGCGTCAGGGTGATCGTCACCGTCAGCCGCTGCGGCGCGCTCCGCTCTTCGTCGGTGACCCCGATATGGCAGCGCAGCTCCAGATCCTCGATGACGATTTGATCCAGCATAAACCGCGCTTCAGCCGAGCCGGAATTTGAGCTCGCGGATCGTCGCGGCGCCAAAGCGGGCCTTGAGCTTGGCCAGCAGCTTCGGCTTGAACACGCGGTCCAACTCGTAATGCACCGTCGGCTGGAGCACGCGCACGGTCAGCACGCCCTTGTCCAGCTTGTGCGGCGTCGAGTGTTTCGCCACGAAGGGGCCGACGATCTCGGCCCACGCTTTCGTGATTTCCTCCTCCCGCAGGCGCTCGTCGAGGCCGAGCTCGGCCATCCATTTCGAGACGAGCCCGCCCACCGCTTTCGCGGCGTGCCGCGTGAACGGCACCTCCGGCAGGCCGCGCCATTCGGCGAGGACGCGCGCGCGGACCTGGTCGGAAGTCATAAGTCGTAGGCAAGCAAAACCCTCACCCGGAAACGAGTGAGGGCTTCGCGAAAAAATCAGGACGCTGAAAAACTAGGCGGCGGGGCCGTCGGACCCGATCGCCTCGACAGGGCAACCCTCCATGGCCTCCTTGCAGAGCGCCTCCTCCTCGGGAGAGCCCGGCTGTTTGTAAACGTAGGAGTGTCCCCCGTCGTCGTTGCGGGTAAAGTTCGCGGGCGCCGTCTCCCGGCAGAGATCGCAATCGATGCATTGGTCGTCCACGTAGAAGGTTCCCGGGACATTTTCTGGGTAGCTGTTTGCGACGTCGGCCATGGATGTATTTAAGAAGAGCCACGCACGATAGAACGATGTCTTCCGGGTTCAACCTCAAAGTTGAGCCTCCGCTCAGCGAATGCCGGTATCGAGGTGGAAGGTGACCTCGGTGAAATGGTCCGCGGTGACGGGGATGGTTTTCGTGCCGTGTCCGAAGGGCGTATTCTCATCGCCGGGAATGATGGCCGTGACCACGTATTGTCCCGGCGGGGCGGCGAACTGAAAACGGCCTTGCTCGTCGGCCATGATCGTGGTCACGACGGCATTGGCTGCGATGGCGTTGAAGTACCGAATGATCGCCTTCGGGACCGGCTTCTCGTTGGGCACCCCCGGCCGGGCCACCGGACTGACCGGGCCGGCCAGCACCGTCCCCTTGACTCCGCTCCCGGTGGGCAAACTCTCGAGGATCTGGAAGGCGGCGCGCGAGCCGAACACCGGCGTGCCATCGATGCTTCCTTCCAGCGCGTACGTGCCCGCGGCCAGCGGTTTGCCGTCGATGATCAGTGGCACAACCTGGGTCCACTTCCACGTCGCCCCCCGGAGGAGAACCCCCTGGACGACCGCCCCGGGAGCGATCGTCGCGGTCGGCACGGCCGGCGTGGCGGGAATGGACCGCCAAAGGAGGGCACCGGACGAATCGAACAGGCTGAAGACGAAGTGCCGCTCGGCGGAAACGGCGGAAGGAAACATGAACGCGAGGTCGTTGGCCGACTGATTCCACAGGGAAATGGCAGCCGTGAAGCTCGGCGGCACCGCCACCGCGCTGTTGCGGACGCCCGCGGCGGCACTGACCGGGACGGCCGTCGGCGGAGGGCCGCCGAAGACGACACCGCTCGTGGAGAGGGTGAGGGTGACACCGGAGGGGGCGATTGGGTCGGCCGCGACGAGCGATCCCAGCCCGGCGGCCATCAGCGCGCATGCGAGGAGGAAGGAACGGGGGTTCATGCGTCGAAATATCGCAGGACTGGACAATCGAGCCAAGGCGAAACGTAGTTGACAGCCGGCGCTGAATTTAACAGCGGAGATGTCTGGGCGCGGGCGGCGAATCGTGCGTATGGTCGCCGCACCGACGTGATCAAAATCCAAAACAACGGAGAAGGACTGCCTTTCATCTCGATGAAAGAGCAGATCGCGCGAGATTGAAGCTCCCCCTCTCCCTTGAAGGTTCGCACCAAACTCGGCCTCCTCCTTTTCCTCGTCGTCGCGACCTTCATCGCCGGGCTGATCGGCATTCGCACGTACGACCGGTACAAGTTTCGCGAAATCGCCGCCGCGCGGCAGGAGGAGCGCCGCGGCTCCTTCGACGACGTCATCCGCTACTGGCGTGAGCCGTTGGAGATCTTCATCCAATCTTACAGCGTCTGGGACGACACGGTCGCGGCCATCCAGAAGAACACCCCCGGCTGGAGCGACGCCAACCTCGGCGACACCGTCCTCACCAGCTACCGCGCGCACGCCGTGTGGGCGTACCATGCCGACGGCACGCCCGCCTTCACGCGCAACCTCCTCTACTCGGACAAGCTCGCCGAAGCGCCGCTCCCGCCGGGCGCCATGCGGCCGTTGCTCGACCAGGCGCACCGCGTCCATTTCTTCGCCGAGACGCCGGTCGGCCTCATGGAAATCGAGGGCGCCACCGTCCACGGCTCGCGCGACGGCGCCCGCACCGAGCCGCCGAGCGGCTACCTCTTCGTCGGCCGGCTCTGGTCGAGCGCGGAGATCGACGACATCGCGCTCTTCACCGGCAACAAGATCGAGCTCGTGCCGCCCGACGGCCCCGTCCCGGTGCATCCGCACCCCGCGCGCAATTCCGTCGTCTCCTTCCGCTACAATCTCCCCGGCTGGGACGGCCGGCCGCTGGCGGTGCTCGCCGTCCGCAACGAGTCGCCGATCGTCGAGCAGCTCATGCGCTCCAGCGACCGGCTGATGCTCGGGCTCATCTGCTTCGCCATCGTGCTTTTTTTGACCTTGCTGACCGCATTGACGGGCTGGGTGACGCGGCCGCTGACGGCGCTCTCCGTGGGGCTGAAATCGCAGGGCGCCGGCGGGCTGCCGCGCTTGCAGCCGAAGAGCGACGAATTCGGGGAGCTCGCCCGGATGATGGGGAGCTTCTTCGAGCAGCGGCAGAGCCTGCTCCGCGAGATGAACGACCGCCGGCTGGCCGAGGAGGCGCTCCGCGACAGCGAGGAGCGGCTGCGCCAATCGCAGAAGATGGAGGCCGTGGGGCGGCTCGCCGGCGGCATCGCGCATGATTTCAACAACCTCCTCACCGCCATCGTCGGCTACGCGGAGCTCATCGCGCGGCGCACCGCGGAAAGCGCCACGCGCGAGGAGGCGGGGCTCATTCGCAAGGCCGGCGAGCAGGCGGCCGATCTCACGAAGCAACTCCTCGCCTTCAGCCGCAAGCAGATCCTCCAGCCGCGCG
>DASYIS010000045.1:0-11351 GCA_035997375.1 Chthoniobacteraceae bacterium
CGGCGCCGGCAATCGCGCAGTGCTCGGCGGCGCGCGACCCCGAGGGGGTGAAGCTGCAATGGAAGACCGCCGTGCCGGATTGGGTCGGCTGCGACGTGCAGACCTTCCGCATCTATCGTGGTCCGCTCAGTCCTCGTGGTCCGCTCAGTCCCCTGAGCGGTTCCGAGTCACCGAAGTTGCTCAAGGAAATCTACGGCCACCCCGTGACCGGTCCGGGCGGATTGATTGAAACGTTCGTCGATGGCGAGGCCCGCGCCGGCGTGTCGTACGGCTATCAAATCCAGGCCGTCTCGCCGCTGCGGATCGCCGGTCCGCTTTCCGCCATCGTGAAGACCCCGTGACCCCAAACCATGCTCACTCGAATCGCTCTCTTTTGTTTGTTCGCCAGTCTTGCGATCGCCCAGAACGCGCCGCTCTCGGTGGTCGCCGAGCCCATGGCCGGCGGCCCGGAGCTCGTGCTGGAACGCGGCGCGGCGAACATCGTGGCGGAAGGTCCGGCGGGTGCGAAGGTCATGCGCTTCGATGACGAGTTTGCCGGCCGCATCGATCTCGCGCCGCGTGGCATCGATCCGCACAAATACGAACTCATCAAGATCGAGGTGAAGGCCGATCGGGGCGCGTTCCTCCGCTTTTCGCTCGAGAATTTTCCGCAGCCCGGCCAGCTCTCGCACTGGTATATCCTCGACACCGCGCGCGGCGCGTTCGGTTGGCGGACCATCTGGATCGACCTCAACAAGCCCGAGGAAATCAAGGCCGCCGGCACTTACAAGGGGATGGGCGACACCGACCCGAGCGCGCGGGGCCTGCGTTTCGATGGGGTCGTCAAGGACCTCAAGCGCGCCGCGCAAGGGCCTGGCCGCAGCATCTCACTGGGCCCGGTCCGCTTCTGCCGCAAGGCCGTCGATGTCGATTGGGATCAGACAACCTTTGCCCAGAAGTGGGTGAAGGGCGACCTCGTCTACACCTACCCGGTCACCGTCACCAACAAGCTCGACCGGCCTGTGACCGCCGCGCTTCGTCTCCTGCCCTTCCGCGCGGACGCGACACCGGCGGCGGCCTCCGCGATGCTTTCCGCCGGGCGGGTTCCGCTGGCGGCGGGCGAAAAGAAAAACATCGAGGCGACGATCACCCTGCCCGCGGCCGCCGCCGCGAAGGCCGAGCCGCTCTATGCGGAGCCGTTCGAGGTGCGCGCGACCGCCGAGGGGATCGACGACTCGGAAGTCACCATCCTGCGCTCCAGCGATCCGATTCATCTGCCCGTCGTCGTGCCGGTGGCGGAGGAGAAACTCGCGTTTCCGCTCGTCCCGCACAAAGGAATGGAGCGGTCCCGCTACAAACCGGAGACGGCTCGGGGCGCAGCGGCGGCGGTGAGTCCCGACGACCTCAACACCAGCATCGGCGGGCCGATCGGCACTCCGGAAGCGCACGAAGGCTTCTACCCCTGGGCGAAAAAGCCGGACTGGGTGGAGGCGGTCTCGCGCTACCTCAACGGCGCGACGGCCTGTGCATTCCTCTATGATGAAAGCGGCGAAAATCAGTATCTGGACAAGGGAACCGCGCTGCTCGTGCGCGCGGCCGAGCTCTTCAAGCCGCGGCAGGAACAGTGGCGCAAGGTGCCGTATACGCCGATCAGCCACGGCATCTTTGCCGACGGCGTCCTGCGGATGGGCTGGGCGACGGGCGGCATGCGGCCCGCGTATTCCTACGATCGGCACGGCCTGTTCAACGACTTCGATCTGCTCGCGCCGGGCATGGATTCCGCGACGCGCGCGAAGATCGTCCGCGATTTCATCGAGCCCGCGGGGGTGCAGATGCGCAACCACTACTTCGGCCTGACCAACCAGCAGGACGTGGTCAACTACGCGATCCTCTACGCCGGCCTCGCGGCACGGAACTGGCCGCTCGCCGCGTTCGCGGTCAACTCCGAGCACGGCGTGCGGGGCCAATTGCAGTGGGGCTTTACCGACGACGGACTGGCGGGCGAAGTGAACTATCACGGGCCGGCGCTCGACGGCATCACCTGGACCGCCGAGTTGTTGCAGCGCGTCGGCGTCAACCTCTACGACGCGCGCCTGTCCGAGTGCCTGCATTCGCGCGCCGCGGCCGCCCTCGGGAAGCCGTACAACGATCCCATCGTCGCCTTCCTCGACCAGAATCGCTTCACGCCGGCCCAGCGCGCCGTCGTCGCCGCGCCGACCGATGGCGTGCACCTCGCGAGCGGCATGACTTTGCTCAAATGGAAGGGGACGGAGGTCTGCATGAACTGGGGCGAGCAGCTCAATCGCAGCGCGTGCGATCGTTGCGCCCTGCGCATCACCACCGGCCGCGGCGAACGGGCGAATGTCATCGGCGGCGGAAACTACACGCACAGCTCGCTCGGCCAGAGCATCATCGTCATCGACGAGGAACTGCAGAATCCCGTGCCCGCCACGGTGACCGGCGTCGACGTCTCGGGCCCGGTGCAGTTCGTGCAAGCCACCAGCGACCGGCATTATCCCGGGGTGACCATCACGCGGACCTTCGCTCTCGTCGGTTCGCACGTGCTCGCCATCGACCACGTCGTGAGCGGCGATGGGAAGCCGCACGTCGTCGACTGGTGCCTCCGTTTTCGCGGCGGCGACTTCACCCACACCGCCCTCGCGCAGGGCCTGGATGTGCAGATGAAGCCGATGCCCGGTTCGTTCACAACCAAGCCGAGCGACCGCACCAAGGGCGCTGACTTCGGCGCAACGCTGCGATCCTCCGAATACCTGGCCACGGAGACTCGCGAGCCCTGGCGGCAGTCCGGCGCGCACCTGCTGATGGCCGGCGAACCCGGCACGCGCGTCCTGGCTTTCGCCGTCCCCGCCGCCTACTCCGCGTGGAAGAAAGAAGCGGAAACCGGTGTCCCCGTCCTGATGGCGCGCCGCACCGGGATCAAAACGACCGACTTCATCGCCGCCTTCTCACCCGAGGTGAAATCGATCGAACGCCAACCGGTCGTCACCGCCGGCGGCCAGCCGGCCAACGCCGTTGGGCTGAAGATCGTGCTCAACGACGGCACGTCTTTTCGGGCGATCGTGAATTACGAGACAGCGGAAGTGAATCTCGACGGACTGAAGACCAAGGAGCGCTTCGCCACGGATTTTCAATAGCCGCACCGCTCCTCACGTCGTTCCCGAGGCTTCCGCCCATGGCTGGAAGTGGTGCACCGCGTTGGACTTGAACCAACAACCAAGCGATTAAGAGTCGCTTGCTCTACCAATTGAGCTAGCGGTGCCCGTTTTCGGGGACGGCGAACATACTCGCCGCGCGCGGTGGCTCAAGAAGTATTTGCGGGGGCGCGGAAAACGGCGGCGCCTCAGCGCAGGAGCGCCTGAAAGCCGGCTTCCACGAAGTGTCCGTCGGTGGTGGCGGCCTCGCGGAGGTGGCGAAGCGACATGACCACGAAACTGGAGCAGTCCACGAAGGAATAGGTATGATCCAAATGCGCGCGGAGGAACCTCTTCGTCGCGGCGACCAGTTGTTCGTCGAGGTGGAGCACCTTCAACAAGGGACTCTTTTCAGAGAAATCGAGAAGGCGCGGAATCAGGTGCGACTTTTGACGGGCGGTGAGCAGCGTGCAGCATTCGCCGATTACCGCGTCGGTGGTGAGGCCCATTCTCTTGGAAAGCCGCTGCACGCGCGCCAACTCGACCGTTTGGCGGTGCGCCGAATCATCTTGGTTGAACAATGCAAACAGACCGCTCGTATCCCAAAAAACCTCACGAGCCATAAATCGCCCGGTCGATCTCTTCGTTCGTCATAGGACCCATCGGTTCCGCAAATGCCGCGAGTGAGTCCAAGCCATCCGATTCATCGATGGGAACGTCGAGGTCCAGCGGCGGTTGAGCTTTCGTCATCGCCATGAGCCCGCGAATCGCCGCCTCCACGTGCTGCGCCCGCTCGGGGTCGAGGCTTTGCAGGTATTCATCCAATTCCCGGGCCAGACTGCTCATGTGCCGAATATACCGTGCCCGCGAAGCAGTTCAAGCCATTGCCGCCGGCCGCGGCTCCCTTTGCTCGAGCCACTCGCGCAGCGCGCGCACCTCGATCTCGCCGGCGACGAAGCGCAGGCCGTCGCGCTCGCGGCGCCAGAGCGTGGTGCGGCTCCATTTGAGAAGATAGAGGACTTCCTTGCGGCCCAGGCGGTGCTCGGGCGGGAGATGGGTGAGTGAGTTTTCCATCCCACCATGCAAGCACGGATTTTCACAAACACTCACGCGGGGGCGAAAATTTTGTGAGATTTTGTGCAAGAAAAAGGTGAAACACTTTTCCAATAGGGGTTGTGAGATTCGGTGGTTGGCTATTCGGCGATGTCTACTTTACCGCCCTCACCCACGACCGATGCGCCCGCTGCCTACAGCGCGCAACTGGTCGACTCCATCTGCCAAATCATCCGCGTCGACGGCGTCTCCGACGTGCGCGCCGGCCTGCTCTCGGGCGCCGATGCGCCGTCGATTCACCTCTGGAAGAAAACGCAGCCGCGCTTTGCCGAGCACCTGCAGCGCGCCCGCTCGGAATTCCAGCGCGCCCGTCTCGCGAAGATCCGCGAGCTGGCGGAGCGCGAATGGCGCACGCAAGTCTGGCTCGCGGAAAACCCCGGCTCCGGCACGGGCCTCGAGGAAAAGGAAGTCGAAGACCTGGCCGCCGCGGAGCCGGAAGTCTCGCCGGCCTTCGTGATCACCCCGGCGCAGCTCGCGCTCTTCCAGCAACGTCGCGCCATCGCGTTGAGGGCCATGAACGGTGAATAAGATTCACGTCTACGCCACGCTTCCCGACTCGGTCGTCTGCAAGAAGGCTCTCGTGGAGCACACGCAGCCGGCGGTCTTTGCCGAGCTGGCCCTCAACCTCCGCCTCTACCCGTGGCAGGAGGAAGTGCTGGTCTGGTACGAGAACCCCGGCCGGCGAATGATGGGCGCGCTCGTGACGCCGAATGGCGCGGGCAAATCGAGCAGCGTCGTGGCCGCTCTCGCGCTCTGGTGGGTCTCGAATCATCGGCGCGGCCGCGTGGTCATCACCACCAAGGACGCGAAGCAGCTCGACCAGCAGCTCCTGCCCGCGCTCGAGCGGCATCGCGGGGCATTCACCGACTGGAAATGGGTGACGTCCCCGTACGCGGAAATCACGACGACCTCGGGCAGCAAGATCGTCGCCTTCACCACCAACGACGCGGGCCGCGCCGAGGGCTGGCACAAGGAGGACAACGTCGAGGGCCCCCTCCTCATCATCGTCGACGAGGCGAAGAGCGTGGAGGACCGCATCTTCCAGGCGATCGATCGCTGCACGTTCAACGCGCTCCTCTACGTCTCCAGTCCGGGCCTGATGCAGGGGCCTTTTTTCCACGCGTTCACACGCGACAAGGCGCTGTTTCAAACGCGGACGGTGAGCCTCGAGGAGTGCCCGCACATCCCGCGGGAGCGGACCGAGAGCATGATCGCGAAATACGGCCGCGAGCATCCGCTGACGCGCTCGAGCGTCTACGGCGAGTTCATGAATCAGGACGCCGCGAGCGCGTTCGTCTGCGCGCTCTCCGACGTGCAGCGCGCCCTCCGCGCGACGCCCGCGCCGCGCTCGCGCGATCGCTCGGCGTTTTGCGATTTCGCGGCCGGCGGCGATGAAAACGTCCTCGCGATCCGCCACGGCGCGCAGGTGCAAATCGCCGCCGCCTGGCGCGACGTGAATACGCACGCGAGCGTCAACCGGTTCGCGCTCGAGTTCAAGAAAGCCGGCCTCGCCCCGCACGAGATCTTCGCCGACGAAGGCGGCCTCGGCCGCCCGATGGTCGACTCGCTCTGGGCCGCCGGCTGGGAGATCAATCGCGTCAACTTCGGCAGCCGCCCGTTCGAGCCGATCTACGAAAATCGCGGCGCCGAGATGTGGCACGAAACCGCCGCCTCGCTCCACCGCGGAGAGCTCTTCCTGCCGGACGACGACCTGCTCGTCGCGCAACTGACCACGCGCAAATGCAAGGTCACGAGCCTGGGCAAACTCGGCCTCGAGAGCAAAGCCGACCTGATGCAGCGCGGCGGCAAATCGCCGGATCGCGCCGACGCCGTGTGCGGTGCGTGGGCCTGCCGGGCGCTGCTCGCGCACGTGCAGCGGGACGAGGCCGCGGAACGCGAGGAGTGGGGTGATGCGATGCCGGGGATGGATGCGGGGGCGTGAGGAGGGACAATGAGACAATGAGACAATGAGACAATGAGACAATGAGCACGGAGCAACCGATGATCACCCGCTCCACGCCGCAGACCCCTCGTGCCCAAGTTGCACTTGGGTACGCACTTTGGAGTGAAGTTTCACTTCACACGGAGGGGGTGTCTGCGGGCGGGTTCGGTCGCGCGCCTGCAACCGAGGGCCGCGGTCGCGAAGTAAAACTTCGCGGGCAAGTGCGTCCCCAAGTGCAACTTGGGGACGAGGAAACATGCGTCCGTCGATCCGTCTGATTCCCTCGATTCGCCCATGCGCAAATTTCGCCAACCTTCCCCGGAAAACCGTGCAAATCCGTTCGGAAAGTCCGGAAACTCACCCGCCAGCCTTGAACGGATTCCGCTCCGGCGCTTCGCTGTGCGGGACGGTGCCGAGCACGCCTTGCAGGAGCCAGTTCATCGCCGGCACTCGGTGACGCACCCAGACCGACATCGGCTCGGGCTTCGCGCCCAGGCCGGCTTTCGGCTCCAGGGCCGTGCGGCCGAGCGACAGGCGGCGGCACCGCCAGTGGATCGCATCCGCAATCGTCGCGTGCAGCAGTTGCAGGTAGATGGGAAGCCCGTCCGCGGCGAGCGTGCGATCGAAACCGATGTAATAGCCGATCGCCGTGTCGCCATCGCGGATGCTGGTCACGAAACCGACGATGCGGCCCTCCTGGCGGATCGTCGTGCAGCGGAACGCCTCGCCCAACGCGCCGGCCATGGCCGGCAGATACGCCGGCGGCAGCGTGACGAGGCGCACGGCGGCGTTGCCTTGCACGGCCAGGTAGAGCTCGTGCAACCGGTCGGCCTCGGCTGCCAGATCGCCCGCGAGCGATTCCACCTGGCAGCCGGCCCCGGCCAGTTTCTTCACGATGTCTTTCACCTTGCGGCGGTACTTCGCGTCGAGCGCGGCGAGATAGTCTTCGTAGCTCCGCCAGGCGGGGTCGAGGTCGAGCACCATGTTCGGCTCCGTCGCGAGCGGCCGGTAGCTGAAGCGCTTCAGCGTCTCCACGCCGCTTTGCGCCGGGGTGAGATCCTTCACCATCGCCAGGTTCGTCTCGCCGCTCAGCCGTTCCGCGCGGCGCACCCGGTAGAGCGCCTCCGCCACGCCGGCCCAGAGTTCCGCCGCATCTTCTCCCGGCACAAAGGCCACGCCATGGCAGCCCCACGACATCAGATTGCCGGCGACCACGAAGCGATCCTTCCAGCCGTCCGCCGCCTTCGCCGCCGCGGGGCCGAGCAGCCGTTTCATCAGCCCCTTCGCGCCCCCGCTCCCGGAGGCCTCGTTTTTGCGCCGCATCTGCGAACCGTTGACCGTCACCACCTGGGCGACGACCGCCGCCACCGGCCGCGCGCCGCGAAAAATCAGGATGTACCGCGGCATCACATTCTCCGGCCCGGCCGATTCCATGGCCCGCAAGACCGGCCGCGCCATGAAGACGCTGCCGTGCGCGGCCACGGCGTCCCACAGCGCGCCATCGAGGTAATCGATGCGATCGGCTTGGGCGAAGCCGAACCCGGTGGGCCGATGCCGCTCCTCGTGCTGCTCCTTCATGGCGCGCAGCTTGCCGTGCAAATGCCGGAGGGGGTTTTGGGGTGGTTTCATGGAGGTCCGGGATTAGCGGCAACTATGCAAAACGCGCGTCGCGCAACGATGGGTAGCACAGGCTCCCGCCGAGTCGTCGCGCGGCGGATGGCATTCACCAAACGGAAAGGACTCGCGCTTCGGGAGCCGCCGGGCGGGACGCCCGCCGGAACAGGCGGGACGCCTGTGCTACCCATCGTCGAGCAATGCGCGTTTTGCATAGTTACGGCTTAGCGCTTCCGAGCCACATTCTGCGGGACGGCCGCCGCCTCTCGCGCGAGGGCCGCGTTGGTTTCCGCGCGATACTTCGCGAAGCGCGCGGTGGAAGAGAGCGCCTCCTGCTTTTGCCGGTACTCCGCCAGGCTGGTCGGCACCGGGCCGGTGGGGAGGCGGGGTTCGGCGTCGTAAAGAGCGAAGGCCGCGCGGCGGCGCCGGGGCGGGGGCTCCGGCCGCACCTCGTCCGCCGGGAAGACGGCCGCGGCGAGGAGATCCCGCGCCTCGGCGTAGCGGCCTTGCCGGGCTCGCAACACCCCGAGGATGCCTTGCATCATACGCCGACGGTCACCCGCGAGATTCCCCTCTTCGCTGGGTGGAGGGAGGAGATCCATCTCCTTTTGGAGCAGCGCCTCCGCCTCCGCGAATTCACCGGCATCCTCGAGCACCTCGGCCAGCCGGCCACTTGGCATCTCCGCCCAGCGGTAAATGGGGACGGCTTCGGCCGGCCGGCCTTCCATCCGCAGGAAGTCCGCGTACGTCAAGGCGTCTTGCACGTCGAGCCGCGAGGAGAGCGGATTCTCCCGCGCGGCCTGCGCCTCGCGATACAGGGGATCGGCTTCCGCCGGCCTTCCCTCCTCATGCAAGATCGTCGCCAGTTGCGTGAGCAACCGGGGCCGCGCGGTGAAGTGACGGTTCGGCGCGGCCTCCGGTTTCGCCAGGAGCCGGCGGATGAGCGCCTCCGCCTCGGCCAGCGCGCCGCGCGCCTCGAACCAGCGAACCAGGAAATCGAAGCTGTGCAGGAGGGCCGGATCCTCGAGCTCCAGGGCACGCTCGCGAATCTCGAAGGCCCGCACGAGGAAGGGTTCCGCCTCCATCGGCTTCTTCCAGCTCGCGACGAAAAGTCCATACGCCTCCAGGCGGTTGGCGACGTCCGGATGCAGTGGCCCGCGGCGCCGCTCCTCCAGGTCGAGCTCGGTCTTCAGCAGCCGCCCCTGCGACTCCGTCCACCGGTAAAGGAGGTGCTCGGCCTCGGCGACTTCTTCCGCCGTGAGCGCGTCCACATCGGCGAGGCATTCCACCTGCACCCGCAAGAGCGTCCGCCGCTCCTCGAGATCCGGCACGGCCTCCGGCTCGTCGCCCAGGAGACGGTCGCACATGGCGAGGGCGCGTCGCAGGAGCGCGCTCGCTTCCTGGATTCGCGGACCTTCCTCGGGCCGGGCCACAGGAGCCTCCGAGGGAGGCGCGAGGGGCGCGTCGGGATCCACGAGGCCGGGGATCACGCCGGGGGCCACGTGTTCACTGCCGTCTCCGAGCTTGCGCAGCAATTGGGCCAGCGTGACGAGGCTCCGCGCGACCTCGGCATGCTCGGGGCCGAACTCGCTTTCGCTGTCCGCGAGGCCCTGGCGGAGGAAGGCTTCGTACTCGAGCGGCTTCCCCAGTCCCGCCAGGAAGAGCTCGAAAAACTCGTGCTCCGTGGACGGCGCATCATCGTCCGGGTTGCGTTCCAAATCCTCGATCGCCAGCCCCCGGCGATAGAGCGGCTCCGCCTCGGCCGCTCGCCGGTCGCCGATGAGCAACTCCACCAGCGCGAAAGCCGGGTGGGCCGTTTCCACGTGCTGCGGACCGAAGAGCCGCTCGCTCAGCGCCAGGGCTGCGCGGAGGCTCTCCTCGGCACGGTCGACCTGACCGTGCGCGCGCCACGCGGCCGCGACCTGACGGAGGCTCTGCAAGATCGCCGGGTGGCTCGGCGCGAGCACGCGCCGGCGAATCTCGAGCGCCTCGCGGGCCGGCGGCACCGCCCACACGGTGTACTTTTGCGCCGCGCGGAGACGCCCGATCTCGTACAGGCTGCGCGCCGTGTCGGGGTCTTCCGGCCCCAGACGCTTCGTTCGTGTGGCGTGGATCTCCAGCAATTGCTTCTCCGCCTGCGGCAGCTCGTTCACGAGTTCGTGCTCCCACGCGACCCAGCTTTGCGCGGCGAGCGTGCGCCGATCGTCCGCGCCCAGCCGGAGCGCGCAGACCGCGGCGATCTCCTCACGTTGGCGCAGCGCCTCGCCCAACTTGCGCGCCGGCTCCTCCAGCAGTTGGCAAAGGCGGCCTTCGATCTCGACCCAGGCCGCGGTGTCGGACTGCGCGACCAAGCGGCTCGCCGCGCGATAACTCTGCCGCGCATCCCATGGCTTCGCCTGCAGCCACTGGGCATCGCCGGCGAGCAACCGCGCCGCACGCTGCCGCGCGACGTTCGCCCGGATCGTGCCGTCCGCGTCACCGATGACCTGGAGAAGCGGCGCCGGCCCCTCCTCCGCACGGCGCTCCCCCTCGGCCGCAGCCGCGAGAGCCGCGCGCTCCGCGCCCGCATAGTCGCGCTCTACAAAGGCAGCGACGGCCGTGTCCAGCCACTCCGCCGCCGTTCCCGAGCGAACCCGTCTCGCGAATTCCCGCAACCACCGGTGCGCCGAGAGGGGATCGCGTCCCTCTTGAGCCGCCGTCTCGTGCAGGGCGCGCTCGAAGAGAAAATCCGGCGAGACGATGTCCGCGAGCCGGGTTGCGGGTTGGGTAATCTCGTCGGCGTGAGCGTAAGCTGCCGGCGATTCCCTGGTGCGCAACCGATCCCCCGGCTCCAGCGCAGCCACGCGACCCACGACCGATCGAGCGAACGCGCGCAGGTTCTCGGTCGACTCCATTTCAGAAGGAACCGCGCCGGTCGGATGACCCGGCGCCACGGGAACCGGCCGATGCGCCGGCCGCGCCCAAAACACCACCCCCATGGCAAGCGCAAGTAAAACCCCGAGACTCCCCGGCAGTATGGCGCGCCCTCTGCTCTGTAAGGAGGGAACAGGAACGGCGCTCATGGCGTTCCCATGCTACCTCACCCCACCTCTCCACGCTAAGCAAAAGCAAGTGACTTATACAGTTGAACTTTCCGAGCGACGCGTGGATTCTAGATCACCCCACCCGCCCATGGAGCACCCGCCACTTCCCGCGGTCATGATCGTCGATGACGATCCGCTCTTCCGCCTGCTCACGCGTCTCCTGCTCGAGAGCCGGGGCTGCACGGTCTCCGTGGCCGAGGGTTGCGAAGAAGCGTTGCGCGTCTTCGACGCGGCCAAGCCGGCGGTGGCGATCGTCGACATGGTGATGCCCGGCGTGGACGGTCTCGGGACGATCTCCGCGCTGCGAGCCCAGTCGGACGATCTGCAATTCATCGCCTGCAGCGGCCACGACGCCGACCTCTTCCGCGCCGGCCTGGCGAAGCTGGAGGTCTCTCATTTCCTCGCCAAACCTTTCACCGTCGAGGCGCTGATCGCGATGATGCAGCGGGCGGTGGGGAGCGGCGGGGG
>DASYIS010000046.1:0-28555 GCA_035997375.1 Chthoniobacteraceae bacterium
TAAGCGATCCGGCGTCATGATTCATCGCGGAGTCGCCCTCCTACTCGTCGGATTCTTCTCCTTGCAGGCGCCGGCCGCGCCGCTGCCCGCGCCTCCGGATTTGCCTGCGGCCATCCAGCGGCAGGCGGCCGCCCGGGAGACGCTGACCGCGCAGGCGGAGGATGGACTGGCCGCCTTGCGCAAATGGTACGAGGCATCGCTGGATGCCGTCCGGGCCGATGCCGCGAACAAGGCGAACCTCGACGCTGTCCTGGCGACCGACGCCGAGCGCGGGCGGATGGATCGGAACCTGACCGCCGAGGAATTGGCGGCGCTCCCCAAGCTTTTGCGCGACCTCCGAGGGCGCTACGATCAGGCCCGGTTGCAGCGGGTGACGCAGCACAAATCCGCGCTCATCGCTTCGCTGCGGGAGTATATGGTGACACTGGACGGACTGGAGAAAAGCCTGACGCGCAAGCTCGATATCGAGGGGGCGGTCGCGGCCCGCAAGGAGCGCGCCGCCGCCGGGGATGAGATCAGCGTGCTGGCGGTGCCGGGCGCCGTCGTCGCCCTCGGGCGGCCCGCGCCCGTTGCCGCAGTCGGCCCGGCCGCGCCGGTTCTTCCCGGCCCCTCGCTTCCCGGGCCCGTGAAGGTCGCCTCCGAGCTCAAGGCGTATGGAACGATCCAGGCGCCGTCGCCGAATGCGATCCCGTTCGAGATGCCCCGAACTCCTCCCACCATCGGCCCCGTCGCCGACGGCGGCCGTGGGGTTCTGCTCAAGAACGATCCGAAAACGGGCTGGAACGGAAGCACCTGGAGCGTCACCTGGACCTACAACCCGATCTCGTTTTACGGCCTCACTTTCATTCACCCCTTCGGCGCCGGCCAACTCATGGTCCGGCTGCGGAGCAACCGGTTCGAGCCCGTCTCCAGAAATGGCTGGGAGACGCAGCCGCTGCTCGCCGGCGGCGCCCCGACTTTCTTCAAGTCGACCGAAGGCGCCCCCGACCCGTTCCCGCTGCAGCCGAATCGCAAGTACGTCATCGTCGGCCAACTGGACGCGAACGGACATTACACCCTTTCGATCGACGGGCAGGTGGTGCGCACCACCGAGTATGGCTCGCCGGACCATCCACACGCCGGCTATGCTTCCCCGGTGCCGATCACCCTCCCGGAGGGTTTCAAGGGTGAAGGTTTGCCGATGAAATGGGAGGCGGGATATGCCGGTCTCTTCGTCTGGCCGACGGTGGCCGACGCGCTGAATCTTTGTGAGGACATCACTTTCCAGACCGGCGCGCCGGCGCAAGCCGCGGCCGCCCCGGCGCCGGCCGCCCCTCCTTCGGCCGTCGCCCCTCCGAGCACGGTCATCCCGCCGGTGCGTGTCACCCCGCCCGCGGGAGCCACCCCGGTCGCCGTCGTCCCCGGTCGCGCCACGCCCGAGCCGATCCGTGCGACATCGCTTTCGGCCAGCAGCGTCGGGACCGCCCCGGTGTTGGCGGTCGCCTCGGAACTGAAAGCGTTCGGAACCATCCAGAATCCCGCCAAGGACGCCGTCCCGTTTGAGGTTCCGCAGGGTGTCGCGCGCAGCAAAGGCGGGCGCGGAGTTTTGATCAAGAACGACCCGGGCGTGGGCCGGCGGGGGAGCACCTGGAGCTTTGAGTGGTCCAATTCGATCGGCAACACCGGCGTCATGCTCGTCCATCCTTTCGGCGGCGGACAGGTCATCGTTCACATCGGACCGTCCGGGGCGGCGGCGGCGCCGGTTCGACCCTTTCAATCGGAACCGACGCTGTTGGGCGGTGGGAAAACCTTCAAGGACGGGCCGGCCGCGGACAGCTTGCCCCTCAAGTACAACCACAAGTATTTGATCGTGAGCCAATTCGACCCCAAGGGCCGCTATACGCTCACGATCGACGGCAAGGTCGTCCAAACGGGCAGCTTCACGAAGGCTGAAGAGTCGGTGTACGTGAGTCTCAATCCACTGACGCTGCCCGCCAGCTTCCACGGCGAAAATCTCCCGACGAAATGGAAGGCGGGCTACGCCGCCTTCATCGTGGCCCCCGTGTACGACGCCCAGACGAATGTTTGCGAGAACATCACCTTCCAGGGCAGCGCGCCTCAGGCCGATTCACCGGCGCGGTAAGCGCGTCTCGGTCCATGAGGAGATCGGCGCTCCCAAGCCGCCAAAACCTCCTAATTAACTCCCTCGCGCGGGGTGGTTTATCGAACCTTTCGCACGCTCGTTACACCCCCGCATTTATGGACCAAAAACTGGAGGGCACTCCCAAGGCCACCTTGCAACTCGACGGTCACACCGTGACCCGCAGCGATGTCTCCAACGACTGGGGGACCCGGTTGCAGTGGAAAATCAGCCGCGACGGCAAGGAAGTCGCCACCGTCGCCGCCGGCATCGTCCCGACCTTCGAGCATGCCGACACCGCGCCCGGAAAATACGAGGTCGTGTTGCAGCAGTTCCAGTACGTGAGCTACCTGAAGGACAAGGACGGCAAGTTCACGCAGAGCAAGTACATCGATATCTCCGCGCCGGTTTCGTACACGATCTAACCCCCCCCACTTACAGAACATGCTCCACATCGGAAACGAATATCTGCCCCTCTGCTCGGGCCAGACACGGCGCAGCTTTTTGCAGGTCGGCGCGGCGGCGATGGCCGGTCTCTCGCTGCCCAACTGGCTCAATCTCCAGGCCATGGGCGCGGTGGATGAGAAGAAGGCGAAGATCCGCAATTGCATCACCATCTTCCTCGTCGGCTCGCCGGGGCATCTCGATACGTGGGACATGAAGCCGGACGCCCCGGAGAACATTCGCGGCAAGTTCAAGCCGATCTCCACCAGCGTGCCGGGCGTGCAGATTTGCGAGCATTTCCCGCGCATGGCGAAGATCATGGATCGCGTCGCGCTCATCCGCAGCCTGCATTACAACTCCGGCTCGTCGCATGAAAACGGCCAGCGCTGGATGATGACGGGCCACGATTTCGATGCCGCGAACAAGCAGCCGCACATGGGCTCGGTCATCTCGAAAATGTACGGCTCGAACGGCGACCTGCCGGCGTCGATCGTCCTCCCGACCGGCATCGGCAACACCGGCACCACCACGCCGCACGGGCAGGAAAGCGCGTACCTCGGCAGCGCCCACCAGCCGTTTATCCTCGGCAGCGATCCGGCGCGGTCCGACTTCAAGGTGGCCGATCTCGAGGCGCCGGCCGGGCAGTCCGAGCTGCGGATCGAAGCGCGCCGCAAGCTGCTCCACGAGCTGGACGATGTGCAGCGCCGGGTGGAAACGAGCAGCACGCTGGAGCGCGACACCGCCTACGCGCGTGCCTTCAACCTGCTGACCAGCCCGACCACCAAGAAGGCCTTCGATCTCAACGAGGAATCGCCGAAACTGCGCGACCGCTACGGGCGCAACACCTTTGGCCAGAGCTGCCTCATGGCGCGCCGGCTCATCGAGCGCGGTACGCGTTTCGTCACGGTGAACC
Source organism: Chthoniobacteraceae bacterium (assembly GCA_035997375.1). GTDB lineage: Bacteria > Verrucomicrobiota > Verrucomicrobiia > Chthoniobacterales > Chthoniobacteraceae > DASYIS01. The sequence goes on from DASYIS010000046.1 coordinate 3,477, forward strand.
AGTTCGACACCGTCTTCGGCATCTCCTGTTGGGACATGCATGCCGACGGCAGCAGCCTCAACAACACTTACGCCGACTACGAGCACGTCCTCTGTCCGCAATTCGACCTCGCCTTCACCGCGCTGCTCGAAGACCTGCAACAGCGCGGCATGCTCGAGGAGACCGTCATCGCCGTCATCAGCGAGTTCGGCCGCACGCCGACGATCAACCCCAAGGGCGGGCGCGACCACTATCCCTCGGCGTTCACGAACTTCATGGCCGGCGGCCCCATCCGCGGCGGCCGCGTCATCGGCTCGACCGACAAGATCGGCGCCATGCCACACGATCGCCCCGTCGATCCGCCACAGGTCATCGCCTCCATCTACCAGGCGATGGGGATCGATCTCGAAACGACCATGCTGCCCGGGCCGGGCAACCGCCCGATCCGCCTCATCGACGCCGAGCCGATCCGCGAGTTGTTCGCGTAGACGACGCCCATCGTGATGGAGCGTCGATGCAACTTGCAAGGCGGCGCAGCCGTCTTTTGGCCGAAGGCCTTCCACAAGCCAGCCCAGGGCAACGCCCTGGGTAAGGTGAGGAAAGCGCTACGCCCTGAAAGGGCAAAACAAGATTCGTGCGCTTGGTTACGCCCTTACAGGGCTGAACCGTTTTCAAATTCAACCCAGGGCGGCGCTCGTACCTCGCTTGCCCTGGGCTGGCTTGTGAGAGGCCTTCGGCCAACGATTGCCTGCGCCGCGGCGCTCCTCTTTTGCACGTTCGCGCTCCACGCCGCGCCCCCCGTCGTCTCCGCCCTCGACGTCCGCGCCTTGCAGATCGGCAAGGTCAACACGCTCACTTTCACCGGCACCGATCTGCTGCCGAACCCCCGCCTGCTCACGACCGCGCGGCTCGCCCGCCAGACGGTAAAAGAAGGCGCGCAATCCAACAAGGTCGTCATCGAGATTGAGCTCGCGCCGGGCTCGCAGCCGGGCTTCGAGAACTACTGGCTGGTCACTGATCGCGGCGTCTCCGCACGCGGCGTGCTCGCGACCGATCCGCTGGAGCAAAAGCCCTTCGTCGAGAAGGTCGAGTCGCTGCCGGTCGCCCTGCACGGCACGCTCAACGCGAGCCAGGTGCGCGAGGTCGCGTTCCCCGGCAAGGCGGGGCAGGAGATCATCTGCGAGATCGAGGCGCAACGGCTCGAAAGCAAGGTGCGGCCGACGCTGATGCTCTTCGGACCGGACAACAAGGTCGTGCAATTCAGCCTGCCCATGGCGGCCCTCCGCGGCGACACGCGCCTCGAAGCGAAGCTGCCCGTCGACGGCACGTACCGCCTGCAATTCCACGACCTGCAATACGCCGCCACCGGCACCGGCCTGTTCCGCCTGAAGATCGGCCAGTGGTCGTATGCGGACCTCGCCTTCCCCTCCACCGTCCAGCGCGGCGCCACCACCGAGGTGCAACTCATCGGCCGCCCCGGCGAGGTGAAGACCGTGCGCCTGTCGCCCAACACCGACGCCGCCGCGATGCCCGCCCCGTGGGCCGACCCCGCGACCGCCAGCGGACCGCAGGCCGCCGTGCGCCTCAGCGATATGCCGGAACTGGTGGAAGAGCGGACCGGCTCGGCCCCGCAAGCCCTCCCCGCCATGCCCGTCGCGGTCAATGGCCGCATCGACAAGCCGAACGAGGAGGACGCGTATGAGGTGACGGTCGAGCCGGAAACCGATGTCGATTTCGAGGTCACCGCCGATGTGCTCGGCTCGCCGATGGACGCCGAACTGGAACTGCGCGACGCGAAGGGCGCGCGCGTGGCGATCAACGACGACACGCCCGCCGGTCCCGATCCTCGTCTCACTTACAAGGTACCGAAGGACGTGACGAAGGTGACGGCGGTGGTGCGCGACGTGAGCGGCAACAGCGGCGCCCGCTGCATCTACCGTCTGCAGGCGACCGCCAAGGCGAAGGAGAAGACCGGCAGCTTCAGCCTCGTCATGACCGACGACAGCCAGACGCTGGAGCCCGGCCACCCGAGCGTGCTGAAGGTCGAGACCCTCCGCGCCGGCTACGATGGCCCGATCAACCTCGCCTTCGAGCACCTGCCCGAAGGCGTCCAGGTTTCCGGCCAGAATGTGCCCGCCGAGGCGACCGCACGCCTCCTCACCCTCTCGGCCACCAAGCCCTGTCCCGAGCTCATTACCACCCTGCGCGGCGAGGGCAAGAACGTCGAGGTGCTCGCGCGTTTCGACAGCCCGCAGCTCGGCCAATTCCAACCCTGGCTCGCCAACAGCCTCGCGCTCGCCGGCGCGGAGAAGACGGAGGTCCCCTTCTCTGCCGACTGGAGCGAAGCGGCGGCCGGCCGCAAGATCCCGCTCGGCGGCAAGCTCACGCTGCCCGTAAAATGCGTGCGCCCCGTCGGCCACGACGGCCCCGTGCGGCTCACGCTCATCACCAGCCAGGCGCGGCTCTATCTCAAAGACGCGGTCGACCTGACCAAAATGCTGAAGGAGGAAAAGGCCACGTTCATCGAGGACGACAAGCCCGCGCAGGCCGCCTTCGACAAGGTCACCGCCGCGCAGACCGCGTTGGCCGCTGCCGAAAAAGCGCTCGCCGCCAACAAAGACGAAAAGGCCGCCGAGGCGCTGACGAAGAAGGTGGAGGAAGCGAAAGCCGCGGTCGACCAGGCACAGGCCGGCGCGACCGAAGCCGCCGCAAAAGCAAAGAACGACGTGGAGTATCCGCTCACCGTCCCCGCGGAGTTGCCGGAGATTCCACACCAAATGGCGATCAAAGCCGAGTTGCTCAAGCGCAACCGCACCACGGTCGAAGCGGTTGTCTACATTCCCGTCCGCGAGTTCCCGGTGGTCAACCCCATCGCGATCAAGCTCAACCCGCCCGCGCCCATCAAGCTCGCCGCCAAAGCCCCCACGCCCATCGAGCTCACCGGCAAGATCGAGCGCCTCGAAGGCTCCGCCGGCGACGTGACCGTCACCCTGGCCGAGCTCCCCGCCGGCCTCACCGGCGCGCTGACCGTCACGGTCAAAGCCGACGCGACCGACTTCAAATTCCCGCTCACCGCCGCCCCGACCACCAAGCCCGGCGACTACCCCGCCGTGAAAATCTCCGCCACCGGCAAGCCGTTTGGCGCGCTGCAGGTGAAGACGCGGGATACGCTCGTGCCTCTGACGGTCGTGGCGCCCGAGCCGCCGACAGAAGCGCCGGCGAAGCCTTAGGTCTGCCCTGTTCAACAAAGCTCAGACGAGCTACCTTTGCGATTATGAGTCAGACAATCGACGATCGAACTGCTGAACTTGAAAAGCACTTCGAGCATCTCAAGCGCCGAATTCCAGCTTCCATGTTGGGCAAGAAGGATTGGCGAACCGCTGCCGGCAAACTCACAGATAACGAATTGGCCCGGGAGGCAGATCGATTGGGAGCCGAGTGGCGGAAGAACGAGCCCGGTGGCGCATAGCATGCTCGTCCTCGACACCAACCATATCGTTGAGCTCGGGTATCCGAGCAGTCGAAGCGAACGACTGCTTGGAAGGCTGGCCGCCGACCCCAGGCCGCTGGCCGTGACGATCATTTCGGCTGAGGAGCAACTTCGCGGTTGGATGGCGCAAATGCACCGCACTTCCGATCCTCTCCGGCTACCTCCGCTCTATCAGCAATTTCAAGAGCGAATCGAATACTATGCAGAGTGCCTGGTTCTTCCATGGGAGGAAGAGGCGGCGGTTCGATTCCTGCAATTTCGGCGGCAACGCATTCGGATCGGCACACAGGACCTCAAGATTGCGTGTATCGCGTTGAGCTTTGAAGCGACGCTGCTGACGCGCAACCTTTCGGACTTCCGCCAAGTGCCAGGTCTGTTGGTAGAAAACTGGCTGGACTAGGATCGGTAACTCCAACCAACGCAACACCCTTTATGAAACCAGGAGTCGTTGAGATACCAATCTCCGTCCTCGCTTCGGTCGAGACCTTGGATGAACTGAAGGACTGGATCACGGCACAGCAACCGGACGTGATGGCAGAACTGCACATGGCCCGGCAAGAGGACTTGGCGGGAGAATTTAAGGCTTGGACTCCGCGTCACCTGCCTTGGCGTGAAACCACTTAGCCGACTCGCGCCTCACAATCCTCCCTTGGAAAACCCCTCCTTCCGGGTTAACTAAAGGCGCGTTACGCCGTTGCACCGCAGACGTTTGCCGGCAGACGCGCTTCCGCTCACTACCCCAGATGAATTTCACGAAAAAGCCGCTCCTTTTTCTCTGCCTCCTGCTGCCCTGCTGGCACGCGCAGGCCACGCTCCCGCCGGATCTCATGGGCGATCTCCAGCTCACGCCGGCGACGGTTACTTTGACCAACGTGCAGCGCCCGCATTCGATCCTCGTGCGCGGCCGGACGAAGGGCGGCTACGATGTCGATCTCGCGATCGATGCGACGTTCCGCAGCAGCGACGAGAAGGTGGCGAAGGTCGATGCGACGGGCTGGATTACGCCCGTGGCGAATGGCCAGGCGACCATCACCGCGCAGGCCGGCGAGCGCACGGCGACCGTCGCGGTCACGGTGCAGCTTCCGGAGAAGCCAGTGGCCGCGAGCTTTCGCCAGGACGTGATGCCGGTGCTCTCGAAGGCGGGCTGCAACGCGGGCGCGTGCCACGGTTATTCGCTCGGCAAGAACGGTTTCAAACTCTCGTTGCGCGGGGCCGACCCGGAGAAGGACTACCTCGCGCTGACCGACGAATTTGCCGAGCGCCGCATCAACCGCAGCAACCCCGCCGCGAGCCTCCTGCTGCTGAAACCGCTCGGCGATTTGCCGCATGAAGGCGGCGTGCGGCTCGACCACGGCAGCCAAATGGACGAGACCCTCCGCCGCTGGATCGCAGAGAGCGCGCAGGACGATGCGCCCACGCTGCCGAAGCTCGTCTCGGTCGCCATTCATCCCGCGCAAGCCGTCAGCCTGCCGAAGACGCAGCGGCAGTTCCAGTTGGTCGCGACCTACAGCGACGGCTCGGTCCGCGACGTCTCGCGAACCGGCATTTTCAACGTCAACATCGAGCGCGTGGCCAAGGTCGACGACGCCGGCCTGGTCAGCGTGACGAACCTCGGCGAGACCGCGATCGTCGCCCGCTATGAGGGCATCTTCGCGGTGGCGAATCTCATCGTGCTGCCTCCCGACCTCGGCTTCAAACCGACGCCGGTGCCGGAGGACAACCTCGTCGACCGCGAGGTTGTGCGAAAGCTGAACGATCTGCGCATCATCCCCTCGGAGGTGGCCGACGATGAGCGCTTCCTGCGCCGGCTTTCGGTCGATCTCACCGGCATCCAGCCGACGCCCGAGCAGGTGCTCGCCTTCGTCGCCGACCAGGCGCCGGACAAGCGCGCGAAGATCATCGCCGCCACCATGGAGCGGAGCGAGTTCGTCGACTGGTGGTCGCTGAAGTGGGGCGATCTGTTGCAGAACTCGCGCAACACCTCAAGCGACCGCGCGGTGTACGCCTTCCGCGAATGGATCCGCGCCGCCATCGCGCGCAATCAGCCGCTCGACGAATTCGCCCGCGAGATTCTCACCGCGCGCGGCAGCTCGGTCGACGACCCCGCCGCCGCGTACTTCGCGGTGAGCAAGGACCCGGACGACATCATCCAGCGCGTCACGCAGGTGTTCTGCGGCGTCCGCATGCTCTGCGCGCGTTGCCATCCGCATCCGTTTGAGCACTGGACGCAGGGCGATTACTACGGGCTGCACAGCTTCTTCAACCAGGTCGCGATCAAGCCCGATCCGCACCAGACCGGCGTCCTCAACGCCAAGACCATCCTGTTGAAAATGGACGCGCCGTCCTCGATCAACCCGCGCACGCAGAAAGCCCAGCCGCCGCGCTATCTCGGCGGCGGCGAGCCCACGCTGCCGGCCGGCATCGACCGCCGCGAGGAGTACGCGAAATGGCTCACCGCGCCGGAGAACCCGCACTTCGCGCGCAGCCTCGTCAACCGCATCTGGAGCTACTTCTTCCATCGCGGCATCATCGATCCCGTCGACGATTTGCGTTCGACCAATCCGCCGATCAACGCCCCGCTGCTCGACGCGCTGACCAAGGATTTCGTCGATCACAAATTCGACATGCGCCATCTCATGCAGCTCATCGTCGAGTCGCGCACCTACCAGCGCAGCTCCGCGCCGAACGAGACCAACGGCCATGACGACCTGAACTTCTCCCACGCCATCCCGCGCCGGTTGCCGGCCGAGGCGCTGCTCGATTCGCTCGTCCAGGCGACCGCGGTGAAGGAGAACTTCGGCGGCGTCCCCGCGGGCTTCACCGCCGCGCAATTGCCCGACGGCAACGTCACCAGCCCCTTCCTCGGCCTCTTTGGCAAAGCGCAGCGCGCCGAGGCCTGCGAATGCGAGCGCGACCTCAGCACGAACATGCTGCAGGCGCTCAACTTCATCAACGGCAACTCCATCCTCAGCCGCGTGTCGAGCCCCACCGGCCGTCCTGCGCTCCTCCTGCAAAAGAAGCCCGACGACAACGCCCTCATCGAGCAACTCTACCTCTGGTCCCTCGCCCGCCGCCCCACCGCCGCCGAGCTCACCCTGGCCGCGAAGTTCTTCGCCGACTACGGCGAAAAGAACGCCGAAGCCGCGCAGGACTTCATGTGGGCGCTGCTCAACAGCCGGGACTTCACCATGCTGCAATAGCCAAGCGGATTTTGGTCCGCGAAATACACGAAAGACACGAAAAGGCCGGAAGGCTGCAGGGGCCAACGAATGGAGCGAATTGAAGCAAATATGCCGACCTCCATTCGTTTCAATTCGAGTGATTCGTTGGCAAGAATCACGTTCCCCCTGCCGCCCTTTTTCGTGTCTTTCGTGTATTTCGTGGACCCCTTAAAAAGCCTCCTCAGTCGTATGCGCTCGTTCCCCGTCTTAATCTTACTCCTAATCTTAATCGCGCCTGCCCGCGCGGACGACGTCAGCTTCCAGCACGACGTCTGGCCCATCTTCAAGCGCCACTGCATCGGCTGCCACAGCGCGCAGAAGACTAAGGGCCGGCTCCGCATGGATGACGTCGTCGCGCTGCTCAAGGGCGGCAAGACCGGTCCGCTCTTCGTCGCCGGCAAGCCCGACGACAGCTTCCTCATCGAGCAGATCACCGGCGACTCGCCCGAGATGCCGCAGAACGAAGCGCCCCTCTCGCGCGCCAAGGTGAAGCTGTTGCGCGACTGGATCGCCCAGGGCGCGAAGATCGACGGCCCGCCGAAATCCGACGTGCCGCCCGTCGTCATCCCGGCCATCTACGCCAGCGCCCCCGCCGTCTCCAGCGTCACCCTCAGCCCCGATGGCAAAACCGCCGCCGTCGCCTGCCGCAGCGAAGTTGTCCTGTTCAACGTCGACGACGACCTCGCGCCGCGCCGGCTGCCCACCGATTTCGATCTCATCACCCACGTCGAATTCAGCCCCGACGGCCAGCGCCTCGCCGTCGCCGGCGGCTCGCCGCAGCAATTCGGCGGCCTCATCCTCTTCACCGCCGCCGATGGCAAAAAGGAGTCCGAGCGGCACCTCGGCACCGACACCTTCTTCAAGGGCAACTTCGCGCCCGACGGCCAGACCATCGCCCTCGGCGGCGCGACCGGCGCCATCTCGCTCATCCCCGTCGACGAAAAGGGCGCGGTCAAAAACATCGAGCTGCACAGCGACTGGGTCACCGCCGTCGCCTACACCGCCGACGGCAAGCAGTTGGTCAGCGGCAGCCGCGACAAGACGATCAAGATCAGCAGCGTCGAGAACCTCAGCCTCCTGCGCTCCGTCGATCAGTCGACCGATTGCATCAACGCCGTCGCCGCCGATCCGCTCGACGCCATCGCCGGCGGCAACGCCCGCGCGCTCACCGGCTACGACTTCAAGCTCGCCCTCACCGGCATCGAGGTCAGCGGCTCCGGCAACGGCGCGCGCCCCGTCAACAACCTCGCGCAATACGTCCGCCCCTTCGAAGCGCAAGCCGAAGCCATCATGGCCCTCGCCGTCAGCGCCGACCGCAAACTCCTCGCCGTCGCCACCCGCGCCCCCGAGCTCCGCCTCTACGACACCACCACCCGCGCCCGCAAAGCCACCCTCCCCAAAGTCCCCGCCCCCGTCCTCAGCGTCGCCCTCAACGCCGACGGCACCCGCCTCATCCTCGGCACGAAGAGCGGCCTCGTGCAGGTCTGGGACGTCGCAACCGCCAAGCTGATCAAGGAGCTCACACCGGTGCCGGTGCAGCCGGCGGAGTTGGCGGGGAAGTAGGGTTTAGCTAACTTGCGCAAGCGCCGCCCGCGTGGCGATGTAGATGGATGAAGGGCCGTGCCCGTAGATGGTCCGCATGTCTTCCGCCGCCGGTCCTTGGTAGAATGCGACTCCGATTAACTCGGGGCTGAGCGAGTTCACGATCGACGGGTCTTCTGCCGAGCGGCGTAGCATAAAGGCCCAAATACCGCCGCCGGATACACCCTTAAACGTCGCTGGGAAACCGTGGATTCCTGAGTAGGTGAGCATTTCGACGTAATCGAATTCCCCTCGAATCGAGCGCAATCGGAAGTCCACCTGCGCGCTAAATAATGCTTGGCCGGACCAAACCGGAGGCGCATCGGAAACAAGCTCGCCGAGTTTGATTTCGTCGGGACATCCCACAACAAAGCATTGCTGCGCCTCCAGCGGGAATTTGGTAACCGTCTCCACAGAATGCACGTCGAGATTCAGGAACATCTTGCGCGCCTTCAAGCTCTCGATCTTCGCCGGGTCCAGAATGCGAAATAATGCGAGGTCTGGCCCGTCACTTCCCGGTCGATTTTCAGAGTACTCGCCAATGACGATGTGTTGGACCATTGGCGGCGGAACATAGAAAATGTGATCAAATTGAGCGATGTTCAAGCAAAGAGGCTCTGACTCGTTCCAAAGTTTGCTGACATGGTGCGCCGTCAAAATGCCGTAGTTTCCGTTCGCGCTCACCAACGTTCCAGAACCGATGAAGCGTCGCCCGCTCCACAGCGGCACGGAGAAGCCAGACATTTCAAGGGTACGCAGGTCCTTTTGCTCCTTTACGAGTTCCTTTGGAGTGTCTTCTGCGTTGTCGTAATGAATTTCGTCCATACCTCGTAGAGAGCTTTGGCGTACAGGCGCGTGCGGTCAAGCCTTGTGACGAGCTGGCGAAAAGCCTTCCTCCTCGTGACGAAACTCTGTTTCGTCATGCCCTCTGGAGCGAAACTCTCGTAGACCGTGAGCCTGTCGAACGGCGTTTCGCATGGAGGGGGTGTCCGCGGGCGCGGAGCTGGGCGCGCGTGCCACCCGCCACGTGTCCCACCCGCAGACACCCCGCTTCACCCGAAACGGAGTTTCGGCCGAAAGCGCGTGTCCAAACGGAGTTTGGGCACGAGGGGACAACGACGTTAGTCGCGGTGCCGACCCTGCTCTCGCGAAGCAACGCACGGCTAAATGGAACCGGATTGAATGCCGTTTAAGATCTTCCCGATAAGCTCCCGATACTCGACAAGCCAACCGGGGGATACCTCGGCGCGCCGGATGTTCGGTTTGGAAAACTTCTCCTTCACGAGCGCTTTCCATGAGTCAAAACGCTCCTTGATCGTTCCAAACTGCCTGTTTGCCGGCCCTAGGTCATGGAAAAAAATGCTGTGGTCACCGTCCGCCATCACAAAACAAATCCAAGCAGCTGCATCAAGAATCACCTCCCCCGGCAGCTCGTTCTCCATCCACGTCCACCGTTGCAGAACCTTCGAGAGCGTTTGCATTTGGGGAAACCTATAAAACATACCAAGGAAGTGATCGGCTTCTACTTTCGCATACGATTCGTCGAGAACTTTTTTCTTAACGCTGTATTTGGTCTTGCATTGGCTCTCATGTATGTCGCGCATCTTGCGAAGCTCTTCAGGAGAGAATTCGTCGGCGAATTCGTCAACGCGTCTATGATGAGGTGAGCATAAGAGCAACAAGTTGATATGCGATCTTAGATATGCGTCATCCTTTTCGGGATCGTAACGTGGTTGGTTCGGACTAACGCCATGAATATGGCAAATATCACCCACTAAGAGGTTGTCATCTTCTACGAGGGGAGCGGAACACCCCGGAAAAGCGCATCGGTTGGCAGACCTCGCAAATAGAGTTTGTATTGTCTCTTTGGTGATATCCTTCACGCTGCCTGTGTCGAACTCATCGGCGTTTTTGAGTTCAGGTAGCCTCGAGACCTTTTTTCCAGCGGCTTCGGCGTGTTCTATCCAAAAACAGCCACCTAACGCGGACGCTAGTAGTATCGCGCACGAGTAAAACGCCGAAATACGCTGCGCTTCTGGAAGCAGGGCCGCGCCTGAAAGAAATAGGGCTTGAACCACTAGAACGATTAGCGCGATCACCTTGGTCCGCGACGTGACCGCATCAAGAATAGATTTCTTCTCTTCAGATGCCTTCGTAATTTTAGCTTTCGCGACCATAGGTGTCTCATTCGGTTACCATCATCTTGAGCCACTCGTCAATGAATGTTTCGATTAGCAGCCGGGGTGTGCTGGCAGAGGCTTCGCCGGCAGTTTCTCCTCCGGTAATGTGAGTTGCAGCAAGTCCGTATGAGTCAAAGGCTACTCACGGTCAGGATCGACGGCACCTACCGCCGCAACCCCACAATCAACTCATTCACCGTCGCCAGCACCTGCATCATCTCCCCTTGCGTCGGCGGGCCGCAGATTCGACGGCCCGGCTGCACGACAACGTCGTCGCAGCCGGTATTGCGGCAACATGGGTTTGAACCACCCCGCCCTTACCCCGCGAAGACCACTTCCTTGATCTCGCTGGGCTCGCCGACTTCTTCGTCGTCGACCACGCCGTGCGCGACGTATTCGCGCACTTCCGGGGTCCCGGCGACGGCGAGCGGGCTTTCGTCGTAGTAGGGGAATTTGCGTTTGCGGACGGCGATGAGTTTCCATTGCACGTCGCCCTTCTTGCGCGAATAGATGTTCACCGCGTCGAAGCCGGGCTTGCGGCCTTCGATCTTCACCCGGCCGGGTTGCGGGGTGAACTCGATCGTCGGGCGCGAAGTTTCGGGGTCGTTGTTTTGCGGCGCGCCGATCCACTCGAGGCTGGTCTGGATGGCCGGCGTGCAGGCGGCGCTCGTCCTGGCGCGCGTGATGGCGGCGCGGATGAGCGGCAGTGGCGAGGCCAGGATGAGTGGGAGATCCGCGGTCATTTCCTTGCAGGGTGAGCGAGGCTTCGAGGTACTTGTACGAAGCGCTGGGCGTTGACGCCGCACAGGCCAGAGCATACGGTCGCCTGATGACGACGATCCTTTCGGCAACCGGCGGCCTCGAAGTACCCGAGGTCTTTCGCAAGGCCGACGGACTCCACGCCGGCCAGCGCTGCGAAATCGAGCGCGTAGGACAGGGAGAATACCACCTGCGGGTGGATGACGGTAAGCCGCGGTCGAAGGAATCCTGGGTTAAGATTCTCCGGGAATGTCCGGTCAAAGATTGGTGGGAGCCGCTGGATCATTCGAACCTGCTCATCACGCGCGATAACACGCGGCTCTTTGAGGACGAAGGCGAAGACGAATCGTGACCTATCTAGCCGACGTAAACGTGGTCAGCGAACCGACCAAATCGCGTCCCGACGAGCGGGTCGTGCAGTGGCTGGAGGAGCATGAAACAGTGACCATGGTGGACCCCATCGTGATGGGGGAAATCTGGCGTGGCATCTTGATGCTGCCGGAGGGCCGAAAACGCGAGGGTCTGCGCACTTGGTTTGACCGGCTGCGGCGGAACATTCCTTGTGCCGTCTGGACCATGGAAACGGCTCTGGTGTGGGCGGAGATCTGCGACTTCATCCAACGCAATGGCTTCACCATCGCTGCCCCCGACACGATGATCGCCGCCACGGCGAAGCTGAACGGCTGGACGGTCGCCACGCGAAATGTGGATGACTTCAAACGCTGCGGCGTGGAGGTGGTGAATCCGTTCGAGTGAGCCGCCGGAGCCGGCGGGCCGCGCTCCTCTTTAAAGCCGGGTCTTCCGCGGCTCGGTGTGCAAGGCATCCCGCCCAAATCCGTCCCCCGTGCAGCCGGCGAGTCTCGCCGGGAAGGCAAGTCTTCCTTTCCCGCTCGACTCGCGCTTGCGATTTGGGAAGCATTCTGCGTGTTCGATCTCGCACGCACTCGGTGAGCGTGCGCGCGAGCTATAAAACTATCAATATCGTCATGCATCGATTCAAGCCGTTCGCCGCGATTCCCCTGCTCCTAACGCTCGCGGCCTGCGAAGACAGTCGGAAGTCGCCATCGGCTCAATCGGAACAATCGGACGGTGCCAACAATCCCAGTGCCATTTCCGCCTCCTCAGGCACCGGGGCGACGGCCGAACCACCGGTGACTGCTGCCATCACGATCGTCAAGCCGCCGACCTGGCGGGAGCGACAGGAGAATAGCGCTGAGTACCGGAAGGGGGAAAAATTCATGGACGTCAAGGATTATGCCACGGCCATCGTGTGCTTCACCGAAGCCATCGACCAGGATCCCAAAAACTACGCGGCCTACGTGTTGCGGAGCGACTGTTACCGATTTGAGGCGAAGTCGGATGAGTCCGATTTGTTGAGGAAAGCGGTGCAGGATCTGACGGTGGCGCTGGCTCATACTGAAGAGACACTATTTGACGTGAGTGAGTTGTACGCCAGCCGAGCGACCGCGTTGTCCCGCACGGGCGAAAGCGAGAATCGGGAGAAGGCGCTGGCAGACTGCGCCGAGGCCATTCGCTTGAAACCCGAGAGCTCGCGCGCCTATTTTACCCGGGCCTCCGTTTACTTTGCGAAGGGGGGCGACGACAATTACGAGAAGGCGGTCCGCGACTGCACGGCCGCCATCCGTTGCGATCCGCAGAATGCCGATGCCTATTATATTCGTTCCAAAGCGCGGAGGCGCATCGCGGGAATCTTCGGCGATTCTTCGGAGGCAGATCGGGATTTGGAGCAGGCCAAAAGAATAGATCCCAAATTCGGAAAATAGTGCGAATCGTGGCACGGGTGGGCGAGAGGCCGACACGACGGGGAGGATGGGGTGGTTGGCCGCGGCCGATCCGACCGCTTCGTCCCTCTGATGATCACCCCTCAAAATCTGAAACGCCGCCCCGCGGCCCTAACGCCGATTCTGGCGTTCGCGGCTTGGTGGCTGTGCGTCTCGGGACTGGAGACCCAAGCGCAGGAAGGCGTGCTGAAGCTGCCGCTGCCGGCGGATGGAAGCGCGGAGATGGAGTTTTGCGCGGTGCCAACGGGGGTGGGGGAGCAGGGCGTCGTGCGCGTATTGCACACGGGCGATCCGGCTTCCGGCTTGAGGTGGGATTTGGAGGTGGGAGGGGCTTTTGCGCGGGAGGTCACCGCGGGGCGGGAGTGGTTTTACTACCTGGGGAAGTACGAGGTGACGCGCGGCCAATGGGCGGTGGTGATGGGCGGCCCGCGGCCCGAAGGCGGGTCGGCCAGGCTGCCGCAAACCGGCGTGAGCTGGGATGAAGTCCAGAAGTTCCTGGCGCGCTGCAACGAGTGGCTGCTCAAGCGCACCAAAATGCCGCGCGGAGCGGATGGGTCGCCCGGCGTGATGCGTCTGCCCACGGAGGGCGAATGGGAATACGCGGCGCGCGGCGCGGGTCCGGCCTCGGCCGAGCCTTTGGCCGACGCGAAGCGGCTGAATGAGGAGGAGTGGCACCGGGGCAACGCCGGCGGACGACTGAGGCCGACGGGCCTGAGGCGCGCGAACCGCTACGGGCTCCACGACATGCTCGGCAACGCGCGGGAGATGATCGGCGAGGCGTACCGGCTCGTGCCGGGCTGGGGACCGGTCGGCGGGCCGGTGGTGCGCGGCGGCGACGCCTGGAGCGAACCCGGGGAGTTGAGGGTGACCAGGCGCAGTGAGCTTTCGTGGCAGACGAAAAGCGGGGAGGCCGGAGCCGTGGGGTTCCGGGTGATGATCGGCCTCGCGGAAGCCGGAGGGCTTCCGCCGGCGCCCGGGTCACGGGGCGAGAATGCGGGACTGGAGGGGTTGGATGTGGAAAGGATCCTGAAGGCCGCCGGCCGCCCGCCGGTGGAGGGCCTCGCGAAAGCGTTGCCGGACCGGCTCGAGCTGCCGATGCCCGGCGGGGTGGGGGTGATGGGATTTCGGGCGGTGCGGATCGGCAGCCAGGGCGAGGCGGCGATCGGTTTTTCGGGTCGCGACCTGGCAGAGGCGGAGGGCCCTCCTGCGGACAGGGCGGCGAAGACCTGGCTGAGCGGCTCGTGCCGGGACGGCCGGGGATGGCTGTACTATCTCGGAGAAAAGGAAGTGAGCCGCGACCAGTGGCGGGAGGTCATGGGAGAAACGGCCCGGGACAACGCGCGCGACGGGGCGCTGCCCATCGCCGACGTGAGCCGGCCTGAGATCGAGGTCTTTCTCCAGCGCTTGAACACATCGCTGCGCCGGGGCTCCGGCGCGTCGGGGCCGTTGCCGACGAGCCTCTGCGGAGAACCGGTGATCGTGCGGTTGCCCACGGAGGCGGAGTGGGAATACGCCGCGCGCGGGGGAGCGAACACCGCGCCCGGTGAATTCCATGCGCCACGCTGGTATCCGCTGCGCGAGAGCGATCTCTACGAGTCCGCCTACCATGGCGGAGATCGCGTCGTTTATGCGACCGGGTCGCGAAAGCCCAATCCGCTCGGTTTGTACGATTTGCTGGGAAACGTCTCGGAAATGACGTTGGATTCCTTCCAGTCCTCCGCGGGCGGAGGATCCGTGGGCGGGGTGTGTGTGCGCGGCGGCAGCGCGCGCAGCGAGACCCCGGAGGAATTGCGAGCCTCGCTGCGCTACGAGCGGCGGTGGTACGACCGGGACACCGGAGCGCCGGCCAGAAGTGCCAGCGTCGGCTTTCGGCTGGCGCTCGGCGCGCCGTGGCTCCTCGCTCCGGGGGCGAGCGTGACCGGCCCGTCCGAGGCCGACCTCGCCCCGCCCACCCGGAGGTGGGATTTTCTTTGGCCGATGCTCCTCGGAATCGCCGCCGGTGCGGGGCTCGGGTGGAAACTCCAAGCCGGGGCCGGGGCGACGACGATCGAGCGGGTCGCGATGGCCCTGCCGCTCATTTTCGGGGTCGCGATGACGTGCAGCCTGCTGGGCGTGGCCGGGTTTGCCCTGCCGTTCGGTTTTCCCCGCCGTTGGCTGGGGGACCTCCCGGCCCTCGCTCCTGGAGCACCGGTCTGGCATATCGGCGCGGCGAACGGAGCCTTGCTGGGCTTCCTGGCGAGTTGCCTAAGACCGCGGCGCAAGTGGTTCGCCAGGCGGCGGCCGCCGGAGGAGGAACCGGCCGTGTCGCCGGAGGAACCGGTCGCACTGTCTCCGGAGCCGGCGACCGGGGAGCCCGGCGGGGAAACCTCCCAGGACGCGGGTTTCTTGCGGCTGGAACTCGGCGATTTGCTTTACCGGATTCCGTTTGGGATGCGCAAGTCCGGCACACCGGATCTGCATCTCCCGCTTCGTTTCGATCTGGATGAAATCGCGGAGCGCTTCGGCCACGGCGAAGTGACCATTCCACTCCAGGAGATCCGCCGGCAGGTGCCGCAGATTTTCCACGACCACGTTTATGTCGCGCCGGACCAGATGGTCCGCTTTCCGTCGCAGAAGATGTTGGACCACCTCTGGAAAACAAGGAACGCGCAGAGACCGGGGCTCGCCGCGCAGACCCTCACGCAAGAGTTGCTCAAGCGGCGCGCCGCACGCCGAAACCGATAAGCCGCCGTCCTCAGGCTTGGTTCCACTCCGCGATAAAGTAGAACGATGGCGCGACGTGGAACGGCCTGACCATGAAGAGGCGAAACAACTCAAGCCACTGCTCCTGCCGATCGCCGCGCGGGTCGAAGGTCTGAACCCGGAGGACTGTTGGTCGGCAAACTCGCGGGTCGCGGGGTGACAGAAAATTCACTTCAAATTCATTGACAAAAAGGGTTCAATCGTCGCGTGAAAACCTCCCTCCTCACCCTGGCACTCTTCCTCTTCGTCGGCCTCCAACTCGTCGTGGGCGCGCCCCCGGATAGCATCGGGGTCGGACATCGCGTGGCCGCGCGGTGGACCGATGGCCGCTACTATCTGGGGACGGTTACGGCGGTCGAAGGGGATGCGTTCAAAATCCTCTACGAGGACGGGGACAAACTGACGGTGAAGGCCGAGCACGTTCATCCCATCCATGCCAATGCGGTTTTCAAGGTTGGCGATCACGTGATGGCCGGATGGAAAGGCGCCCTGATGTATCCCGGAACGGTGACGGAGGTCACGGCCACCGGGTGCCGCGTGCAATGGGACGATGGCGACAAGCCTCTGCTGGTCGAGAAGAACCGCATCGTTCACTGGAGGAAGTAGCCGGATCACCGATCATTCGGCAGAGCTTTGGCGACGCCGGCGACCGGGCAGGAATCCGCCCCACGCCGGGGTTGACCGCCGGGTGCCGCATTTTACAGTCGGCGGCCATGCGTCTTCTTCACTCCGCCGACTGGCAGATCGGCGCGCGCTTTCGTCAATTTGGCGCGCAGGCGGGGCGGCTGCGCGAGGCGCGCGTGCGGACGCTCCGGCGCGTGCTCGAAATGGCCGCCGGACGCCACGCCGATGCGCTCCTCATCGCGGGCGATCTCTTTGAGGATCACCAGATCGAGCCGGCGGCGGTCGCCGAAGTCTTCGACCTCTTCGCGAGTCACGACGCGGTGCCGATCTTCATTCTCCCGGGAAATCACGACCCCATCGGCAGCCCGAGCGCGATCTGGGCGCGGCGGCCGTTCGTCTCGCCCCCGGCGCACGTGAAGATTTTCGCGACCGCGGAAGCGGTTCCGCTCGCCGGCGGATTTCTCATCGCAAATCCGCTCACGCAAAAACAGTCGGCGCTCGACCCTTCGCTGCGGCTGGCGGACCTCGCGCGCGAGCGGCCGGCGGGCGCGATCAAGATCGGGATGACGCACGGCTCGCCGGCGATCGGCGGGATGCACCAGCCGGATGATTTTCCCATCGCCCTCGACGCCGCCGCGCGCGCGGGCCTCGACTTTCTTGCGCTCGGTCACTGGCACAGCGCGCTGTCGCTCGACGGTGGTCGCATGTTGATGGCGGGAACGCCGGAGCCGACCGACTTTGCGGAGCGCGGCTCGGGCAGCGTGCATGAAATCGAGATCGAGCGCGCCGGCGCAGTGCCGAAGATCACGGCGCTGCCTTGCGGTGAAATGCAGTGGCGGCATCTCGAAAGCGAGCTCGCGACCGGCGACGAGCTGCTCGCGCAGTTGGCCGCCTGCGATCCCGCGCGAACCGTCGTCCGCGTGACGCTCGGCGGGCTGGCGGCACCGGAGGCCGCGGCGGCCTGGGGCGCGCGTGCTCGCGAGCTGGCCGCGGCCTTTGCCGCGAGCGATTTCCGCGATGAGACGACGCCGGATTTCACCGCCGGCGAGCTCGCGGAGCTGCAACGCGACCATCCGCTCCTCACGCAAGTGCTCGACGACCTGAACGTGATCGCGACGAACGTTCCGGCCTTGCCGCGTCACGAGTTGGAGGGGCTGGAGAAGCGGGTCGGCTGCGCTCCGGGCGAACTGACGGCGCCGCTGGTGGAGGCCGCGCGGCGCGTGCTCATGCGGGAACTGCGGGAGGCGACCGCGTGCTGATCGAGTCGATCGAAATCGCGGGCGTCGGTCCGTTTCGCGAGGCGATCGCGGTCGGCCCGCTCGCGCCGGGGCTCAACATCCTGGCGCAGCCGAACGAGTGGGGCAAGAGCACCATCATTCATGCGCTCTGCCGCGCGTTGTTCGAGAAGTACAGCTCGCAAAGCGAGGAGATCCGCCAACTCCGCCCGGCGGGGACGAGCCTCTCGCCGCGCATCGAGGTGTGCTTCACGGCGCGCGGCGACCGCCATCGGCTGGTGAAGAAATTCCTCGAGGGCCGCTCGAGCGAGCTGCATCGCTGGAACGGCGGCGCGTGGGAGCGCACCGACGAGTCCGACAAAGCCGACCAGCGCGTGCGCGAACTGCTCGGCGCGCCGGCGCTCGAGGGCCGCCTCGCGAAGCCGGGCACCTGGGGTCTTATCCAGTACC
The DNA here is from genome assembly GCA_035997375.1 of Chthoniobacteraceae bacterium. Lineage (GTDB taxonomy): Bacteria > Verrucomicrobiota > Verrucomicrobiia > Chthoniobacterales > Chthoniobacteraceae > DASYIS01. The sequence goes on from DASYIS010000046.1 coordinate 21,540, forward strand.
TCTGGTGCCGGCAGGACGAGCCGGCGCAATGGCCGTGCTGGGAGGGCGATGGCGGCGAAACGACGCGGCGCCGGCTGGCGACCGTCGAGATCGACACCACCATGCGCTGGCTCGCGCTGCGGCTGGAGGCGCTCGGCGAAACGCATTTCACCGCGAAGGGAGCGGTGAAGAAAGGGAGCCCGCTCCAACTGGCCGAGGCCGAACGCGAAACAGCCGAGGCGCAGCTCGCGGAGTTGCGCCGGCGCGGCGCCGACCTCGAGCAACTCGACGCGCAATACGCGGCCATGACCGCCGAATTGCCGCGCCTCGAACGCGAGCGGGGCGAACGCGCCGCGGAAGCCTCGGCCTTGCGCACCCAGGCCGAGGCGGCCGAGCTCATCAAAGGCGAGATCGCGCTCGCCGCCTCCGAGTTCCAGCGCGCCGATGCCGCGCTCCAAAGCGTGCGCCACGATCGCGACACGCTCGCGCAAACCGCCGCCGAGATCGCCGCCGAGGAGGCGGCGCAAGGGCAGAGCCGGCAGCGCGCGGAGGAGAGCCAGGCGCTCACGCGGCGTCTCGAGGAGCGCGTCGAGGAGGCTCGCGCCGCCGCGCGCCGCCGTGAGGAGGAGCGTACGAAACGCCAAACGAAGCTCGCGCGCATCCGGGAGATTCTGCAGAGCCGCAAACGGGCGGAGAGGCTGGCAGGACTGCTCATCACTCAGGCGCAGCTCGGCCGGAGCGCGCGCGAAGTGGAGGAATGCGAGGCGCGGCTGGCCGCGCGACCGGCCCTCTCAAAAAATGACCTCCAGCGCGCCCGCGAGCTGGAGCGCGCGGCCGCCGAGCAATCCGCCCAGCTGCGCGCGGCCGGCCTTTCGGTCCGGCTGGAACCCGTGCACGACGCCCTCATTTCACCCGCCGCCGACGGTGCGCTCGCGCCCGACCTGGAAGTGGCCGGGGGCGCCTCGAGAAAGCTGCTCGTCGCACGCACGCTGACGCTGGAACTGCATGGATGGGGCCGCGTCATCATTGAATCCGGCGCCCAGGAGACGGCGCAACTGCTGAACGAGGTTCTTGGGACGGCCACGCAGTTGGCGGCGCTGCTGGCCCAGACCGGCGCGGCCTCGCTGGCGGAGGCGGAGACCGCTGCGCAGGAGGCGCAGCAATGGCAGGCGCGGCTCGCCATCGCGCGTGCGGAGGTGGCCGCGCTCCTCACGAAATGGAAGACGCCGGCGGGGTTTGCCGCCGACCTCGCGAAGGCGCAGGCGGAGCACGAGCAAAGCCGCCGGCTGCATCAATTCACCGCGGAAGAGGAGAAACGCAGCGAGATCAGCCTGCAAGTCGAGGAGCAGGCGCTGGCTGCCGCGGAGGCCGCGGATCGCAAAGAGGAGAAGAGCTTTGCCCAAGGGCTCGACACGCTGCGCGAAGAGCTCGAAACGGCGCGCGTCCAAGCCGCCGAAGCCGCACAAAAGGCCGCCGTCTCCGCCGGCCGCACGAAGATGTTGCGCGAGCAAACGGCCGCGCTGCTCGCGCGCCACCCCGCCGGGCTCGAGGATGCGCTGGCGGACGCCCAGCGGGAATTCACGCGCGCCGAGGCGCGGCTCGCGACGGCGCGGCGCGATCTTCCACCGCAGGCCGAATCCCTCGCCGAGCGCGCCACCCGTGCGGCGCGCGCCGCCGCGGAGGTGGAGGCCGAGCTTCAGCGCAAGCAACGCGCCGCGGACCGGCTGAAAACGCTGCTGGAGGAACGCGGCGGCGACGGTCTTTACGCGCGCGTCGCCGAGGCGGAAGAACGCCTCGAAACGGCGCAAAGCCTCGCCGGGCGCCTGCGTCGCGAAGGGCTCGCGGCGCGGCTCGTCCGGGAGTTGATTCAGCGGCGCGAGGAGTCGTCCATCCGCGCGGTCCTGAGCCCGCTCGAGGACCGGCTGACGCAGACGTTCGCCGCGCTGACCGGCATCCCGGGCCGGCGGGTCTGGTTCGACGAACACCTGGCGGTAAAAGGCGTCGGCCCGCGACCCGAGGAGCTGATCGCCTTTGAAAACCTCTCGCGCGGCGCCCGCGAGCAGATGTTGCTGGCGCTGCGCGTCGCCATCGCCCTGCAAGTCGCCGCCGACGACGGACCGCAGTGTCTGGTGCTCGACGACGTGCTGGTCCACACCGACGCCACCCGCCACGAGAACGTCCTCGATTTCCTCCAGTCGCTTTCATCGCAGGTGCAGATCGTGTTGCTCACATGCCACGGCGAGCGGTATCGCGGGCTCGGGCATGTGGTGCCGGTGGTGGGGAAGTAATCAGTAATCAGTGGGACAGTAATCAGTATTTCAAGGCGGCGCGCCTCCGTGGTTTACTGATTACTGCCCCTCTGATTACTGATTACTTTCCCCTGCCTCCCAAGAACGCAATGCGCTCGCGCAAACCGATTCCAACGCAATGCAAGACGTGATCATCGTCGGCGGCGGACCCGCGGGGCTCAGCGCGGCGCTGGTGCTCGGGCGCTGCCGACGGCAGGTGCTGCTCTTCGATTCCGGCCAGCCGCGCAACTACGCGGCGCGCGCGATGCACGGGTTCATCAGCCGGGACGGGACCTCGCCCGAGGAATTCCGCCGGCTCGCGCGCGAGCAATTGGCGAAGTATCCGTGCGTGGAGGTGCGCGACGGCGTGGTGGTCGACGCGCAACGCGGCGACGAGCAGTTCACGGTGACGCTCGAGGATGGCACCACGCACACCGCGCGCATCCTCCTGCTCGCGACCGGGCTCGTCGACGACGTTCCGAAAGTGAATGGCATGGAGCGCTTCTACGGCACCGGGGTCCACGTCTGTCCTTACTGCGACGGCTGGGAGCACAACGACCAGACGATCGTCGTCTACGGCCAGGGGCAAATGGGCGCCGACCTTGCGCTGGAAATGCTGGCGTGGAGCAGCGACGTCACCTGGTGTACCGATGGCGACGAGGAGGAGGTGCCCGCCGGCTGCCGGAGCAAGCTCCGCCACTACCAGGTGCGCATCATCCGCAGTAAAATCGCGCAGCTCGAGGGCGAAGGCGACCGGCTGCGCGGCGTGCGTTTCGTCGACGGCGAGTTTCTTCCGTGCGACGCGGTCTTCTTCGCGAGCACGCAGCGGCAGCACTCGGACCTGGCCGAGAAACTCGGCTGCCAAGTCTGCGCGGATGAAGTGGCGATGGAGCACGATGACACGGCCTCCGCCGTGCCCGGTTTATATGTGGCCGGCAACACCAGTCGCGGACTCCAACTCGTCATCATGGCCGCCGCCGACGGCACGCTCGCGGCCTTCAAGATCAACGAGGATCTGCTGGAAGCGGACCTCGCGCGGCATGCGGAAGTAATCAGTGAGCCGGAGGAAAGTAATCAGTAATCAGTGGGCCGGTGATCAGTGGCGGCGACGCCACGCGTATGCGGAGACTGTTTACTGCCTTCTGATTACTGATTACTTTTCCCGTATGCCGCTCGCCGCCGAACCTCCCTACACCCCGCGCATCGAAACCCCGGTGCAGGTCTTCTTCTTCGACACCGACTGCGCGGGCGTGGTGCACAACATCGCGTACCTGCGCTTCATCGAAGTCGCGCGCACGCTCCTCGCCGAAGAGCTCGGGATGGGCCTGCACGCCATGTCCACCGAGCAGCTCTTCCCGGTCGTGACCCGCACCGAGATCGACTACAAACGCCCCGCCGTCCTCGCCGACAAGCTGCTCGTCCACGGCTGGATGGAGCGGGTCGAGCGCATGCGTTTCTGGTGCGCTTTCGAGATCCGGCGGCCGGCCGACGGCGCGCTCATCGTGCAGTGCAAACAAACCCTCGCGATGGTCCGCATGCCGCCGGGCAAGCCGGTGCCGCTGCCGCCGGATTGGGGGACGCGGTTCGCCCATCTGAAGACTCCGCGCGCGAGCAGTGCGGCGAAAGCGGCTGGAGCCGAGGTTTGAACACAAAAATCGTGCCTCGGGTACAAAAACTGGTTGCGCGCGGCGGAAAATCCGGTAGGACTCAACCCCCGTTTTTCGCGTCCACTTTTATTTCAAGTCCTTATGTCCAACGTCATCGATAAGATTCAGCAGGAGCAATTGAAGAAGGACTTCGTGAAGTTCAAGGTCGGCGACGCCGTGCGCGTGCACACCCGCGTCGTCGAAGGCGACAAGGAGCGCATCCAGATCTTCTCGGGCATCGTCATCGGCCGCAAGGGGACGCTGTTGAACGAGACTTTCACCGTCCGCCGCATCTCGTACGGCGAAGGGGTCGAGCGCGTTTTCCCGGTCAACTCCCCGCGCATCGCGAAGATCGACGTGGAGACCTCGGGCCTCGCGCGCCGCGCGAAGCTCAACTACCTGCGCGATCTCAAGGGCAAGTCGGCGATGGCCGTGCGCGAGCGCAAGGTGAAACTGAAGGCCGCGCCCTCGAAGAGCGCCCGGACTTCAAAGGTTGCCAGCGCCGAGTAAAGTTGGCACTCTGCGGGGCGGCATGAAATGCAGCCTCCGTTTTGAAAAAGCCCTGCGCGCCGGCGGATGCCAGATCATCGCCGGCATCGATGAAGCCGGCCGCGGTCCGCTGGCCGGTCCCGTCGTCGTCGCGGCGGTCGTGTTGCCGGAGAAGTTCCGCCACAAGACGCTGACGGATTCCAAGAAACTCTCGCCGCGGCAGCGCGAGGTTATCTACGACGAGTTGACGACGCGCGAGGACATCCAGTGGGCCGTGGCGATGGCCGACCACGAGGAGGTGGACCGCCGCAACATTTTCTGGGCGACCGTTGCCGCCATGGGCCGCGCCGCGCTGGCGCTCGCGGTGCGACCGGAGCACGTGCTGATCGATGGAAACCACGTGCGCGGCTTTCCCTTCCCGCAAACGGCGATCGTCGGCGGCGACGGGCGCTCGTTCAGCATCGCCGCCGCCAGCGTGATCGCGAAGGTCACGCGCGACCGCCACATGATGGAAATGGACCGCCATTATCCCGGCTACGAATTTGCGCAGCACAAAGGCTACGGCACCGCCCTGCACAAGGAACGCCTCGATCTCCATGGACCTTGCCCCATCCATCGCCGCTCTTTTCTCCCGGTTCGGCAAATGGAGTTTCCGTTCTCCTGACCCTTCGGCGCTCACCGCGGCGGAGCTCGGCCCGTTGGGCGAGAAGGTCGCCGCGCGCCACCTTCGGCGGCACGGCTATCGCGTGCTCTATCGGAATTTCCGCGCGCCGCACGGCGGCGAGGTCGACCTCGTCTGCCGCGACAAGCGCGCCCGGACGCTGGTCTTCCTCGAAGTCAAGACGCGGCGCAGCCTCGACTTCGGCCAGCCGAACGAAGCCGTCAATCGCGCCAAGCAGGATCTGATCGCGCGCGGTGCATTGGCCTGGCTGAAGCTGCTGGATCACCCCGACATCCTGTTCCGCTTCGACATCGCCGAGGTGATTTTCGAAGGACGCCGGCCGCGGGTGAACGTCATCCAAAACGCCTTCGTGCTGCCGGCGCCGTATATCTACTGAGTGGCGCGGCCGTTTCGCGCGAAACGCAGCCGGCGCATTTCTGCAAAGTTTCTTTGACTTCCCCGCCGCCACGTTGCGTCAATGGAGAGAGGCGCGGCGCGTGGCCGTCGTGCGATTCCCAAACTGCAAACCCATTACCGATGAAAATCAAAACCCTCCTGACTGTTCTCACCGCCGCCTCCCTCGGCTTCACGGCGTTCGCCGCCGACGACGACACACCGCTCTCCAAGCAGATGTCGGTCGTGAACAAGAGCCTTCGCCTGGTGAAACGCCAACTTGGCGATGCCGCCAAGAAGGACGACAACCTGGCCCTCATTGGCAAGGTCAAGGCCGCCCTGGACGAGGCGCAAAAGCTCGAGCCCAAGAAGACCAAGGATCAGGCCGACAAGGCCGCCTACACCAAGAAGTTCAAGGAAGAGATGGGCGAGCTCGTCAAGACCGTGGGTGAGCTCGAGGCCGGCATCAAGTCGGACTCCAAGGACAAGGCCGAGGCGGCGCTCAAGAAAATCTACGAGGAGAAAGAGAAGGGCCACAAAGACTTCGGAGTGGACGACGATTAGTCTTCAGCCGATCTTTCCATCTCCCAAGTTCGCGGAGGCGCCTTGTCCGCAGGGCGCCTCTCGCATTTCCCTCCGTCTCATGAACCGCCGGCAGTTGCTCGATCTCTACTTCATGGACGCACGGTCGAAGCTGATCGATATCGCCGCGTTTTTGGATCGGCTCGACCGAGCCGAAGGAGATCCGGACTTCCGGCTGGCGGCTTTCCGGACCGCCTTGCAGGAGCTCTCCCGCACCGAGCCTTCCCGCGCGAAGGAAGTGCTGATGAGCCTGAGCGACCCCACGGAGGAACCGCTGGCGGCCGCGCCGGGGAAGGGCGCGGTGGGGGCGTGGCCGGGCGGGGGAAGTAATCAGTAATCAGAAGCCAGTAATCAGTAGCCTGACCTGAAAATGCGCGCCCTCTTCCACCAGCCGACCATCGCCACGAAATACTGATCACTGCCCACTGATTACTGATTACTTCCCCACCATGCGCTACATCGAGCCCCACGCCCACATGGTTTCCCGCGTCACCGACGACTATGTCGCGATGACGATCGCCGGGTGCGCGGCGGTCTGCGAGCCGGCGTTCTGGGCGGGGTTCGATCGCAGCAGCGTGCAGGGGTTTTACGACTACTTTAAGCAACTCACCGACTACGAGCCGAAGCGCGCGGCGCGGCATGGGCTGCCGCATTTTTCGTGGCTCTGCATCAACCCCAAGGAAGCCGAGGACATGGTCCTCGGGCAGGAGGTGCTCGACCTCATCCCGCAGTTTCTCGATTGCCCGACGGTGCTTGGCATCGGCGAGATCGGGCTGAACAAAAATACGCGCAACGAGATGGAGATCTTCCGGCGGCACGTCGACCTGGCGATGAAGCACAATCAGCTCATCCTGATCCACACGCCGCACCTCGAGGACAAGCACAAGGGGACGAAGCTCATCCTCGACATGCTGAAAAGCGATTCGCGCGTGCAGCCGGGGCGCGTCATCATCGATCACGTCGAGGAGCACACCATCC
>DASYIS010000047.1:0-8323 GCA_035997375.1 Chthoniobacteraceae bacterium
CCGCACAGGGGACTGTGCGGACCACGGCAGCGCGGCTCCCTCTACAGCCGCTACGCCTTCGCCATCGGCTTCGTATGGCTCAACACCCGCATCAGCGCGGAATAAATCTCGTTGGGCCCGAGGCCTTTGCTCACGTAGCCGTTCGCACCGGCCTTGCGGGCGCGCTGCATCGCTTCCTCGTCGTAGCCGAGGCCGGTAAACATGACAATCGGCAGATCGGCGTGCTCCTCGCGGATCATCGAGACGAGCGAGATGCCGTCGATCTTCGGCATGCCGATGTCGAGGATGATCGCGTCGCACTCGTTCTGGCCCAGCCAGGCGACGACTTTTTGGCCATCCGTCAGCGAGAAGGCGTGATGCCCCTTGTCGCGCAGGTAGGTGGTGAGAAAGCGGTTCAGCAACTGGTTATCGTCAACGACAAGGAAGGTCATAAAGGCGCGAGGTTAAGGTTGAGATAGCAGCGGATGTGCCACGAGGCCGGGAAACGGGGACAAACGCAGAATGAGAGGGCAATCGCTTAGAATTTGATTTCGAGGTTCTCCAAGGCTGAGAGGAATGTCTCTCCATTTTGCGCGGTGCGCAATGTCTCCTCGGTGGCGGCGTCGGTGAAGATCCGCATGAGCAGGCCGGCGATGCGCAGGTAATCCGCCGCCATCGCCTGCGGCACGCCGAGGCAGAAGACGTAGCGGACCGGCTTCTCGCATTCCGGGAAGACGGTGTCGACCGCGAGGCGGGCGGCCGTGAGGACCATGCCGCTCACGGCGTCGGTCCGCGCATGGGGAATGCAGATCCCGAACGGCGCGTCGTCCCACACCCGGCAGGGCGGATGCTTCCGCAGCGCCTCGTGAAACGCGGCCCAGTCGAGCACCCGCTCGTCGTCGTGGAGGCGGGCGAGCAGCGCCTCCGTTGCCGCCTCGGGGCCGGCCGCGGCGAGGCCGAGCAGCACGTGCTCGGGACGGAGCGTGTCTTCGACGTGAATCATGGGGTGGGCTGCGGCGCTGGATTCCTAATCTTACTCCTGCTCCTGCTCCTGCTCCTCTCATAATCGTACTCAGGACGGGCAGCGGCTGGGATCAGGAGCAAGAGCAGGAGCAGGAGTAAGATTAGGATGAGAGAGCCCCCGTCAGATCGCGGTACCGCTCCAGCGGAGCTTTTGCCGCAGGACATCGAAAAACGAGACGCCGGGCGGCATGGCGAGCGGCAGCCGGAACGGCGCCTTGCCGATGCGGATGGTGTCGCAGCTCTCGACCTTGTGCACGTTCCCGCCATCGAGCGTGAGGAAGACCGGGCCCTGCGTGCGACACGGGAGGATCTCGATCGTCGCGCCGTCGGCCACGATGACGCTGCGATTGGTCAGCACGTGCGGGCAGATCGGGGTGACGACGACCACGCCGCAGTCCGGCGTCAACACCGGGCCGCCGGCGCTGAGCGAGTAGGCGGTGGAACCGGTGGGCGTGGCGACGATGAGCCCGTCGCAGTTGTATTCGGTCAGGGTGTCGTCGCAGATCCGCACCGCGAGGCGGATGAGCCGCGAGAGCTCGCCGCGCGAGATGACCGCGTCGTTCAGCGCGCGGTACGAACCGATGACCTCGTTCTCGTGCAGCACCTCGACGGTCAGCAGCGTCCGTTTGCTGATCTGGTAACGGCCGTGCGCGATGACCTCGACCGCCTGGACATAGTCGCTCCCGGCGACACAGGTGAGGAACCCGAGCGAGCCGATGTTGATCCCGTAGATCGGCGGGAATTCGCCCTCCAGCATCTGCACGACCTGCAGCAGCGTGCCGTCGCCGCCGAGCACGAGCAGGAGGTCGCATTCCTCCGCGAGCGCGGGGATCGCCAGGCCGCCCTCGACGCCGGCCAGCACCGCCGTCTGCTGCTCGAAGAGGAGCCGCAGGGGGTGGCGCCCAAACTCCCGCTGCAGGTTGAGCACCATCTCCCGGGCGCCCGCCTTGCCGGTGTTGGCGATCAGGCCGATGTGTTTCGGATGCATGCGAGAAATTCCTGGTTGCCGTGTCCGCCGAGGATCGGCGATGGCAGGCACCCTACCCATCTGCGCCCGAGCGTGCCGGTGACAAAATCGCGGATCTTTTCCACGGCGCGTTGATGCCCCGCGGGGTCGCGCACGATGCCCCCCGGCCCCACCTCGGCGCGGCCGAGCTCGAACTGCGGTTTGATCAGCACGACAATCACCCCCTCAGGACGCACCACTTCGACCAGCGGCGGCAAGATCAAAGTCAGCGAGATGAAAGAGACATCGACCACGGCGACCGCGATTTCGTCGGGAAACTCGGCGCGCACAAGGTGCCGCGCGTTGAGATGCTCGCGCACGGCGACCCGCGGATCGCTCCGGATTTTCCAGGCAAGCTGCGAGTGGCCGACGTCGATCGCATGGACCTTCGCCGCGCCGTGTTGCAGGAGGCAATCGGTGAATCCGCCGGTCGACGCGCCGACGTCGAGGCAGATCGCGCCCGCGCACGGCACCTGGAATTCGCGCAGCGCCGCCTCGAGCTTGTGCCCGCCGCGGCCGACGTAGCGATCGGCCGCGCGCACCGTCACCTCCGCCTCCGCGGCGACGCGGGTGCCGGGCTTCGTGATCACCTGCTCCCCCACGCGCACCTCGCCGGCGAGGATGAGGCGCTGTGCCTTCTCGCGGCTTTCACAGAGCCCGCGCTGGACGAGCAGGAGATCGATTCGTTCTTTGGGAATGGACACGCGCGGGAAAAGGCTTGGAAAGGCACTCTCTTTGCACGGATAAACCGAACCACTCCAAATGCCGACTGAAGAATTACGCACCGCCATCAAGGAAATGATGGTGGAAAACCTGATGCTCAAAGTTTCAAAGGAAGAGATCGGGGACAATCTCCCGCTCTTCGGCCCCGAAGGCCTTGGGCTCGACTCGATCGATGCCCTCGAACTCGTCGTCTCGCTGGAGAAGAAATTCGGCGTCACCGTGCCGAACTCCGAGACCGCGCGGAAGGCGCTGGCGACGGTGGAGAGTATCGCGGAGTACGTGGAGGCGGGACGGGCGGCGGCGGGACAATGAGACAATGAGACAATGAGACAATGAGACGGGAGCCGCGCGGTTCCGGGTTCGTAGTTCCGCCTTCAGGCGGCCAGGCGCGACCTGCGCCCAGCGCCTCGTAAGCACACGCGCTCGCCGCCTGAAGGCGGAACTACGAACTTCAACGGCGACGCGCAAGGGTCACTCCACCGTGATCTCCCCGGCCCCCGGCACCGCCTCGAACTGCAGCACGCCGTCGCGCGCCTCGACGGTGGTCCTCTTCCCGCCTTGGATGACAACCCAGCTCTTCTTGCCCGCCGGGACGCTCGTCGTGAGCGTCAGCGGCTGGTCGTAGAGCGCGGGGTCCATTTTGCTGGTGAGCGAGAGGCGAAGGCGGGCCGGCGTTCGCTCGAGTTCCTTGACCTCCGCGGTCTCGCGCTCCGCCTTGTACTCCATGTACGAGAGGGCGTCGGCGCTCCAGATCGTGTCGCGGTTGGCCTCCAGCTTATCGAGAATCGCGGAGAACCAATCGAGCGGCGTGACGAGCCAGTCGCCGCCGACGCCGTGCATGTCGAGGTGGCCCATGTCTCCTTTGGCCAGCGCCTTGTCGATCGCGGCGACGCACTCGTCCGCAGTCTTGTAATGGATGGGCGGGCCGAAAAAGGACGGGCGCCGGAGGAGGTGATTTTTCGCGAGTTCGGCGAGCTCCTGCTCCTCGGTGACCTCCCACGGCACGCCGCCGGGCCGGCCCCACGCGAGCAGGCGCGGCACCTTGCGCTCGGGATGCAGCGCGTAGAGCAGCTCGTTGTTCTTGGCCAGCTCGGCGTCGAGATCCTCCACGCTCTTCTCGCCCTTCACGCCCTTGTGGGTGAAGGTGTGATTCGCCTCCACGATGTACGGGCTTTTCACCGCGGCTTCCCAATCCTGCTTGCGGCCCGCATGCACGCCGCCGCCCATCACGAGATAGAAGGTGCCGGTGAGCTTCCGTTTGTTGAGCTCGGGGACCACATTGTTGAGCTGGCTTTGGCAACTGTCGTCGAAGGAGAGGATGAAGACAGCCTTCTTGCCGTCCTTCCATTTGAGGACCTGCGTCGACGGGGCGTCGGCCGCGCCGGCGGCGAGAAGGCCCGCGGAAAGGGCGAGGCCGAGCAGCGAGAAAAACAAGCGGGGGGAGTTCATGCCGGTGATGTTCGGAGTGCCGGCGCGATGCGCAAGCTTCTTCTCCACCGCGCCCGAGGCGCTACTTCCGGCGGTGCTTCTTGAGCTCCCGGTCCAGGTCGCCGCGCGCTTCCGCGAGCACGGCGCGGAAGGTTTCGCTGCTCAGCGTGTAGGCGCCGAAGGCGCTCGTGGTGTCGCGCTCCAGGTGGTCGTCGGTCACGACGGTGAGGTCGTGCTCCTTCCCGTAAATGGCGACGAGGCGCTCGATGACGGCGTCGGCGGTCTGGCCTTTCGCCGCGTAGAAAATCTGGATGCCGCCCGGCGCGGTTTCCTCGCCGACCTTCGCGCCCTGGCCGTCGAAGACCAGCACGACGCGGATGCCGGAGGCGTCCTGGTATTCGGTCAGGAGCTTGATCAGCTCCTCGCGCCCGAGGAGGTTGCGGCGCTGGTGGAGCTTGCGCAACTCGGGCCACGCGAAGATGACGCTATGCCCATCGACGAGGGTATAGCGCATGGGGACAAGATGGACGGAATGGAAGCGGGTCTCCCGCGCCCAAGCGTCAAACTGCCGCGCGGCCTACTCGGCGGGCGCGTGCTCAGGGTCCGCGGCCGGCGCTTCGGCGAGGTTGCCCTCGAGCGCGGCCTCTTCCGCGGCAGGCGCGACTTCAACCGGCTCGGCGGCCTCCGGCGCGTGGGTCTCCGGCGCGGCCTCGACCGGCTCGGCCACGGCCTTGGGCTTCGGCGCTTTCTTCGGCGCGGGTTCCTTCACGACCGCAGCCGGCTCTTCGACCTTGGGCTTGGGCTTGCGGATCTTCGGCTTGTTCGCCGAGAGGGCGGCTTCCTTGGCCATCTCTTTCCTGCGCTCGAGGTAAGCGAGGCGGCGGCGGCGTTTGATGACTTTATCGTATTGCTTACCCATAAAAAAGGAGGTCGGTCGGAGGTGGGAGGTCGAGAAAAGGGTGTCTTGTGTAGGGGAGGATGATGAGGGGGTCAAACTGTTTTGAGAGGGGACTCATTCCGCCGTGCAGGGTCGATTTACCGAAACGCCCGACCGCGCAACAGCCATCTTCCTCTTCCTCTTCCTCTTAATCTTCCTCCAACTTGATCGCTCCACCATTGTTGTCCCCCTTCCAGCTGAGCCCGGACAAAGAATGTGGAGCCAGTCAATAGAGGAAGATTAAGAGGAAGAGGAAGAGGAAGAGCTTCATAGGCGCGCCGGGCGTAATTCGACGTTCAACCCCTTCGCACCCACCCGCCTGCCCCCTAAGAGCCGCCTCTCCTTGGGGTTGACTGGATGATGCGCAGCCCCCTCTCGCTTACACGCTCCCTCCTCCCCTGGTCTCTCGGGGTGGTGGCGGCGCTTGGCGTGGCGGGATGCGCGCGCGGGGTGTATCGGCGCTCGGCCGACCGCGAGGTGTATCGCAGTATCGACCGGAAGGCGGACCGGCTCGGCGCCTCAAGCGAAAACTGGCGGCTGGAGCGCGGGGAGGACTCGCGCCTGTTCGATCCCACGAACCTCGATCACCCGCCGATGCCGGAGGACGATCCGGTCGCGCACGAGCTGATGAAGACCGGGCCGAAGAGCGCGGCGGCGCGCGGGATCACCTTCGAGGAGGGCTGGCGCAAATCGCTCCCGAACGCCGACGCCGGCGAGGTCGTGCTCACTTTGAAAGACGCCGTGCGCGTCGCCGCGGCCAACTCCCGCGACTTCCAGCGCGCGCGCGAGGATCTCTATCTTTCCGCGCTCGATCTCAGCGAGGAGCGCTATCTCTTCCGCCCGCACCTCGCTCTCGGCTCGACGGGCACGCGCCAGGAATTCGGCTCCACGGCCCGCCCGCAAGGGGCGTCGCTGCGCAACGGCTCGATCGAGTCGGAAGGCGCGATCAGTTACCTGTCCGGCTGGGGCGGCGAACTGCTCGCGCGCGCGGCCAATACCATCCTCTTCGACTTCGACAACGCGAAGGTCCGCACCGCGACCTCGCTGTTCACGTTCAGCGTCGTGCAGCCGCTGATGCGCTTCGGCGGACGCGCGCGTGTGCTGGAGCCGCTGACGCAAGCCGAGCGCCACCTCCTCGCCAACGTCCGGCGCATGGAGCAATACCAGCAGGGCTTCTACCTCGACATCGTCGCCGGGCGCGATCCCGCGGACGGCCCGGCGCGCGCCTCGTCGGCCGTGAGCACCGCGCCGCCGCTGCTCGCCGGCTCGCCGTCGGGCGTCGGCGGGGTGCCGAGCGCGGCGGGCTTCCTCGGCCTGCTCGAGGAGCAGCAGCGCATCCGCAATCTCGAAACGAACAAGGCCGGCTTGCAGGCGAGCCTCGAGCAGCTCCAGGCGGCCTTCGACGCGGGCCGCTCGACCGGCTACCTCCAGGTGCTCCAGGCGCGGCAGGCGGTCGGCAACGCGCAGAGCTCGCTCCTCGCCGCGCGCGCGGGCTACGACACGCGCGTCGACGCTTTCAAACAGAAGCTCGGGCTGCCGCCGAGCCTCGCCGTCGCGTTGCGCGATTCGACGATCGAGCAGCTCGCGATCTTCGATCCCGCGACCAACAAATTGCAGGACGAGATCAACCAGCTCGCGATGCCGCTGCACGACGCCGAGGCGCTCACCGAGCCCGCGGTCTTGCATGAAAAGATCGCCGCGCTGGAAAAGCTGAAGCCCGTCTTTGCGCAGCGCTTCATCGCGGCGCGGCGCGAGGTCGTCGCGTTTCACCAGGCGCTGCCGGGCCGCGAAGCGCAGTATCGCAAGCTGCGCGGGCGCGCCGATGCGGCGGCGCTCGGCCTCGATCCCGAGCGGTTCAATCCCAAGGCGTTGCGCCCGCGCGCGGTGGAGGCGCAGAACCGCATCGCCGCGCTGGAGAAGAGCGTGGACGCCGCCTTTGCCACGCTCCACGAGCTCGCCGCCACGCTCCCCGCGCTCGATTTCCAGCAGGCGCGCGCGCGGGCCAGTGAGACCGCCGCCAGCCTCTCCGCGTACGTGCTGGAGCTCTCGCTCGACCACGCCGGCGCCCGCCTGGAGTCGCTCACCCTCCCGGCCTCGGACCTCGATGAAGCGCGCGCCGTCGGCATCGCGCGGCAAAATCGCCTCGATTGGATGAACGCCCGCGCGGAGCTCGTGAACGCCTGGCGCAAGATCGACTACAACGCCAATCCGCTGATGAGCGGCCTCGATCTCCGGCTCGATGGCGACCTCGGCTCGACCGGCCGCCAGGGCTCGCACCTCGACACGCGGAACGGGCATCTGCTCGCCGGCGTGACCATCGACACGCCGCTCGATCGCCTCCGCGAGCGCAACACGTTCCGCGAGTCGCAGATCACGTATCAGCGCGCGCGGCGCGACTACCAGCTCTTCGAGGACAACGTCTCGGGCAGCCTGCGCAACACGCTGCGGCTGGTCGAGTTGGGGCAGCTAAACTTCGAGCTGCGCCGCAGCGCCGTGCAGAACGCGCTCTCGCAGGTCGACCTCGCGCGGCTGAAGCTCATCGAGCCGCCGAAGCCCGGCCAGGTCTCGGAAATCAGCGTGACGACCGCGCGCGATCTCGTGAGCGCGTTCTCCGACTTGCTCAGCGCGCAGAACGATTTCCTCTCGCTCTACGTCGGCAACGAAGTGCTCCGCATGGAACTCGATTACGAGCTGGGCCTGATGGAGATCGACCCGGCCGGCCACTGGGTCGATCCGGGCGCCTTCACGAAGGAGCAAATCGCCCGCCGCCTCGAGCGCCGCCCCGCCGCCGCCGGGGAAAAGCTCGCCGCCAATTTCCAGCCCGCCCCCGCCACCGCTTCCGTCCCCGTTGTCCAATGAAAATCCAACTCCCCAAGCTCCCGCCGCAGCTCGCCCGTTTTTCGCGCCGGCAGTGGATGATCGCCGGCGGTTCGCTTGCGCTCTGTTTGCTCGTCGCCGGCTTCACCCTGCGCTCGCGGAACTCCGGCCGCGGCAACTGGAAGGGCAACGATTCCTCCAGCCAGCCGATCCTGACCACCGTCACCGCCGGCCCGTTCCTGCAGGAGGTGATCGAGCGCGGCGAGGTGCAGAGCTCGAGCAACACGGAGGTCCGCTGCCAGGTCCCGTCGCGCGGCACGCTCGGCGTCGCGATCATCCAGATCGTGCCCGAGGGGACGTACGTGCAGCCGGGCGATGCGTTGGTGAAGCTCGACGACTCCGGTTTGCAG
>DASYIS010000048.1:0-4436 GCA_035997375.1 Chthoniobacteraceae bacterium
CCGATTCGAGCGCATTTCGCTCTGCGGCTGATACTGTAGGACAGCTCGGAGGTATCCTTTCGAGAAACTTGCAGGTTGGCGAGCCGGCGCGGGATATTTTGATTAGGACATTCGGCGAAAGTCGGGGAGGGTACGGTCTTATTCAAGGCTTTCGCAATGGTGCTGCGACAGGTGATGGAAGCTACTTTCCTAGTTTGCCGGAATGGGGGCGTGGCTCGCTTTCTGATGGGAGCGGGGCTTTTCCTTCACCCTAGGGTCGGGTGGTGGGGGCAGCGCTCACAATCGACACTCACCCCTCCGCTCCAAAATTTTGGCAGCGCTTGGACTGTCCAGCAGCGAACCTCTACAGGGCACGGAAAGTGTATTTGAGAAGTTTAGTCGCGAACAGGATTGCCTAGCCCCTACTCCGTAAACGTACATACCCGGGAGTCGCGAGCAATCACCCGATTCCCACGGTGGGCCGGGAAGGGGGTGTGAAAGCCTTGCGCGGTCTTGCGGGCTTCCGGCTCCCTTGACTGAAGGAATTCCTGTGTCAGCTCGTGATCGCCACGAAACTCGTATAACGTGCAGCGCTCCCAAGGCGGCTCGCTGCATTTCGAAAACGAGAGCAACGCGAAGTGGCCCTGCCTGGCTTCTTCGGTCTCTTGAATCTTTTTATGAGGAGCCCCCCGGCCCATGCGAATTCTGGCAGCGAGTGGCGTTGGCCGCTCGAGGGTGAGGCGTAGGTGGAAATGGGAAGACGAGTGCGGGAGTTCAGGAATGGGTTGGTTTCTCTGTAAGTGCCGCTAAATCAGCAGGTTCCGGCAACAATCCGCGCGCCGACGGGTTCCATGTTCGCAAGAAATGCAACGATTTTTCGGAGAAATGTAACGACTTTCGCGAAAAGTGGATGCATTCGCCGTACTTGTCTTTCGATCCGCTGGACATGTTTTTCAAGCTGCTGGAGGAGTCTTTCCATTTTGCTGACGTGTTTTTGCATTGCTGAGGGGTGTCTTTCCATTTCTTCGGCTTGTCTTTCAAGGTTTCAGGGAAATGGATGCATTGGCGCCACACATCGTTGCACTTCTGCGGGAGATGGATGCATGCGCGGCGGGGTTCGTTCCATGGCTGGGGGAAGTGCGGACCGCAGAGGGGCCTGCGGACCGCAGAGGGGTCAGTGCGGACCGCAGAGGGGTCAGTTCTCACTATCGACACTCGCCCTTCCCCTCTCGGGAGGCCGCAGGGAGGCTCGGCGGGTCAGTTCTCGCGATCGACGTTCGCCCAAGCACTGGCATGGGGAGTCGAATTCAAGAACCCCTTCCGCCGACGAAGAGCGCGCGTTACGGTCGCAAAAGACCGCTTTTTCGCGTGACAAAATCGGTCGATTTCGGCGCTTTTTGAGCCGCGCTCCCTAGGTAAAACGCGAAAATCGCAGACTCATGTAGGTGTTGTGAAAAGCGGTGCTGGAATGGTGGGATGAACCAACCCACCGATTCCATCTTCATCCCATTCCCCACCCCTTCCGACCCGGCCGAGGAGGCCGCCGGCGGCAGCCCGAAGCGCGGGCGACCGAGCGGCTATGCGCCGAAGATCATCGACATGATGTGCGACAAGATCCGCCGCTTCGGGCTCTCCGACTCGGCGGCGGCGGAGTTTGTCGGGATGAGCAGCTCGACCGTTTCGCGCTGGAAACAGTTGCACCCGGAGATCGGGCCCAAGCTGCAACAGGCGCGCCAGGAGATCCGCATTCACCATCTCGAGATCATCGAGCAGGCGGCGCAGGCGGAGAACGGACGCGGCTGGCGCGCTTCAGCCTGGATGCTGGAGCGGCTCTTCCCGGCGGACTATGCGCGCAAAATGAGCGAGCGCTTCGAGGCGCTGAGCCTCGCCGACTTGCTGAAGGATCGCGAAGCGCGCGCGGCGCTCGAGGTCCAGTTGAAGGAGCTGCATGCGATGCAGGACGCGGAGCGGGAGGCACGCGAAGCGGCGGCAGAAGCTGCGGCGGCAGAGGCGCAGGCGGTAGCGGAAGCACCGGCGCAGACCAGCGAGGAAGCGGGAGCGGCCAGCCAGCAGGCAGGCGGCAGCGGGGGCGAAGCGCCCACACCCCCGACGGAAGCGCCGCGAGTTTACTCTGGAGGGGATTCCCATAATTCCCGAAATTCGGGGGAGGCGGAGTTGCCGGAAGAACGGCCTGGAGCTCCGTGGACGCCGACGCAAAGCGGCCGCTCGAATTAGCAGAATTCCTGCGTGGTGGCGTATGACCTCGGCTGCATCAACCTCATTCTCCTGTTGCTGGCTCCCCTCGCGCAGGCGGAGGATGGTAAGCGAATGCGCAATTTTCGCCGAAGATGATGAGGATACGCGGCTTCGCCTTGCGCCCGCGCCCCCTTTCCCCCCATATTGCCCCGCTCTCCCGCGCTTCATGATCATCGACCTCCCGCGCTTCCTCGCCGCCGAACGTCCCTCGTGGACGGAGTTGGAGAAGAAGTTGCAGCTCATGGAGGACCAGCCCGATCGCAAGGTCTCGCTCGAAGAAGCGACGCGGCTCCATTTTCTCTACCAGAAAGTGTCGGCCGATCTCGTGCGGCTGACCACCTTTGCCTCGGAGCCGGATTTGCAGCGCTACCTCGAGTCGCTGGTCGCGCGGGCGTATGGCGAAATCCACGGGGCGCGCGCGCGCACTCCGCGCTGGAAGCCGCTGCGCTGGTTTTTCGTGCAGTTCCCCCTCATCTTCCGCCGGCACTGGACGGCATTTGTCGTCTCCGTGTTGATCACGCTGCTCGGCATGGCGTTCGGCGGGTTCGCCGTGGCCACGGACGACGAAGCGAAAGAGGCGCTCATCCCGGCCGCTTTCTCCCCGCTGCAGGGTCGCCCGAGCGATCGCGTGAAGCGCGAGGAGGAGGAGGCGAAGTACAAAAGCGACGTGCCGCACTCGAGCTTCGCCGGCGAGCTGATGACGCACAATACGCGCGTGTGCATCCGCGTCATGGCCCTGGGCTTGACCTGGGGCATCGGCACGATCCTCCAGCTTTTTCAAAACGGCGTCCTGCTCGGGACGATCGTCGTCGACTACATCCGGGACGGGCAGACGGTCTTCATGCTCGGCTGGCTGATGCCGCACGGCGTGATCGAAATCCCGAGCATCCTCGTCGCCGGCCAGGCGGGCCTGGTCCTCGCGCATGCCCTCATCGGCCGCGGCAGCCGGCTCTCGCTGAGCGACCGGATGCGCGCGGTCGCTGGCGATCTCGCCACGCTCATCGGCGGCGTGGCCGTGATGCTGATCTGGGCGGGCATCATCGAGTCCTTCGTCTCGCAATATCACCAGCCCGTCATCCCGTATTCGGTCAAGATCGCCTTCGGCTCCGTTGAGTTGGCGCTGCTCATCTGGTTTCTCTCCTCCGGCCGCGGCACGTCCGCGCCGGCCACCCCTGCCCCGGCCACCGCGTGAACCTCAGCTCCGAGCTCAAAATCCGCACGCCCGAGGGGGTGATGTTTTCCTACCGGCTCGCCGGGCCGATCACCCGCTCGCTCGCGTGGGGGATCGATTTCGTCATCCTCGCCATGCTGACCATCGGGTTGCAGGTCGCCATCGGCATGCTGCATCTCATCACCGGGGATTTCGGAGACGCGATCGGGGTGCTGCTTTATTTCGGCCTCACCTTCGGTTACGGCATCCTGCTCGAGTGGCTGTGGCGCGGGCAGACCGTGGGCAAGCGCATCCTCCACTTGCGGGTGCTCGATGCCACGGGCCTGCGCCTGCAATTTCACCAGGTCCTGCTGCGCAACCTGCTGCGCGCCGTCGACATCCTGCCGGCCTTCTACATGGTGGGCGGGCTCACCGCGCTGCTGAATCGGCGCGCGCAGCGGCTCGGCGACCTCGCGGCCGGCACGGTCGTCGTCCACAGCCCGACCTACGCCGAGCCGAATCTCGAGCAGTTGCTGGCGGGCAAGTTCAACTCGCTGCGCAGCTCGCCTCACCTCGCCGCCCGCCTGCGCCAGCGCGTGAGCCCGGACGAGGCGCGCCTCGCCCTCACCGCGCTCCTCCGGCGGGAGGCCTACGACGCCGATGCGCGGATCGCGCTCTTCGCCGAACTGGCCGCGCACTTCAAGGAACTCGTCGCCTTCCCCGCCGAAGACGTGGACTCCCTGCCCGACGAGCAGTACGTGCGCAATGTGGTGGACATCCTGTTTCGCACAAAGGCGGAGCCGGCGGCGCCGCGCGCCGAGGCGGAACGCGACGCGGCGCTCGTGTAGCTCCGCCGGTCCGCCCACGCGGGCGCGTGGAGCGCACCAAAGGACGGACACCGTCCGACGCCAAAAAGCCCGGGCCCCTTGCGGGGTCCGGGCTCTTGGTTTCTCTCCACCGGTAAAGGGGGAGAGGGAGACTGGCAACGTCCTACTTTCGCACACCCAGGTTGATGCACTATCATCGGGGCTGCAGCGTTTCACTTCCGTGT
>DASYIS010000049.1:0-6304 GCA_035997375.1 Chthoniobacteraceae bacterium
TACCTCGGGGGCCACATGATCGACGACCGCGGCCTGCTCCTCCTGCGCGACTGGATCGCCGGCCTGCCCGTGCCCGCATGGCAAAAGGGCGCCGGTGAGGTGCGCACCCAGCGTGACGCGGAGGAAGCCGCGCTCATTCTGTTGAAGAAGGGCGACGTCGCCCCGCTCGACACGCTGCTCGCCACCGGCAGCGGCGCCTTGAGCGTGGCGCTTGCGGTCATCGACGGCTCCATTCCCGAACCCGCACGCGCGCAAACGATCGCCAAAGGCAGTGCGCTCACCGATCCGTTGCGGCGCGACTTGTTCGAGCGCTTCCTGCCCGAATCGCAGCGCCGCAAAGTGCTCGGCCCCGACCTTAAGCCCGCCGAATTGCTCGCGCTGAAAGGCGATGCCGCGCGCGGTCAGGCGCTATTTGCGAGCGTCTGTGTCGCCTGCCATCGCGCACAGGAGGTGGGCACCGATTTCGGCCCCGACCTCAGCCACATCGGCACGAAGTGGAACCAGGCCGCGATGCTCGAACAGATCCTCACGCCGTCGAAAATCATCGAGCCGCAGTGGAAGCTCACCACCGTCGAGCTCAAGAACGGCGAGAGCAAAAGCGGCTTCCCCGCCGCCAGCACCGCGACCGAGTTGACGCTCAAGCAAGCCGGCGGCGTCACCGAGAAAATCCCCGTCGCCGACATCGTGAAGACCAGCGCGTCGCCCGTCTCGATGATGCCGGAAGGGCTGTTGCAAAGCCTGACCGCGGAGGAAGCGGCGGATTTGCTCCAGTATTTGGGGAGCTTGAAATAGATCCTCCGCCCAACACGAAGACGGCTGCGACGATAATGCGAGAGCCCGACCAACCCAACGCGACTCGGCGAATGCAGTCGGCCCGGAGGGCCAGAAGAGATTAGCCGGGGGTGAAGCGAGGCACGAGCGGAACCCCCGGATTCCGTTCAACGCGTATGCGCCCCGGAGGCGGCGCGGGAATCTCCGCCTACACGAAACTTCTCCCGCCCTTTCAGGGCGGATCCGTTTTGTGTGGGTTCCGGGGGTTACGCTCGTACCTCGCTCCACCCCCGGCTAATTTCCTGCGGCCCTCCGGGCCGGCCGCGCGGGACGCGTCACGCGACCAGCGCCTTCACCACTTGCCCATGCACATCCGTCAGCCGGAAATCCCGCCCCTGGAACCGATACGTGAGCTGCTCGTGATCGAAGCCGAGCAGGTGGAGGATCGTGGCGTGCAGGTCGTGGACGTGGACTTTGTTTTCGATGACGCCGAAGCCGAGCTCGTCCGTTTCGCCGTAGACGAGGCCCGGCTTCGCGCCGCCGCCGGCCATCCACATCGTGAAGGCGTCGACGTGGTGGTCGCGGCCGATCGTCTGGCGGTTTTCGCCCATCGGCGTGCGGCCGAATTCGCCGCCCCAGATGACGAGCGTGTCTTTCAATAGGCCGCGCGCTTTGAGGTCGGCGACGAGGGCGGCGCTCGCGCGGTCGACCTCCTGGCAGCGCGCGTCGAGGGCGGCGCTGAGGTTGTTCTGCGTGTCGCCGTGGTGGTCCCAATCGGTGTGGTAGAGCTGCACGAAACGGACGCCGCGCTCGATGAGCCGGCGCGCGAGCAGGCAGTTCGCCGCGTAGCCCGGCTTGCCAGGCTCCACGCCGTAAAGCTTGAGGGTCTCCGGCGTTTCCTTCGCCAGATCCATCAGTTCCGGTGCGCTCGTTTGCATGCGCGCGGCCATTTCGTAGGCGTTGATGCGCGTCATGATTTCCGGGTCGCCGACCTCCTCGAGGCGCGCCTGATTGAGCTGGCTGACGGCGTTGTAAAAGCCCGCCTCCTGCGCCGGCTCGATCCCTTTCGGGCTGCGCAGGTTCAGGATGGCGTCGCCGGCATTGCGGAACGGCACGCCTTGATACGAGGTCGGAAGGAAGCCGCTGCTCCAGAGCGTGGCGCCGCCGCGCGGACCGCGCGGGCCGCTTTGCAAGACGACGAAACCCGGCAGATCGCGCGACTCGCTGCCGAGCCCGTAGGTGGCCCACGCGCCCATGCTCGCGCGGCCCGGCGCCTGGAAGCCGGTGTTCATGAAAAGCTTGGCCGGCGCGTGATTGAAGACGTCGGTCGTCATGCCGCGCACCCAGCAGATGTCGTCGGCGACGCCGCGCAGATGCGGCAGCAGCTCGCTCATCGTCATACCGCATTGGCCGATGCGGTCGAACTTCCGCTTGGTGCCGAGGAGCGTTTCGTTCCCTTTCAAAAAGGCGAAGCGTTTCCCCTCGAGCAGGCTCGGCGGCGGCGCCTGGCCCGTGAGCTCGCGCAGCTTCGGCTTGTCGTCGAAGAGCTCGAGCTGACTCGGCCCGCCGGCCATGAAAAGGTAGATGACGTTCTTCGCCTTCGCCGGAAACTGCGGCGCGCGCGGCGCCATCGGGTGCAGTGGATCGACCTTGATCGGCGCGGCGTAGCCGTCGCTCCCGAGCATCTCCGTCAACGCGAGCGCGCCGAGTCCGACGCCGCATTGGCCGAAGAAATGCCGGCGCGTGATGTCGTGCGCGAGGCGGCGCTCCGTCTCGGCGAGCTGCTGGGGAGTCGGTGGGTTCGAATTCATGGGTGCTCCTGGGACAATTGCTCAAAGTGCTTTTTCCTTAACTCCATAGTCCGCCGCGACTCTTCCCTCTCCCGCCGCACGCCCTGAATTTCTGCCGCCGCCAAGGCGAAGCTTCCGGCGAAAAGTAAGATGCCGACCCATCGCCAGTCCTGTTGTCCGAACAGAGCCATACAGGCAAATGAAACGGCGGCGACCGCGTGGAGAAACGGCTCGGCGTCATAGACCATGAAAGAGAGCACGAAACACGCGACCCCAATGATCAGGCTGCTTCTCGCAACTTTGTGTCTCATTCGCGGGTAATGAAGGAGTCGGCGTTGAGAATGGCGCGCGCGGTGCCGACGAGCGCGGCGGTGGAGATCGGGTCGAAGGACGCGGGCATGGCTTTCGGCAACAGCGCTTGCGCTGCCGCGGGGTCGGCCGTGAAGGCGCGCACCTGCGCGTCGAAATAAGCGAGCAGGACCGCCTCCTCTTTCGCCGATGGCGGACGCGAATTCGCGAGCAAAAATGCGCGGCGCACCGGCATCCCACCGCCGTGTTTGCGCCAGTCGCCGGGCTTCTCCTCCGGCGGGTAAGCGGGAGAAAGCAGCGCCCACGCCTCCTGCTGCGCCCGCAGAGCGAGCCCTTGCGCGAACTCGAAGAAGGCCGTGTCGTTAGCCATCAACAGCGCCTGGAGGGGCGTGTTCGAGCGGCCGCGGCGGGTGCAAACTTGCTGGAAATCCGGCGCGTCGAACGTGCTGAAGAGCGGGTGCGGCGCGCTGCGGAAGAACATGGTGTAGAGCCCGCGCCGGTAGCGGTTCGGGCCGGTCACGTCGGGCCAGACTTTCTTGTTTTGCGTGAAGGAGTACACGCCCTCCGGCTGCGGCGGACGCACGCTCGGGCCGCCGATTTCTGCATTGAGCAGCCCGCTCGCGCAAAGCCCCGCGTCGCGGATGATCTCGGCCTCGAGCCGCACGCGCGACTGCCGTGCAAGCAGCAGATTGCGCGCGTCCTTGTCCGCGAGATCGGGCCGCGCTTTCGAGGATTGCCGGTAGGTCGCGCTGGTGACGATGAGGCGGTGCATCGCCTTCATGCTCCACCCCTGCCGCATGAATTCGCCGGCGAGCCAGTCGAGCAACTCGGGGTGCGTGGGCGGTGTGCCTTGCGAGCCGAAATCGTCCTCGGTTTCCACGATGCCGCGGCCGAAGTAGCGCATCCAGACGCGGTTCATCGTGACGCGCGCGGTCAGCGGATTTTGCGGCGCGACGAGCCAGCGCGCGAGGTCGAGGCGAGTCTGAAAGTCGGCCGCCGGCGCGGGCATCGGCTCCGCCACGGCCGCGATCACGCCAGGTTGCAGTGGGCCGAGTTTTTGGTCCGGCCGCAGGAAATCGCCGCGCAGGAAGAGGAACGTCTCGCGCTTCTTCGCGAGGTCCTTCATCACCATGAGATCGACCACGTCGGCGTCGGTTTCCTTCTTCGCGGCTTTCTTCGCCTTGCCGTACTTCGGTTGCGCCTTCTCGAAGGCCTCCAGCACGAGCCGCGTTTGCTCGGCGTTGCGCCGGCCGGCGGCGACTCGCAAGGCCAGCGCCAGCGCATCGGGCGATTCGCCTTCGGCCTCCGCCGCGTCCTGGATCGCGAGCTGGTCTTTCTCCCACGCCGCCTCGTCGGCCCTGCGCTTGAGCGCGGCCTCGGCGTTGCGCTCCTCCGCGGTCGGCCCGGTGCCGAAGACCTCGCCGCGCGCGACCTCCAGCGTGGCGCCCTTGCTGTTCACGTCCTCGCCCTGGTTGAAGAACGCGAACATGCGGTAGAACTCCTGGTGCGTGATCGGGTCGAACTTGTGCGAATGGCATTGCGCGCACCCGACGGTCAGCCCCAGCCAGACCTCGGCGGTCGTGTTCAGGCGGTCGATCGACTCTTCCACGCGGAACTGCTCGGGCTTCACGCCGCCCTCCTCGTTGATCAGCGAATTGCGATGAAACGCCGTTGCGATGAGCTGCGACTTCGTCGGCTTCGGCAACAGGTCGCCGGCGAGTTGCTCGATCGTGAACCGGTCGAACGGCATGTCCTCGTTGAGCGCCTTGATGACCCAATCGCGGTACGGCCACATCGCGCGCTCGCTGTCGATCGAGTAGCCGTTGGAGTCCGCGTAGCGCGCCTGGTCGAGCCAATGCCGGCCCCAGCGCTCGCCATAATGCGGGTCCGCCAGCAGGCGGTCGGCGAGATTGCGGATGGCGGATTGCGGATTGCGGATTGATTCCGCGACGAAGCTCTCCACTTCTTCGGGCGTCGGGAGGATGCCCGTCAGATCGAGGTGCATCCGGCGGCAGAGCGTCCGCGGGTCGGCCTCGGGGGAGGGCGCGATCCCTTCGCGGAGCAGGCGATCGAGGATGAACTGATCGATCGGATTCCTGGCCCAGTTCTCCAGAAACGGCTGCTGCTTGCGAAGCTCCGCGCCACGTGCCGGCTCGCGCTTCTCCCATTCCGCAATCCGCGATCCGCAATCCGCATTCGGCGGAGGCGCGGTTCTTAGCGGCTGAAACGCCCAGTGGCCCTCATACTTTGCGCCCTGCGCGATCCACTTGCGAAAGGTCGCGATCTCGTCGGCGGTCAGCGCCGGCCGCTTGCTCTTCGGCGGCGGCATCTGCTCCTCGGGGTCGTGCGACAGGATGCGGAGCATCAGCTCACTCTTGTCGGGATCGCCGGGGACGATCGCGCGCACGCCGTCGTGGTCGACGATAGCCTCCTCGCGCAAGTCGAGCCGCCGCTTGCCGTCGCGATGCTTCTCATCCGGGCCGTGGCAAAAGAAACAGGTGTTCGAGAGGATCGGCCGGATGTGCTCGTTGAACCCGACGGTCTCCGGCACCGCCGCGCCGGCGCGTAGCGCGCACGCAGCGCCGAGAAGAACGGAAAGAAAAGCCGGACGAGTCATGGGGAGGACGGGATAGATAACCTATTCGCGGCCGATTTCATCGGGTTTTCTGAGGGGCGCCCGGTGCGCCCCGGCGTGGCAAGGCGCGTCCGGCTCCGCACCCGCCGACACCTCCTTCCGCGGCGAGCAGGCTGCCAACCTTCGGCCCCCGGGCCGGCCCCCGGTCGGGAATCAGCGCACGCGCACCACCACTGCGCTGATGTCGCCGGCGGCAATCACCGCGTCGAAGAATTCCTGGCCGGTCAGGTTGGAAAGGTGAACCCCGGTCGCCGTCGCGCTCTCGAGTTTACCGGAGAGCTTCTCGCCGTTTTTCAGGTGCAGCTCGACCTTCTGGCCGACCAGGCGAGGGAGAAGAGTCGCCGGCGTGTCGGCTGCCGCGATCTCCACCTTGTTCTGGGCATGGACCGCGGTCTGGGCGAGCAGGGCGACGGCGACGGCGGCGGCGACAAGTTGTTTCATGGCAGGCAACGTTGTGCGCACGCTTGGGGAGAGGCGAGCGAAAAGCGAGCGATGCGGCGCGGCTCTCCGGGTTCGTAGTTCCGCCTAAAGGTGCCTTTAGGCGGCCAGGCGCGACCCTCGGCCGGCGCGTCAGATCGTCCAGAGTGCGTCGTGTCAGTGCGCCGCTCGCCGCCTAAAGGCGGAACTACGAACCTCAAGGGCGACGCCGGTGCCCGGTAGGATCCCCTTCAGGTAACCGGCGGCTTTGGCGGCGTCGATTTCTCCCGCCGGCCGGCGTTGGCCGACTTGATGAAGCGGTCGAGGTTGATCCCAAAGTGCGACAGGCACCGCAGGAGGAGCAGCGTCGCGCCGATCTCGT
>DASYIS010000050.1:0-8753 GCA_035997375.1 Chthoniobacteraceae bacterium
GCCGAAATGGCCGATGTCCGCATAGAGCGCCTCACCGCCGGTGACGACGAGGAAGACCGCGCCGAGGATGATGAACCCGTGCCAGCCGTTGTGCAAAAAGAACACGACCGCGTGATGCGGGCTCAGCGACTGGAGGATCGCGGGGAACTGCGCGATCTGCGCGATACCGAGCGCGGCAATCACGACGAACCAGACGAAGGTAATCGGCCCAAAGAGCGCGCCGATTTTCGCCGTGCCGGAGCTTTGCACCAGGAAGATGCCGATGAGGATGGCGATGGTGATCGGCTCGATGAAGGGCTTCAACGCCGGCGTGGCGGTCTCCAGGCCCTCGACCGCGCCGAGCACGGTGACGGCCGGCGTGATCATGCCATCCGAGTAGAGCAACGCGGCACCGAAGAGGCCCAAGATCGCGAGCACTTTGCCCGGCTTCACGTGCGCGACCAGCGCCGCGAGTGCGAGGATGCCGCCCTCCCCGCGATTGTCCGCGCGCAGGATGAAGACCAGGTACTTGACCGAGATGACGATGATGAGCGCCCAAAAGATGAGCGACATGACGCCGAAGACGTTCCCCGCCGTGGGCGCGATGCCATGCGGCCCGTGAAAGCACTCGCGCATCGCGTAGAGCGGGCTGGTGCCGATGTCGCCGAAGACGACGCCGAGCGCGGCCAGCGAGAGGAGGAATTGGCGGCGGAAAGAGCTGCCACCGGCGGACCCGGACGAAGCGTCGTGCATGGAAGAGCGGGCCAACCCGGAGGCTCGCCCGGCTCTTTGCTCTCTCGCCGGCCGGGTTCTGTCAATTCCGCTTTCCGAGGGGCGTAGCGTCTGATTCCGCCTCTTCGTCTTTTTCTTCATCTTCATCTTCATCTCCCTTTGCTCCGGCGAGGGGGAATGAAGGGACGGCGGCGATGAAGATGAAGATGAAGATGAAGATGAAGAAAAAGGGGAAGGAACCTCCGCCCTCCCCTCCTTCCTGCTTCAACCATTGTGAAACGCGCGCTCCCGTGCCATTGGTCTTCACCCGTGGATCAAATCGCCGAACCGAGAGACGAGCGCACCGAGCCGGCCGGCCGCCCCGGCTGCTCGTGGCCCGCGGCGATCGCGCTCATCGCCATCGTCGCCTTGCTCGTGCTGCTCGCGCTGTTCATTTTCAAGGGGACGATCGAGGCGCCGGGCAAGGTCGCGCGCGACCTGCAATCGTCGATCGCCAAGCTCGGCAACCTCTTCGGCACCGAGGTGAAGGTCGACAACCAGTCGGTCACCCTGGAGTCGCGCGAGATCATGGAGCTGGCCACCGTGCAGCACCGCATCGTCTGCGTTTCCAAGTACACGACGAAGTGGGCCGGCAGTACCGCCACCATCATCGTCCGCGGCGAGTACACGGCGAAAGCGGGCTTCTCCCTGGACAAGGGGACAACCTTTCGCCTCGATGACCGAGGACAAGTCATCGAAAGCTCGATCCCGCCGGCCAGGATTCTCTCGGTGACCACGGAGAAGCAGGAGATCTTCCACGCCGCGCAGGGGTTGCTGAAGACGCTGGAGGCCAGGGATTACGAGGAGGCGTACAAGCAAAACCGCGAACAGGCGATGCGCGAGGCCGCGGACATGGGGATGAAGGACGAAGCGCGCGCGCGGCTCAAGGAACGAGTGCAGGACATGCTCCCGGCGCCGATGGAGAAACCAGCCCCGCCGGTGTTGCGGGCGCCGTCGCAGTAACAAGGGCCAAGCTCCAAACCCGCTCAAATTCCGCTCGCTTCGATCGCGCCAAGAGTGCGATGGCTAAAGGCGTGAAACGGTTTCCCCTTCAGGCGTGGCGGTGCGCGGCTTTCCTTCTGACAATCTCGACGACGGCCCTTCCGGCCGAACCCACCCCTCCCGCCAAGCCGCCGGCGGAGACGATCCTGCTCGAGGAAATCCCGAAGCGCGTCGCGAAGCTCGAGGAGGATTTGACGCACGCGCTGGAGGCGGCTCAGGCGGCGGTGGAAGAAGAGGCCAAGGCCGAGCGCATTTCCAGGACGGTTGCGCAAAGCCTCCGCTGGACTTTTCGCCCCGGCACCGTTGCGAGCGGGGTCGACCTGCGCGGAGTCATCTCAACCGCGCCCGTGCCGCCGGACAATGAGCGGCTCACCACGGCGGCGAAGGAGGTGGAGACGGCCGGCCAACGGCTGCAAACCGGGCGCGCCGAGCTCGGCAATGACGTGAAAAAGGAGATTCGGAACCGGGTGTCGGAGGCGATCCGCACGGCCTCGAAGCCGGAGGAAGTCGCCGGCCTCATCGAGACGCTCAAGCCTTTCGACGGCGGGCTCAAGGGGACGCCGAGCAACGCCTTTTCCGATCTGCCGAGTTTCGTGAGCAACGCCAACATGGTCCTCCGCACCCTCCACCGCGTTTTGGTCACCCAGGCGGCGGGCGAGACCGGCACGACCGCCAACGAGCTTTCCAATCTCCGCAGCCAGTTGCAGACGAGCCGCGAGATCGGCAACGTCGGCGATGTGGATCTGCGCCAGCAGGCGATCCTCGCCCCGGCGCAAAAGGAGGCCGACCAAACCCGCGAGACGCTCGACGCAGCCGTTCAGCAGCGCAAGCCGGCCGCGGAGTTGAATCGCCTGCTGGCCGCGCATCTGACGGCGCTCGACCACTGGAACGATCTGCGTCCTCCCACCCAGCGGGGCTTCGGCGGCGGAAGTCCGCACGAGCGGGCGGCGAAAGGCTACGCGTATCTCTTCGATCTGCTCGCGCGCCTGGAGAAGGGACTCCCCATCACCCAGAGCGAAATCGACAACGGCCGGCCATCGCTCGACGGCTTGGATACGAAGAGCTCCTTGGTTTACAACGAGCTGATCAAGACCTGGCAGCAGGAGAGCGCGATCGCCGCCGAGAAGCGCGCGCAGGAGCGGGACGAGAGCATCCGCCGCCGGCTGGCGGCGGCGCAAAAGCCGGCGGACCTCGACCAAATCGCGACCGATCTCTCGGCGTGGGAGCGCGAAGGCAGCCACCAATTTCCGGAGGAGACGACGGGACAATACGGACGCTACCTGAAGGCGCTCTCGGTCTGCTGGGCCAACCCGACGCCGGCGCTCTACCAGCAGGTGCACCAACTGGAAGCGCAGACGCCCGCCGGCCCCTTTTCACCGGAGGCCACGCAGCTAAAGGAGCACGTCGAGCGCGACGTGCTGAGCCAAATGCTAAAAGCGCCCGAGCTGAAAGCCGACCCGCTGCGCGAGCAGCCCATCGCGGCGGCGGTCGAGAAGATGTGCGACGATCTCGCGGCCAAAGGCGAGTGGCGCCGGCTCTACGAGCTGCTGCGCTTGCGGGAACCGGGCGGGCGGGAAGAATCTCGCGGTCGGGAGGACGATCCCGTGAGCGCACTCCACGCCTTCTTCGCCGCGCAGAACATGGAGCTGGCGGAGCAGTGGGCGGAAGCGGCGCAACTCTACCGCGAGGTGCTGCAAAATGTGAGCGCCCGCGCCCCGGTGAAGCCGGCGGCCGAGCGCCTGAAGGCGATGAAGAAGGAGCACCCGGACGCCTTCAAACTGACACATTGAATCCGTGAAACGGTTTCCCCTTCCGCCGTGGCTCGGCGCGGTTTTCCTGCTGGCGATCCCGGCAACCGGCCTGCCGGCTGAGCCCACCCCTCCAGCCAGGACGACGGCGGAGACGATCCCGCTCGAGGAGATCCCGCAGCGCGTCACGAAGCTCGAGGAGGGCGTGGCGCGCGCGTGGGAGTCGGCCCAGTTGGCGGTGGAGGAGGAGGCGAGAGCCGGGCGCATTTCCAAAACGGCCGCGCAAAGCTTGCGTGAGACTTTTGGCCTCGACAATCCGACCGCCTACGATCTGCGCGGGACGATCGCGGCGGCGCCCGTGCCGCCGGAGAATGCGCGACTCACGACGCTCAAAGAGGAGCTCGAGGCGGCCAACCAGCGGATGTTCGCCGGCCGCGCCGAACTGGCCGAAGGAGCGAAAAAGGAGATCCGTCGCCGGGTCGTCGAAACGCTCCGCACGGCCTCGAAACCGGAGGAGATCGACGCCGTGATCGTGTCGATCAGACTCATTGACGGCATCAGGGGACCGACGAAGGAGATCTATCTCGAGCTGCCGCAGCTGGCTGCGCAATCACAAGCGATTCTTCGCACCCTCCAACGGCTGCTGGTGGCGCAAGCCGCCGGGGAACAGGGCGCCACCGCGCTCGAACTGGCCAACCTCCGCCAGCAAGTGCAGGCGAATAGCGAAATTGGTGCGGTCCGCGAAGTGGAGGCCCGCCGGCAAGCCATTCTCGCCCCCGCGCAAATGGAGGCCGAGCGAACCCGCGAGACGCTGGACACGGCCATTCAGCAACGCAAGCCGGCCACGGAGTTGAGTCCCCTGCTGGCCGCCCATCTGACGACGCTGGCCCGCTCGAACGAT
Source organism: Chthoniobacteraceae bacterium (assembly GCA_035997375.1). Classification (GTDB taxonomy): domain Bacteria; phylum Verrucomicrobiota; class Verrucomicrobiia; order Chthoniobacterales; family Chthoniobacteraceae; genus DASYIS01. The sequence goes on from DASYIS010000050.1 coordinate 4,402, forward strand.
CTGCGTCCCCCCAATCAGCGGAACCCCGGCGCCAGTCCGCACGATCGGGCGGCGCGAGGCTACGTGTACCTCTTCGGCCTGCTCGCGCGCCTGGAGAAAGGATTCCCGATCACCCAAAGTGAGATCGATGCCGGGCAACCGGCGCTCGACGGAATGGAGGCGAGGAGTGCCGGGATTTTCAAAGAGCTGATCAAGACCTGGCAACAGGACCAGGGCGGGAGCATCCGCAAACGGCTGGCGGCGGCGCAAAAACCCGCGGACCTCGACCAAATCGTCAACGAACTCGCGGCGTGGGAACGAGAGGAGAGCACGGGACCATGCGCGCAGTACCTGAAGACGCTCGCGATTTGCTGGTCCAACCCGAGCCCGGCTCTCTACGAACAAGTGCGCGAGTTGGAAGGGCCATCGACGGGCAGCACGTTCGCGCCGGAAGCCGCGCAGTTGAAAGAACGCGTCGCGCGCGACGTGCTGAGCCGGCTGCTGCACGCGCCCGAGCTGAAAACGCCCCCGCTCCGCGACCTGCCCGCCGCGGCGGCGGTCGAAAAGCTGTGCGACAATCTCGCCGCGAAAGGCGAATGGCGCCGGCTGTATGAGGTGCTGCGCGCGCGGGAACCGCTCGGGCGCGAGGAGCTTCAGGGCCGGCCGGACGATGCGGTGAGCGCTCTGCACGCCTTCCTCGCGGCGCAAAACTTGGAGCTGGGGGAGCAATGGCCGGAAGCGGCGCACCTTTACCGCGAGGTGCTGCAGAACCCGAGCGCCCGCGCCCCGGTGAAGGCGGCGACCGAGCGTCTGAAGGCGATGAAGCAAGAGCACCCGGACGCCTTCAAACGGCCAAAATAAGGTGATGCGCATGTTGCCCAACGGACCGATGCGCCTCCTCGCGGTTCTCGCCCTGTGCCTCATGACCGGCGCGGCGGGCGCCGAGCCGACGGAGGCGGCGCAGCGGTTCGCCTACTGCCTCGGCCTGGCGCGGGAGGAGGGAGCGACGCTGGCCGACGAACAGGCGCTCTTCGCCGGCGAACTCCGTGCCGGAGCGGCGCGCGGCGCCTGGTCCGCGGATGAAGAAGCGGCGGGCGCGGCGTTCCTCGGCAAGACCTTCGACGAGTTTCTGCAGAACCCGGTGGCCAGCCGCTCCCTGCCTCTCTTCTACTACGCGAAAGCCCGGTCAGGATTTTTCCCACCCAGCATCACCTCGACCGCGCCACTCCTGGCGTCGCTGGCGCGGTTGGATGCGCTGGACAGCTACTATGCCGAAGTGCGCTCCGCGTTGCGCCTGTCGGCCCTCGCGTATGTGGATGAGGTCTGGCGGCACGCGCGCACGAATGCCGAGCTCATTCCCGCGCAGGAGGCCCTCCAGGAAGCAAAGTTTCTCGTCTCCATGTGGGACGACCTCGGCGGGAGGCGCATGGCCTCCCGCGGCGAGTCCGCCCCCTTCTACTACGGCGCGACCAAACGGGCGCCTTATCTGGGCATCGAGGAAAGTCTCGAGCTGATCGACTGCTGGAGCATCGTCGCCGCGCCCAAGCCGCTGCTCCTGCCGCGCGACCCCGCGACCGATCCGGAGGCCTACCTGCAGTTCCATGGCCTCTGGCGGACGCTGGAAGGGATGGGAAACAAGTTCACCCGCCGGCCGGCGATCCGCCGCGCGGTCGCGGAAGCCGACGAGCAGTTTCGCCACGCCTGCGAGTTCGCGGCGGAGGAGGTGAGGGCGGCCCTCCTGCGCGGTGCCTCGCCGGCCGAGCTGAGCGGGCCGGTGCAACGGCTGCGCCGCTTTTGCGACGAGGTGAATCTGCCTTCGCTCCCGTACGACTCCCTGCCGTACAGCCCGGGCTTTGGGAGCGCGAAACCGCTGGATTACCGCAACTTCATCGCCGGCAGGGTGCCGCGCACCACCCGGAACGACCTGATCTCGAATGCCTTGCTCGAAGAGTGCCGGCGGTCCATCAACTGGCTCTCCCTGCTCCAGGCGGAGGAGCGCGGCGATCGCCGGGCCGTCGCGCTCGGACAGGAATGGCTGCGCCAATCCCTCGCCGGTGTGAAGGGTCCGCACGACGAGCTGATGCGCCGCCATCTGCCCCCGGAGAGTCCGTCCGCCGGGGCTTCCGAGCCCGTGACCGCGGCGCAGGAAGGAGCCCGACCTGCCATGACGACGACCGGCGAGCCCACGGCTGCGTTGCTTGCGAGTTTAAGAGCCCTCCGCCGGCCGGGGAGCGAAGGCGTCCCGAATTTGGAGCCTCTCATCGCCGTGTGGCAGGCGGTCCAAAAAGGCGGGGGCGCCGCCGCCGGCGATCGCGCCGGGCCCACGGCCGGGATCTGGATGTCGCTCGCGTCGACGCCGGAAGGCGCCACGCTCTTGCAGTTGCGCGATCGGGCCGCGTGGGCCGCGCTCGGCCGCCCGAGCCAACCGGCGCGCGGCGATCTCGCCACGGAGTGGATGGCGCAATTCGAAGCGGCGCTCGTCCGCGGCGCCTGGGAGGAAGCGGGCCGTCTGCTCGTGTTGGACGGCGCATGCGGGATTTTGGACTCGGAGACGCGCTTTGCCTGCCTGCGCACGTTGCCCATGATGCGAAACGCCGCCGAACTCACGGTGCGCGGAGATCGCGCGCAAGCCCGAGAGAGTTACCTGCAAATCATTCGGGAGAGGTTGCCGCTCAACATCGGCGCGATGGCGGCTGGCAAGCTGAAGGCTCTGCCGGCAGCGAAGTAAGCCACTGCGGTCTTGCGCCGGAGCTACGGTTGGTTTGGCAACGACGGAAGAAGTGCGGCCCTGCGTCGCCCGTTGCGCGCCACGCGGACGATTTCCATGGCGCAAATGAAGCGGAAGGAATGGCAGGCTGCGCCCACCGCACTGCGGCGGCAGGATGACCGGCCACAGTGACCAAGCTTGAAATGACGAGGCTGCCGCGGGTGCGGAGAAGGTACCATCCGTCCTCCTCGATTAACTTAATAACGTCGCGGACTTCATCGTTCCGGCTCAAATCGCGAAATCCCGGTACTCCGGCTTGGCGACCTCGGTCGGCGGGTAAAGCATGCCGGCGCCGACGGTGGCGTTGCTCCCTTGCTCGATAAGGATGAACGAGCCGGTGAGGCGGTTGACCGCGTAGCCGTCAAAGACCAGCGGCTTGGAGGTGCGCAGGCGGATTTCGCCGAGGTCGTTCATCTCCAGCTTCGTCGCGCCCTCGATCGGGTTGAGGGTGTCGATGTCGATCTTGTGCTCGATCGACGTGACGATGGCCTGGACGGTCTGCGTGGCGTGCTTGAGGAAGTACTTCTTGCCGGCCTGCAGCGGGGTCGGGTGCAACCAGCAGACTTTCGCATGCAGCAGCGAGCCGGCGCCCGGCAGGTCGCGCGGGTCGACCAGCATGTCGCCGCGGCTGATGTCGATGTCGTGTTCGAGCACCACGGTGACGGACTGCGGCGAGAACGCTTCCTCGAGCGGTCCGTCGAGCGTCCAGATTTGTTTGACCGTACTGCTGAAGCCGCTCGGCAGCACCATGACCGGCTGGCCGACGCGCAGGATGCCGCCGGCGATCTGCCCGCTGAGGCCGCGGAAATCGTGGAGCGCGGGATCCTTCGGATTGTTCGGCCGATTGACCCACTGCACGGGCAGGCGGAAATCGTTGAGGTTCCAGTCGCTGCCGATGTGGACGGTCTCGAGATGGCCGAGGAAGGTCGGGCCGGGATACCACGGCGTGTGCTGGGACGGGTCGACGACGTTGTCGCCGTTGAGCGCGCTCATCGGGATGAACTTCACGTCCTTCATGTCGAGCCGCGGGAGGAACTCCTCGAATTGCGCGCGAATCTCGTTGAAGCGCTGCTCGCTCCAGTCGACCAGGTCCATCTTGTTGATCGCGACGACGAGGTGCGGGATGCGCAGCAGCGACGCGATGTAGCTATGCCGCCGGCTCTGCTCGATGACGCCGAGGCGCGCATCGACCAGCACCACCGCGAGATTCGCCGACGAAGCGCCGGTGACCATGTTCCGCGTGTACTGCTTGTGCCCCGGCGTGTCGGCGATGATGAACTTGCGCCGCGGCGTGGCGAAGTACCGGTACGCCACATCGATGGTGATCCCCTGCTCGCGCTCGGCGCGCAGGCCGTCGGTGAGGTTCGCGAGATTGATCTGCCCGCCGCCGGTGATATCGGCCGAAGCCTCCAGCGCCTCGAGCTGGTCCTCCATCAGCGATTTCGAGTCGTAGAGGAGCCGGCCGATCAGGGTCGACTTGCCGTCATCGACCGAGCCGCAGGTGGTGAAGCGGAGGAGGTCGACGGGTGTGCGGGTGGTGGCGGTCATGACATTCGTGGAGTAGTCGCAAAACAGCGATCGGATCAGGGATTCGCCGGTTTGGCCG
>DASYIS010000051.1:0-12573 GCA_035997375.1 Chthoniobacteraceae bacterium
CCTCGAGCTCGCGAATCGTCCGTGTGGCCTCGAAGCCGTCCATCTCCGGCATTTCGCAGTCCATGAAAACCAGGCGGTACGGGAACCGCCGGAGCATGTCGATCGCTTCGAGGCCATTCGCTGCGAGATCGACGTGGCAGCCGAGACTCTCGAGCGTCAGTTGCGCCACCCGTTGGTTGGTGCCGTTGTCATCGACCACGAGCACGCGCGCGTGCAAGCGGGGCGAACTCGCGCCGCCGGCCCGCGGTTTCACGTGACGATCCGCCAGGGCCGCGGCGGGCGCCGGCGCCGCGGTGTCGATCGGAAGCCGCAGGATGCAGGTAAAGGTGGAGCCTTCGCCCACGGTGCTGCTGACGCAAAGCCGGCCGCCCATCAAGTCCACCAGCCGCTTGCTGATGGCGAGACCCAGGCCGGAGCCGCCGAAACGCCGCGTGGTCGAGGCGTCCGCCTGCGTGAACCGCTCGAACAACTGCCCCAGCGCGGTGGACGGGATGCCGATGCCGGTGTCCGAAACCGTGATGCGGAGGGTGGCGTGACCGTCCTCTGGGCGGTCGGCTTCGACACTCACCAGCACGTGGCCGCGCTCGGTGAATTTCACCGCGTTGTTCACGAGATTCACCAGCACCTGGCGAATCCGGCCGGCATCGCCGATGAGCCGGCGCGGCGTGCCCGGCGCATAGTGCAGGATGAGCTCCAGCCCTTTCTCCTGCATGCGGGCGCAGAAGAGCTCGCTCACTTCCTCCGCGGTCTGGAGCAGATCGAACGCGACCGGTTCGATCGACAGCTTGCCGGCGTCGATCTTGGAAAAATCCAGGATGTCGTTGACGACCGCCAGCAGGGAGTCCGCGCTGTTGCGCGCAATGCCGGCGAGTTCGTGTTGCCGGGGCGTGAGCTCGGTGTCGAGCAACAGGCCCATGGTGCCGATGACCCCGTTCATCGGCGTGCGGATTTCGTGGCTCATCGTCGCGAGGAAGTCACCCTTGGCGCGATTCGCGACCTCGGCGGCTTCCTTGGCATCGCGCAGCCCTTGCTCGAAGCGTTTCCTTTCCGTGATGTCGCGGGCGATGCCGATGACTCCGATGATGCCGCCGTGGGCATCGAAATAAGGGGTCTTGGTCGTCAGCAACTCGACGGTGCCGCTCGCTGTCTCGAACTGCTCCTCGACCGTGCGCGATTCGCCGGCCGCCATCACGGCGCGATCCATCTCGATGAACGGATGTGCCATGTTCGGCTCCATGAGCGCGGTATCGTCGCGGCCGAGGATCTCCTCCGGGGGCCGCCCGAGCAGCCGCGCGCCGGCCGCATTGATCATGAGAAAGCCGCACTCCTTGTCCTTCACGAAGATGGGATCGACGCAGCCTTCGACGACGGCGTCGAGCAGCCCCTGCCGCTCGCGGAGTTGATCCTCCGCCCGCTTGCGTTCCGCGACCTCGAACGTGAGGGTCGCATTGAGGGATTCGGTCGCCGCCTGGCGCTCGGCGATCGCCCGCATCTCGCGCACGCCATTCACGCACGAGCGAATGAGAAACACATCCTCGAAGACGACCCAGGCCGAGTGCTCCACGGCGCGCCACAGCGAGGCGGAGAGCACGCCGTACACGGACTGCGGCCAGTAGATGCCGCGCAGGAAATGATCGCAGGCCACAACGATCGTGGCGGTAATGAGCACCCGCCAATCCCGATAGAACGCCAGGAAGGCCAGTGAGCCGAAGACGTGGAAATGGGTCTCGATGCGCCCGGCGGTCAGGTGGATGTAAAGCGCGCCGATGAGCATCTGGCCGATGGCGATCGCATGCCGGGTGAGCGGCGCCCCCGCGCGGGTGAACGCGAGCCCGACTGGAAACGCGACAATCCCACCGCCCAGGAAGATCGCGGCCCAGACGTGGAGGTGAGTTTGGCTGGCCTGGCCGGCCCACGTCTTCGGCGAAATCGTAAGCGCGAAGAGAATGCCCACCGCCCACTGCAATAACAACAACCACGCGAACCAGCGATCTGTCCGGCGCAGGATCACATCGTATTGCTCGCCGAACCGGACGTCGGCGCGCGCGGCGATCGCTTCACTCCCCGTCATGCCCGCTGATCCGTTGGTTCCGGCGTGGGTTGCGGGCGTGCTCATGGGGCGCGGGCCTCGGTCAGGGCGCACCCAAAGACGGGCGTGGAGGAGCAACCGGCCGGGCCGTCGGCAGCCCATTGGCCGATCGCCGCGCGGCCGGGATTGTCGCCGGCGTGGCCGCGGGCGGCGGTGATGCCCCCGCTGAAAAGGAGGCGCCCGTCGGCGTCGTAAAAATCGGTCTGTCCCGAGGTCGCGGCGCCGAAGCGTTCGGCTTCACGCCCTTGGCGATCGAGGAGGACGGTCACGCCGGGGATGGCCGCCGCGTCGCGAAAACTGCCCGTGTGCGTCCACTCTTCGGCGGCGTCTTCCGGCTTGAAGAAAACCACAAACGCGTCGAGGTCGCCGCCGCAGCGCGCCATGAGGAGCGCCAGTTCACCGATGCTCGCCCGCGTGCACGGGCACTGCGGATGCGCGAACATCACCAGCGTCTTGCGATGGGCGGCGCGGATGAGCGAGCTTTCCGCCGGCCAGGCCGCGGGCGTCCGGCCCGCATGGCCCGGGGTGTTGGCATGCCGCCACAGCGCCCCGGAGCCCGCCACGACCGCCACCAGCCAGAGCACTCCCAAAACCGGAACCGCCAGCCGGCGGATGAATGGGGGGGTGATCATAAAGAGGCTGGAACTTTCCAGCAAGGAGCGGACCGCGGAGATGAACGTCGGGGAGTCAAATGGAAGCCTCGGAAATCCAAATGTCAATCCGCCTAAGAGGGGCGGCGCCGATTCGCCGGTGCGCCTTCTTCTACCGCACCCACGCCGGCTTTTGCCGGGTCTCCTCGAACATCTTCGCTCGATCGAAATGCGGGTTGTCGCCGGGTACCCGCGCGCCCGTGCTTTCGATCCACGCCTGCAGGCGCCCCGTCATCTCGCGGACCCGCTCCGGCTGCGCCGCCGCGGCATCGCGCGCCTCCGCCAGGTCATCGCGCAGGTTGAACAACTCCAGGTGCCGGCCGCGATGATAGTGCATCGTCTCGTCGAACCAATCGCCGAAGTACTCGATCAGCTTCCAGTCGCCTTCGCGCATCACCGCGCACGGCGTGGCCGCCCAGCGCAAATCATAGAGCGGCATGTACCAGAACAGCGCGCGGGGCGGTAATTCCTTCCCCTCGAGCAACGGCACGAAGCTCACGCCGTCCAGCGAATGGCCGGCCGGCGCGGCCGCGCCCGCGACTTCCAGCAGCGTCGGCATCCAATCCACCACGTGGATCGGCGTCTCGCACACCGTCCCCGTGGTCCGCACAGTCCCTGTGGTCCGCACAGTCCCCTGTGCGGTCTGACCCGAGCCGCTCAGGGGACTGAGCGGACCACGAGGACTGAGCGGACCACGCACCATGCACGGGACGCGCAGCCCGCCCTCATAGGGAAAGCCTTTGCCCGCCCGCAGCGGCGCATTGTCAAAGGCCTCGGTCGCCGGCTCGAGGCGCACGGTTTCATCGGCCCCCGGCTTGGGCAGCGCGTAGTTGGTATTGAAGCCGCCGTTGTCGGACATGAAAACCACGAGCGTCTTCTCCGCCTGGTGCGTCTCCTCCAGCGCCGCCATCAGCCGGCCAAAGGACTCATCCAGGTGCGCGATCATCGCGAGGTAGGTCGCGTTGAACATCCCGTCCGCCGGCGCGCCACGTTTGCGCTGCTCCGCCACCATCTCATCCGGCGCGCTGAACTTGCTGTGCAGCGTGTGATGCGCCAAATAAAAGAACCACGGGCGCTCCCGGTTTTCGCGGATGAACCCGATCGCTGCGTCGGTGAGATGGTTCACCCATTTGTCGCCCTCATTCGGCGAGCCCGGCCCCGGCGGCGCCACGAAGTCGAACCCATACGCCGCGCCCGCCGCCGGCTTGAGCGCATCGTACCCGCCGTCCCGCCCCGTCGTCAGGTGCCATTTCCCGCCCATCCCCGTCCGATACCCCGCCGCCTGCAGCGCCTTCGGCAAAGTCGGCCACTCGCGCGGATACTGTTCCCGCCACGCCGGCTCCTCCACCGGCGCCCACGGCAGCCCGTACCACGGCAACACGTGCCACATCCCCGTCCGAGCCGTGTGCTGCCCGCTCATCAGCGCCGCCCGCGTCGGCGTGCATTGCGGCATCGCATAAGCCTGCGTAAACCGCACCCCCTCGCTCGCGAACTTATCGAGATGCGGCGTCGCCACCCGTATTGATCCATAACACCCCAAAGTAGGCCACCCCTGGTCGTCGGTGAGGACAAACAGGATATTCGGCCGCTCCGCCCCCGCCGCCTCGTGGGCCGCCGACGATCCGGCCAGCACCAGCACGGTCCAGAAAAGCCAGAAGCGGGGAGCTTTCATCGTGGGAACATCATTGCGCTTGTCGGCAGCGGGGCCAGCCGAAATTTGGCATCGAGCTTTGGAATGGCGAGACTGCCGAAAAGGTGTGGAGACAAACGTCGACGTGCCGAACTGCTGGCCCGCAAGTATGGCCAGGAAATGGTTTGCCATCTCTGGGATCATCCTGTCCTGCTGCAGAAGCTGGCCGCCGCCGGCTCCAGACCGGGCCGGGGGTGGAGGCACCCGAACCACCGAAGTATATACCGGACCCGCTTAACCTAAATCCGGGATTGGGGCGGCGATTTGACGACGGATTACACAGCGCGGCAGGCCGCAACCAAAAGGCTTCAACCGCCAAGACGCCAAGACGCCAAGAATGATCATTTCCCAGGTTCGGTCTTGGCGTCTTGGCGTCTTGGCGTCTTGGCGGTTTGAAAATCTAGTCGGAAAAACAAGACTCGATCGGAGTGTAGTACAGATGGGCACGGATATTGTAGTTCACCATTTGGTTGAACCTTCGACCGCGCGCAGGCCATTCAGAATCCGTGCCCATCCGTGAAATCCGTGGTTTCCATTCCCATTTTCAGGCTTAACGACGGCGGGTCACCGTCAGGGTTAGGCTGCCGGAATTGTTGCCATAGAAGCCGGGCACATCGTTGGCAAAGCAGCGGAGGCGCCCGCTTTGTTGCACTTGCCAGTTCGCCAGGCCCGCCCCGATCAGGAAACTGTCGCGGTCATCCGGCGTCACCTTGCCAACCAATGAGAACCAAGGGGCCTGCGCGCATCGTTTCTTTTTGGAGAAGAGCGATAAATAAGCCCGGTACGGCAGCGGAGCCTTGCCCGAGGGGCTGACCTTGATGCCTAAATCCGACCACCGCTGGGAGTCCGGGCAGGCAAAGTCGTAAACTTCACCGACTTTCATCGCCAAGCCGGTGTCCCCTGCGGCATCCTTGGCGCAAACGCGAAAGACTTCCGAACGGCCCGGCATCAGCCGGCGGATTTCGGGACCGCGTGATCCGGCGCTTGCGCCCGCACGGGCCGCTCCACTCGAGGCGGCGTGCAAGATCTGCAGGACAATAACCATCAGGGGGAAAACGCGGGGCAGTTGCATAAGCGGAGCGAGCATGCTCGAAGACAGAAGAAAACAAAGTAAAAGAGTTCGCGGGACACCACGTCCGGCGTCGAGCGCTCGAGGACGGAGCGCAGGCCTTTTGCAACACGGAGATACTCCATGAGCAGATGTTCCTAGCTCAACCATCCAGCTCAGGTTGAGCCGGCTTCGCTCACGGCGCCGATTTCGGCAACTTCCGAAGCGTCAGCTCCGTCAAGCCCGAGGTCGCCCCGAGCTCTGGCTTCACCGGGTTTTTGGGATGGTTGAAATACGACTCGATGACGGTCTCCTTGTTGATGGTGATTTTCCCCTCCGCGTCCGGGGTGGTCACGCCGGGTTTGGCGCCGTGGAAATTGACGACGGCGCCCCTGAGCTCAGCCGGCAGGTGGAAGACGAAGCCCTCCGCCGGTTCCGCGTACTTCGACGGGCGGAGATTCGCGCCCGTGATCTTCGGGTCACCGCTGCCGCGCATGAACTGCACCTTGAATTGCACGCCGCCGGCTTCGTTGGTGTACCAGTCTTTCACGTCGCGCTGCAGGAACGCGGCCGGCAGCCCTCTAAAGATCACAATCCTGCCCCCGTCCGCGGCGAGGAATTCGCCGGCGGAGGCGCGTCTCACGTCGCCGTTGTTCGTCTGTTCGAGCTCGATCCACATGCCGGGCTTCAGGCTCTGGGCAGGCACGGCGGCTCCCCCGATCGTGAAAACAGCGTCCGCGGTCATCGGCACCACCTTCGCCTCGGAACTGGTTCCGCCCCACGGGATGAAACCGAGCCGTCCACCGGCGTCGACACTCGAGACAGTCCCAATCTCACCGGCGCCGATGGCGAGACGGGTGAAGCAGGCGAGGCCGACGAACGTGAGGAAAAAGCGGAATTTCAGGAAGCGCGGGTCCATGGAGGTGTCCCGCCACTCTTTCCGAACCTCGGATCGAGTGCCACCACTTATCCGAGCCGCCTACGCTGGCCAGCACAGGGCCGTCCTTCTCCCAGGAGGACATGGACGCCGCGCCCGAGGAACGGCGCGCGCAGTTTCTCAGCGCGATGCAACACTTGCAGGATTACTCCCGCAGCAAGACACGCGATTACGCAACTTCTCCCTTCGGCGTCGTTTAAATCTTTGTAACGCGCGCTTCCTGCTTCCCGTCTTCCTTTCGACCATGGCTTCCACCCGTCCCATTCTCGCGATCCTGTGTCTCCTCTGGCCGGCCGGCGCCTGGGCGGCGCTGGAGCAGGCCGATGCCGCCGGGCTCGACTTCTTCGAAAAGAAGATCCGCCCCGTGCTGACGGACAAATGCTACAAGTGCCACTCGGCTGACGCGGAGAAGATCAAGGGCGGGTTGCTGCTCGATACGCGCGAGGGGATCCGGCGGGGCGGCGACGACGGACCGGCGATCGTGCCCGGTCACCTCGAGGAAAGCCTGCTCATCGACGCGATCCGGTATCAGCACAAGGACACCGCGATGCCGCCGGAGAAGAGCGGGGGCAAGCTGCCGGACGCGGTGATTCACGACTTCGAAAAGTGGGTGCAAATGGGCGCGCCCGATCCGCGCGAGGGCGGGAAGAAGATCGCGGTGAAGAAGGAGGCGTACGAGGAGGCGAAGAAGTGGTGGGCGTGGCAGCCGCCGCAAAAGAGCACGGCGCCGGTGGTGAAAAACAGCGTCTGGCCGAAGACGGAGATCGATCGTTTCCTGCTCGCGGGCCTGACCGCCAAGGGGCTGGCGCCGGTCGGCGACGCGGACAAGGCGACGCTCCTCCGCCGGGTGTATTTCGATCTCATCGGCCTGCCGCCGCCGCCCGAGGCGCTCGAGGCCTTCCTGCGCGACACGGCGCCGGACGCGCTCGCCAAGGTGGTCGATCGCCTGCTCGCCTCACCGCAGTACGGCGAGCGCTGGGGCCGGCATTGGCTCGACGTCGCCCGCTACGCCGAAAGCAGCGGGAAGGACGTGAACGTCGCGTTTCCCAATGCGTGGCGGTATCGCGACTACGTCGTGGCGGCGTTCAATGCGGACAAGCCGTACGATCAATTCATTCGCGAGCAGCTGGCGGGCGACCTCTTGCCCGCCAAGGACGACCGCGCGCGGGCCGATCATCTGGTCGCTACGGGCTTCCTGGCCATCGGGCCGAAGGGGCTGAACGAGCGCGATCCGCGGCAGTTCGCGCTCGATGTCGCGGACGAGCAGGTCGACACGATGTCGCAGGCCTTCCTCGGCGTGACGATCGCGTGCGCCCGCTGCCACGATCACAAGTTCGACCCCATCCCGCAGCGCGATTACTATGCGCTGGCCGGCATTTTCCTTTCCACCGACACGCAGTACGGGACGGCGGGCGGCATTCAGAATCGGAGGCCCACGGAGCTGATCGAGCTCCCCGCGGCCGGGACGCAGGCGCAGATCGCGAAGAGCATGCCGACCGAGGAGCGTCGGCGGAAGGAGCAGCGGCTCGACGAGTTGAAAAAGGAGCAAAAGGAAATCTTTACCGAGCGCTTCGCCGCCATGCGCGCCGCGGGCGGGCCTAACGGCGCGCCGCCGGCGAACGCCGACCCGAGGAAGCAACAGCGCGTGCTCATTCTCGTGACGCAGATCGGCCAGCTCGAGGCGGAGCTGAAATCCTTCGACGCCTCCGGCCAGATGAAGGCGCTGGCCATGGGGGTGCGCGATCTTCCCGCCACGCGCCCCGAGCCGGCCTTCGGCCGGTTTGGCGGGGGACAGTTTGCCGGCCCGTTCCGCCAGGGGTTGGGCCGTGCGCCGGCGTTTGCCAGCATCGGCGACTCGGCGCTCTACACGCGCGGCGATGTCGACAAGCCGGGCGAGAAAGTGCCGCGCGGATTCGCCGAAATCCTGACGAAAGGCCGTGCGGCCGCGATTCCCGCCGGCACGAGCGGCCGGTTGCAACTTGCCGACTGGATCGCGGCGCCGGAGAATCCGACGACCTCGCGCGTGATGGTCAACCGCGTCTGGCACTGGCTCTTCGGCGAGGGGATCGTGCCGACGCCGGATAACTTCGGGACCACGGGGCATCTGCCGAGCAACCAGGCGCTGCTCGACACGCTGGCGGTCGAGTTCCGCGAAGGCGGCTGGTCGGTGAAGAAACTCGTCCGCGAGATCGTGCTCAGCCACGCCTACCAGCTCGCCTCGACCTACGATGCGAAGAGCTTCGCGGTCGACCCCGAGAACACGCTCCACTGGCGGATGAACAAGCGCCGGCTCGATGCCGAGTGCATCCGCGACGCGGTGCTCGTGGCGAGCGGTCAGTTGGAATCGACCGCGCCCGCCGGCTCCGCGATCGCCCTCGCCGGCAACGGCCCGATCGGCGGCCGCGCCTTCGGCGTCACGGAGTCGACCATCGTCGACTCCGGCACGCGGACGAATGTGCGCTCGCTCTATCTGCCGATCGCGCGCGACATCCTGCCCGACGCGCTCTCCGTCTTCGACTTCCCCGAGCCGAGCCTGGTCACCGGCAGCCGCGAGACGACGAACGTGCCGTCGCAAGCGCTCTTCATGCTCAACTCGCCGTTCATCGGCCGGGCCTCCGAGAAGGTCTCCGAGCGCGTGCTCGCCGCGGTGCCGAACGAGGTGAACTTCGAGCAGCGCGTGCAGCTGTCGTACCGGCTCATCTTCGGCCGGCTGCCGTCGATGGCCGAGAAGAGCGCCGCCGCGCAGTTTTTCAACCGCGTCCCCGACCAGCCCCGCGCGAGCGACGCGCCGGCGCGGGGAATCGCGATCAGCGCGCCGGGGGTGACCTGGGCGACGTATTGCCGCGCGCTGCTGGCGAGCGCGGAGTTTCGTTATGTCGACTGAGGGGGGAGGCAAGACAATGAGACAATGAGACAATGAGACAATGAGACCGAACCGCGATGCGCGCCGCACTGTGAGGCACCCCTTCTCATTGTCTCATTGTCTCATTGTCCCCGACTCGGCGTCCCTTTTCACGACAGCGCAAACTATCTAACTCGAAACCTATGCACACCCCACTCCCGCCCTTCTCCCGTCGGGCGATGCTCAAGACCCTCTCCTCCGGCTTCGGCTACCTCGCCTTCGCCGGGCTCAGTCAGGCTGCGACCAAGCCGGAGAATCCGCTGGCGCCCAAGGCTCCGCACTTCAAGCCGCGGGCTAAGCGCGTGATTTTCCTCTGCATGCGCGGCGGGCCTTCGCACGTGGACACGTTCGATTACAAGCCGAAGCTCGCCGCCGACGCGGGCAAGAACGGGCTGCGTCCCGGCACGAAGCTGCTTGGGTCGAAGTGGAACTTCAGCAAGCGTGGAAAGAGCGGGCTCTGGATTTCCGACCTCTTTCCCAAGGTGGCCGAGCATGCGGACCAGCTCTGTCTTTTGCGCAGCATGCAGACCGACGTGCCGGCGCATCCGCAGGCGTTCATGAAGCTGCACACCGGCAGCTTCCAGACGGTGCGGCCGTCGCTCGGCGCGTGGTCGCTTTACGGGCTCGGGACGGAGAACGAGAATCTTCCCGGCTTCGTCACGCTCACGCCGCCGGGCAACAACGGCGGGGCGCAAAACTACGGCAGCTCGTTCCTTCCCGCGATCTACCAGGGAACCCGGATCGGCGCTGACAATCGGCCGATCGCGGGGGCGACGGTTCGCGACATCGCGTCGCCGCTGAAGCCGGCGGCGCAGCGCGCGGAGCTCGATCTCGTCCAGGCGCTGAATCGCGAGGAGTTGCACCGTGACGGGTACAATCCAGCGGTCGAGGGCGTCATCGAAAGCTACGAGCTCGCCTTTCGCATGCAGGCCCAAATGCCCGCGGTGATGGATCTCTCGAAGGAAACCGAGGCGACGCGCAAGCTCTACGGAATCGACGCCGGCGCGACGGATGACTTCGGCCGCAAATGCCTGCTCGCGCGGCGTTTCGTCGAGGCGGGGGTGCGGTTCGTGGAGATTTCGCACGGCAACTGGGACCAGCATTTCAACCTCGCGGCCGCGCTCGCCGGCAACTGCCAGGCGGTCGATCAGCCGATCGCCGGCTTACTGACGGATCTCGCGCAGCGCGGCATGCTGAAGGACACGCTCGTGGTGTGGGGCGGCGAATTCGGCCGCACGCCGCACGCGCAAGGCGGCGACGGGCGCGACCACAACAACAAGGCCTTCACGATGTGGATGGCCGGCGGCGGCGTGAAGGGCGGCTACTCGTATGGCGAGACGGACGACTACGGCTACGAAGCGGTGCAAAACCACATGCCGATCCACGACCTCCACGCGACCATGCTGGCGCTGCTCGGGCTCGACCACGAGAAGCTGACGTATCGCTACGCCGGGCGGGACTTCCGGCTGACCGATGTGAGTGGGACGGTGGCGAAGGAGATCATGGCGTAGCACTTTCGCGTTACGAAACAGCCGCTCTTTCCCTCCGGCATACGCCGAAGGTCGCATAGGCGGTTTTCGTGAAAGCGCGCACGATTCGTTTCGTGCAAACTCTCTCCCTCCTCCAGAACGTGCTGATCCCCCTCAGTTTCACCAGCGGCGATGCGCCGCTTTCGCTCGGCCTCTACAGCCGGCGCGTGGCGGCCGCCTTGCATAAGGAGGTCGCCGCCTTCTCCAGCGCGATCCGCCAACAGGCCGGCGGCTTGCGCTTCCGCCCGCGCTCGGTGGCGAGCGACATCCTTTCGATCTACGCCGGCGGCGCCATCATCGAAAGCATGCAGCGGGGTGAGATCGGTTACGCCGCCTGCGGGAGCGCGCTGCGGCGGATGCTTCGCGAGCTCTTCGGATGGCGCGCCGACGAGGCCGCAGTCCGCACCCGCGCGCTGCTCTGGGCGGCGAAGCACGGGGAGTCGCGTCTCGCGACTGCGGTGGTGAGCGGCGGCGTCGCCTTCCGGGCGTGGCGCTGTGCGCCGGAAGAGCTCGCGATCGAGGACTTCCGCGCAGTCTACATCTCGCTCGCGGAGCCCAGCAATGCGCGGATGTGATCGACGCGCCGTTGTACGAGCGGCGCGGTCCCGATGTCCGGCCGGTGGTAGACCGGACCGCCGACGGCGCTCGCCGCGGCCTCGGCGCGCGCTTCAGCTTCGGCCAGGCTGTCGCCGAGGCCGACGAAGGCGATGGCGCGGGAGCCGGTCATGGTGAGGCCGGCGGGGCGCTCTTCCACCGCGGCGTCGAAGCGCATGAGCGAGTCGGAATCGGCGGGGACACGGCTCAGGTCGATGACGGCGTTTTTCACCTGTGCATCGGGGTAGCCTTGCGGGACGACGTATTTGCAGACGGTCGCCTGTCGTCGGGAGCGCACGGGGGTGCGGTCGAGCGTCTCGTCGAGGATTGACTGGAAGATCTCCACCAGATCGGTCTCGAGCACCGAGAGGACATTCATTGTCTCCGGGTCGCCGAACCGCGCGTTGTACTCGAGCAGGCGCAGCCCCTTTGCCGTGACCATGAAGCCGCCGTAGAGGATCCCCTTGTACTTAATACCGGTCTTTTGAAAGAGCGCGCCCCCGACCGCGGCATTGATCGCCGAGGCTTGCGCGAGCATCTCGCTCGTGAGGAAGGGGAGCGAGTGGTCCGCGCAGGAGTACGAGCCCATGCCGCCGGTGTTCGGGCCGGTGTCGTCGATGCCGGCGCGCTTGTGATCCTGCACCGGCACCATGTCGGCGGTGTGCGAGCCGTCGCAAAACGACATCAGGCTGAACTCCTCGCCATCGAGCTTTTCCTCGATGAGCACGGCCTCGTGTCCGCAGGCGAAAAGCTCCTCCGCATAGCGCAGCCCGTCCTCCGCCGTCGCGAGATGCGAGCCGGACACCTTGACGCCCTTCCCCCCCGTCAGGCCATCAGGTTTGACGACGTACTCGCCGAGCGCGCGAAGGTATTCGTCCATCCCCGCCATTCTGCGAAAGGTGCGGTACTCGGGATTGCCGGGGATGCCGTACTGCGCGACGAGCTCGCGGGTGAAGGCCTTGCTCGCCTCGAGCTGCGCGAGCGCTTTCACCGGCCCGATGCATGGGATGCCGAGCTCGTTTTGCAAGGCATCAACAACGCCCGCCGCGAGCGGCGCCTCGGGTCCGACGATGACGAAATCCGGCCGGGTGCGCCCGGCCGCTTCCAGCACGCGCTCGATCGCGAGGGCTGGGG
>DASYIS010000052.1:0-2637 GCA_035997375.1 Chthoniobacteraceae bacterium
GCGCTCCGCTTGGCCGCTGCGCGGGAGGAGACGCCTCTCCACGCCTGTCCTCAAATCGACCCGTCGAAAAGAGGTGACGCCCATGTGCTGTCACTTCAATTTCCCACTTCCAAAGTGACGCCCATGTCCTGTCACCTGTCCGTTGAGCTTTGACGCACGCAACGTCGGGCAGCAGATGGAGCTGAACCTTAATCCCACGGCCAATCCCAAGGTGATGCGATGCACGTACGCGGTGACCAGCACCCGCTACAAGGGGACGGAGACGCTCAAGGTCGGCCGGCTGGCGACCGGTGAACACTTGACGGTCGAGCAGCCGCGCTTCACCGAGATGAAGGACCAGTCCACCACGACCCTGCAAAGCGGTGTGCCAAAGCTCATCGGCGCCCATCGCCTCCCGGGGCCCGAGGGCGAGTACGAGCTGTTCATCCTCACGCTCACCTTCACCCCGGACCAGGCGCCATGAAGCTGCGCCTGCCCGGCCTGCTCCTGCTCGCCTTTGCCCTCCCCGCGCACGGCGCGGAGCCGCCGGAGTGGACGGTGCGCGTGGAACTGCAGATGGTCGCGTTGCCGATGGCCGAGGCGCTCCAGTTGGTCCCGCGCCTGCGCCGCCCGGAAACCTTTCCCGCCGCGGAGGCGCGGGTGCAGGCGCTCCTCGCCGGCGGCCAGGCGGAGCTGCTCGGCTGGCCCATCGTGCAAGCCGTCTCCGGCCAAAAGGCGGTATCGGAGTCGATCGAGGAGCTGCGGGTCGGAGTCGAGTACGGCCCGCCGGAGCTTCCTCACATTTTCCTTCGTCCGCCCGACCCGCCGACCCTCTTCAGCATCTTCTACCCGAAACACACGCCTCCGCTCGGCGTCGTGTCCTGGAATTTCGGCCCGCTGCTGGAAGTGGAGGCCACCGTCGACGCGAAGACCGGGATCATCGATTTGAGCATCGCCCCATGCCTGAAACGTGTGGAGGCGCTGGAGCCGTGCATCGGCGCGCGGCACCAGGCGACCAGCGACCGGGCGCAAGCGATGCCGCGGAGCTCCACGGTGAAGAAGCAAACGAACCTGAGTCTCCTGAACGATGGCCGCGTGCTGCTCGGCACCTCGGTCGAGCAACAGCTGCAGCCGCGCGTCGTTCTCTTTCTTTTGCACGCCGTCGCCCAACCTCCGCCCGCCCCATGAAACGCGTCCTGCCTCTGGTTTTCCTCTTCTCGCTCGCCCGCCTCGCCTCGGCCCAGGAGCCGGCGCCGGCGGAGAAGAAGCCGCGGGAGCCGGTCGCCGATGTGACGGTCGAGCTCCGCTGCGTGACGATGACGCAGGAAGTCGCAGTGCCGCTCATCCGCAAGTTTCGCTCCGCCAAGCCGGAGGAGAAAAGCGCCGCGGCCGCGGAGGTGGACGCCTTGCTCGCCAAGGGGACGGCGAAGCTCGTGGGCTGGCCGATGATCACGACGCACAGCGGAGCCAAAGCCCGGGACGAGGCCGTGCAGGAATTTTACTACGCGACGAGGTTCGATGCGGGACAAAACGCGCTCTTCGTGAGCGACGGCGGGGGGCAGCTGCGCCAGGAACCGCCGCCCACCATCAAGGCCGACCATGAGCCCTTGCCCGCCGCCTTTGAATCCAAGGAAATTGGCGTCAAAATGGAAGTCGAGCCCTTGGTCGATGAGGACGGCAAGAAGGTCAGCGTGACCTTGGACGCCGAGCACACCCGGCTGCAATCGGTCGACAAGATCACGGTGGTGCGCGAGCAGGTGACGGAAAAGAAGACCGAAAAGGTGACGGTCGAGCAGCCGCGCATTTCGACCATGAAAGTCCAAACCGATCTCACGATGGAGAATGGCGAGCAGCGCCTCGTCGGGATTTTCAAGGTGACGGGCGAAGGGAACGAGCTGGAGCTTTTCGTCCTCGGCGTGGAGATTCACGAGAAGAAATAGGGCGATGATGCGCTCGCATTTCCAACTGTTCGCCCTAGCTTTGCTGACGGTCGTCACTCGGGCCGCCGGCGCGCCGGTGGATGACGCAACTCGGCTACTCCGGAAGGCCGCGCTACGGAAACCGAACATCACGGTCGAGATGCGCTGCCTCAGCCTCCCGCAAGCGACGGCCCTCCCGCTGATTCGCCGGCTTCGCTCCGCGCGCGTCGAGGAGAAGGCGGCAGCGTTGACTGAGGTGGACGCTCTCCTCGCCCACGGCCGGGCCACGCTCCTCGCCTGGCCCCTGGTGACCGTGCGCGAAGGCGACAAGGCCACGGCGTATGGCGAGGCAGAGGTGCGGTTCGGGAGCGTTTACCAGGCCGGATCGGTGTCCGTCTGCCTGACGGATATCCCGCGCGAGCCCCGCCGGGAGCCCGCCATCGTCGACGCGCCCGTGGTCGCCGGGATCGACACGCGGGGGGTCGGGACGCAGTTCGAAGTGGAGGCGACGATCATCCCCGGCGGGAAGGCGCTGGATCTGGCGTTCTTCGTTCGGCTCATCGGATGGCCGACCACCGATCGCATCGCCGTGGAGCGCGAGCGCACGGCCGAAGGGAAAACGGTCCGCATGGTCGTCGAGCAGCCGAGATTTTCGACGGTCGAGCATGGGTGCAAGCTCACCCTGGAGAGCGGCGAGCAGCGTTTGGTCCAGATTTCCGCCGATCCGAATGCCGAGGGC
>DASYIS010000053.1:0-17820 GCA_035997375.1 Chthoniobacteraceae bacterium
CGGCAAGCTCAGGGCCTTCGGCAGCCTGCTGCGTGCGGGGAGGCCGTGGTCCGCACAGTCCCCTGTGCGGCCGGGGGAGTCCCCCGGGGCGGGCCATTCCCGTGGTTCGGGCGGAGCCGCTCAGGGACTGAGCGGACCACTGCTCCGCCCCACCCGCAGCAGGCTGCCGCAGTCCAAGGCGCTTCGCGCTCTGCTCCAGCGCATCCGGGATGGAGGACTGATTGCTGCCGACTGATTACTCGTCTTCGACGCGGAACTGTCTTAATCTCCACCCGCCCGTGAACGCTCCCACTTCACCCACGCCCCGCTGCGACGGGATCGCGCGCCGCGATTTTCTGCATCTCGGTTTGCTGACGGCCTTGGGCTTCAGCGTGGCTGATGTAATGCGGTTGCAGGCGGCGGAGGCGCGGGCAAAGTCTTGCATCCTCATCTGGCTCGATGGCGGGCCGAGTCATCTCGATACGTTCGATCCGAAGCCGGAGGCGCCGGGGGAGGTGCGCAGCCAGTTTCGCAGCATCGGGACGAGCGTGGATGGGATCCAGATTTGCGAGCATCTGCCGCGGACGGCGAAGGTGATGCGGGAGGTCGCGCTCATCCGCTCGCTCACGCATGAGCTGGGGAATCACGACACCGGGACGCGCTTTCTGCTGACGGGGCATCGGCCCACGCCGGCGCTCGAGCATCCGAGCCTTGGCAGTCTCGTGGCGCACGAGGCGGGCTTCGGCGCGGCGTTGCCGCCTTACGTCGCGATTCCCGGCGATGCGGTCGGTGGCAACTCCGGCGCGGCGCGCTCGGGCTATCTGCCCGGGGCGTTCTCGGCGTTCAATGTCGGCCCCGATCCCGGGCGCGTGCGCGATTTGCAGTTGCCGGATGGCGTGAGTTTCGCGCGCAGCGAACGGCGGCGGGAGATGCTCGCGAAGATGGACGCGTTTTCCCGCGAGGTGGAAAGCGGCGCGGCCACGCAGAGCCGCGACGCGTTTTACGAGCAAGCCTACCGGCTGCTCGCCTCGAACGAGGCCCGGGGCGCGTTTGATTTGAGCCAGGAAAAGCCCGCGCTACGCGAACGCTACGGCCCCGGCCGGATCGGTGCCGGCTGCCTGCTCGCGCGCCGGCTGGTCGAGGCGGGCGCGCGCTTCGTCACGGTGGTGGATACCGGCTGGGACATGCACACGCAAATCTTCCGCGAGCTGCCCGACGCGCGCTTCGCCGGCAGCGGCAAACTCCCGAGCCTCGATCGCGCCTATGCCGCGCTCCTCACCGACCTTCGCGAGCGCGGCCTGCTCGACTCCACGCTGGTGGTCATGATGGGCGAATTTGGCCGCACCCCAAAGCTGAACGCCGCCGCCGGCCGCGATCACTGGCCGCGCGCCGGCTTTGCGTGCCTCGCGGGCGGCGGCGTGCGCGGCGGGCAGGTCATCGGCGCCACGGATGCGCACGGCGAGGTGCCCGTGGAGCGCCCGGTCAGCCCGCCCGACCTGGCCTTCACGCTGCTCAGACTGCTCGGCGTGGATCCGGCCCGCGAGCTGCGCACCCCGAGCGGACGCCCGATCAAAATGATGAGCGAGGGGAGCGTCATTGAGGGGCTCACCTGATGCACCTGCTCCTCTGCCTTTGGCTCTTCGCGTGCGGCACAGCGCTGGCGGCACCGGTGACCGCGCTCGTGTACAGCCCGGACGGCGCGGCGCTGGTCGCGGCCGCCGGAGAGAGTGTGCTGCTCCGCGCGCCCGCCACCGGAGACGCGCTCGACGCGATCCCCTGCGCCGGGATGCGCGTGGCGACGCTCGCCTTTTCCCCCGATGGCACGCTGCTCGCGGTGGGCGGCGGCACGCCCGGCGAAAAGGGCGAGGTGCGCCTGCTCGACTGGCCAGCCAGGAAGTGGCTCGCCTCGATGGCGGAACAGCACGATCTCATCACCGGCGTCGCCTTCAGTCCGGACGGACAGCGCCTCGCCACCGCCTGCGCGGACAATACGGCGCGCATCCACGCCATCGAAGATCACGGCCGGCGCCTCGCCGGGCCACTCGTCCTCACCGGCCACTCCAGCCCAGTGCAAGCCGTGGCCTTCAGCCCGGATGGCAAACTCCTCGTCACCGCGAGCATGGACCGCTCGCTCCGCGTCTGGTCCGCCGCCGATGGCAAACTCCTCCGCTCGCTCGGCCAGCACGCCGACGCGGTCCAATGCGTGGCCTTCCGCCCGCACGTCACCGGCGAGCCGCAGTGCGCCACCGCCGGCGACGACCGCACGGTGCGCATCTGGCAACCCGGCATCGGGCGCATGATGCGCATCGTGCGCGGACACGAGGGCGGCATCCTCGCCCTGGCCTTTGCGCCCGATGGCCAGAGCCTCTTCTCCGCCGGCCAGGAAGGCATCGTGCGCCAGATCGACGCCGACAGCGATGCCGTCACCAGCCAGTGGCGGGCTTCCAGCGAGTGGATTCATTCCCTCGCCATTTCCCCGGACGGCCGGTACCTGGCCACCGGCGACTGGGCGGGCGACATCGCCGTGAAAGCGCTTCGTTAGCCCGCCCGCGAATTGCAAGTTTGGGCGCTCGTCGCGCATCGACAGCGCCGGCGGCCGGGACCACTGGGGAAACGTGTTCTCCGTTCCGCTCGCGGGCGCCGGCGGTTGAGCTCCAGCGCTCGAGAAAGATGCGGCTGCGCGACCGCTCGGTCCTCCTGCGCGCTCCTGGTCACGGTGCATGACAAACCCGGCCGGGTTGTGGCACGCTGTGGGATGCGCTTCCTCCCCGTACCGCTTTTTCTGGCCGCGATCCTTTCCGCTGTGGCGGCTGAACCGGCGGCCCAGCCGGTCACGCACTCGATGTTCATCGCCGGCGCTCAGACGGCGATCTTTTCCGGGGACGGAAAGGAGCTGTGGAAATACCCTGCGGAGACGCGCGACGGGTTCGTCCTGCCGAATGGCAACCTGCTGCTCGCGGTATCGAAGAGCAAAGATTATCCCGGCGGGGCGGTGGTCGAGATAACCCGCGATAACAAAGTCGTGTTCGAATTCAAAGGCACGCAATCCGAAGTGAACACCGCGCAAAAGCTGCTGAATGGGAACATCATGCTCACCGAGGCGGGCGCCACCCCGCGCGTGCTGGAGGTGGATGCCACGGGTCGGATCGTGGTGGAGGTGCCGCTCCAGACGCAGACGGCGAACCATCACATGGAGAGCCGCATGGCGCGCAAGCTCGCCAACGGCAACTATCTCGTCCCGCAGTTGCTCGACAAGGTGGTGCGCGAATACACCCCGGCCGGCAAGATCGTCTGGGAATTCAAGTCGCCGGAGGAGCCCAAGGACGCGTGGCCCTTCACCGCCATCCGCCTGCCCGACGGCAACACGCTCATCAACCTCACGCGCAGCAATACGGTGGCCGAGGTGGATGCGGCGGGAAAGATCGTTTGGCAGCTCAGCAACGCCGACCTCCCAAGTCCGCTGCTCAAAGATATGTGCGGCGCACAGCGTCTGCCGAACGGCCATACGGTCACCACGAGCTACGGCGCCGGCGACCAGAAAGTGAAGATGCTCGAAGTCACCCGGGACAAGAAAGTGGTCTGGACTTTTGAGCGCGAGAAGAAGGGTGGTATCCACGAGTTCCAAATCCTCGACACCAACGGCACGCCGCTCGAGGGCGCGCCGCTGAAGTAGCCAGGCCGAAGCTGGGGGAGAGTAATCAGTAATCAGTGCTGCACGAGTAATCAGTAAGAGCCGCGGCAACGCCGCCAACTGATTACTCCCTCCGCACTGATCACTGATTACTGATTACTTCCGCTGGGGGAGAGTAATCAGCAATCGGTGCGGAACCGGTGCGGAACGAGTAAAAGGTGTCAGAACTGTTGCTCGTCAAGGCCGACGGAAGCAGCGAGGTAGTTATCAGAGATGGCGACTACGTCGTTTGGTGAGATCCCTTGTTGGGCGAGATCCCACCCCCCAGACACCGGGCGCCTCCGCTCTCCTTTCGCTCAGGCGAAGAGGGCTGGCAGCGAGACCCGCACCGCGGGCAGCGCGGCGCAGGCGATCTCCTCTTCGCCGGCGTAGATTTGCCGCTCGCGGTAGACGCCGCCTTCGCAACGACGGTGGGCTTCCACCCGCCGTTCTTCGGCCAGGACGATCCAGTATTCCTTCACCCCGGCTTCGGCATAGATCGCCGCCATTTCGCGGTCCTTGGTCACGCTCGAGACGGCCACTTCGATGATGAGCTCGGCGGTCGTGGGATGACGGTGGCTGAAATCCGCATCGCTCCCGGCGACGATCGCGAGATCCGGGAGCGGCTCGGAATCACGAAGGGTCAGCGGGCCTTCGTGACGAACCGTGACGCCGGGCAGCTGCAGGGCGAGCAGCCGTTCGTGCAGCCGCTTCGAGACGGTGAAATGCAGGGGAGACATAGGCGGCTTCTGGAAAACGACTCCGCGGATGAGCTCCGCTCGCTTGTCGTAAATGCCGAGCTCGGAGATGCGGTGAAAATCCTCGACCGAGATGCGCGTCGGCTCCGGGGCGCGCGCGAAAGCAGCGGTTTGATGCATACCGGAAAGTTATGCGATTCCAGGGTGCTGTCGAGTCACGAGGCGGGCTCTTTTCCTTCCAACCCGGCCGGGTTGTGGCACGCTGCGAGGATGCGCTTCCTCCCCGTTCCGCTTTTTCTGGCCGCGATTTCCGCGGCCGCTGAGCCGGCGGGGAGCCCGGATTTTTTCGAAAAGCGCATCCGCCCGGTGCTCTCGGAGCAGTGTTACAAATGCCACAGCTCGACCGCGGAGAAACTCAAGGGCGGGCTGAGGCTCGATAGCCGCGACGCCATGCTCAAAGGCGGCGACACCGGCCCGGCGATCGCGCCCGGCGACCTCGAAAAGAGCCTCCTCATCGAGGCCGTCCGCTGGCGCAACCAGGACACGCAGATGCCGCCGAAGAAGGCGCTTCCGCCCGAACAGGTGGCGGATCTCGAAGCATGGGTGAAAGCGGGCGCGGTCTGGCCGCAGGAAGCCGTGGCGAAGGTGGCCGCGAAAAGCGTGTTCGACCTGCAGAAGCGCAAGCAGGAGCACTGGTGCTGGCAGCCGCCACTCGACGCGCCGCCGCCCGCGGTGAAGGAGACGAGCTGGCCGCAAAATGCCATCGACCGTTTCATTCTCGCGAAACTCGAGGAGAAGGGATTGCAGCCCGCACCGGCGGCGGATCGGCGCACCCTGATGCGCCGTGCCAGCTTTGACCTGACGGGGCTGCCTCCGCTGCCGGAGCAAGTCGAGGCCTTCGTGAACGACGCGTCGCCCGACGCCTTTGCCCGGGTGGTGGATGCCCTGCTCGCCTCGCCGCACTTCGGCGAACGCTGGGCCCGCCATTGGCTCGATCTCGTGCGCTATGCCGAGACGCGCGGGCATGAGTACGATCCCGACATTCCGAATGCCTGGCAATATCGCGACTACGTGGTCCGCGCGCTGAATCGCGATCTGCCGTATGATCAGTTTGCCGCCGAGCATCTCGCCGGCGATCTGCTGCCGCCGCGCCTCGATCCGCAGACCGGCGCGAACGAGGCCATTCTCGGCACGGGATTTTGGTTCCTCGGCGAGGAAGTCCATTCGCCCGTCGATATCCGGCAGGATGAAGCGGATCGCATGGACAACCGGCTCGACGTGATGGGGAAGACGTTTCTCGGCCTGACCATCGGCTGCGCGCGATGCCACGATCACAAGTTCGACGCCATCTCGCAGCGCGACTACTACGCGCTGCAGGGCTTCCTCATCAGCAGCGGCTACCGGCAGGCGCGCTTCGAGACGCTGGAGCCGCACCGCCGCATCGCGGAACAACTTCCGCAGGCGCGCGCCAATTCGCGCGCGGCCTTGTTGAAAGCGGTCGCGACTGCGATCGAGCCGGGACTCCGGCGGCTCGGCGACGCGCTCATGGAGACCCGCGACGCGCTGGCCGTGGGACAAGGGCCGGACGGGGCGCTGGTCGCGGAGCTGAAGGCGGCCGCCGGGGATACGCAGAGCCCGCTCCACGCTTTTGCCAAAACGGCTCTCGCGGCGAAGACCGAGGGGGCCGCGGATTTTGCGCGCCTCTTCGCCCCGGTACTCCAGAATCTGGAGAAACGGGCGGCGGCGGCCGCCACGCGCATTCCGCCGGAGCGCATCATCGCCGACTACACGAGCCCCGGCGCGACCCCCTGGCTGCAGGATGGTTACAGCTTCGGCGCGCAACCGATGCGCGCGGGTGATCCGGTCTTTGGCCACGAGGCGGACCGTCCGCTGCTCGGGATCAATGCCCGCCCGGCTGCGGTGCGCGACCCGTTTTGGGGCGGGTTGGCGGTGACGAAAGCCGCCAAGGATTATGCCAGGCTCGGGGCTTGGGAACGCGGGGAGCAGACGCTGCGCACGCCCGACGTGACGCTCACCGAGGACGCGATTTGGTTTCTCGCGCGCGGCGCCGGCCGCGCCTACGCGGTGGTGAATTCCCATCTCCTGATCCGCGGCCCGCTCCATGCGGCGCTGCTCCAGACGTGGAAGACCGAGGGCGGCCGCTGGCAGTGGATGCGGCACTCGCTGCCCGGTTATGCCGGCCACCGGATGCACCTGGAATTCAGCCCCGCCGACCAGCAGGATTTTGCGGTGGCCATGGTCGTGCAGGGGAAGGATGCGCCACCGGCGGTGGATGGTGCGAACCCGCGTCTGCTCGCCGCGCTGCGCGAACCGGCCCTCGATTCCCCGGCGGTGCTCGCGGCTACGATCCAGCGGGTGCTGCTGGAGGCTTGCGCGAAACTGGGCGCCGATGACGCGGCGGCCGATGCGGATCTGGCGGATTGGCTGGTGCACCGGCTCGACCTGTTCGCGCCCGTGGGCAGCCCGGCGCGGACCCAACTCACGGTGGCCGCGCAACCTTTGCTCGCGCAGCAGAGCGAGCTCGCAGCGCAAATCCATCCCAGCTCGCAGACGGCGCCCGCCATGTTCGAGGGGAGCGGCGTGAATGAATTCGTGCGCGTGCGGGGCCAGGCGAAGACCCCGGGGGCCGAAGTGCCGCGGCGCTTTCTCGAGGCGATCGCCGGCGCCGCGCCACCTGAGATCAAGACGGGGAGCGGCCGGCTGGAGCTGGCCCGCCAGGTCATCGATCCCGCGAACCCGCTGACGGCGCGCGTCATGGTCAACCGCGTGTGGCACCACCTCTTCGGCTGCGGCCTCGTGCCGACCGTCGACAATTTCGGCGTCCTCGGCCAGCCGCCCTCGCATCGCGAGCTGCTCGACTTCCTCGCCACGCACTTCGTGCGCGACCAGGGCTGGTCGGTGAAGCGGCTCATTCGCGAGGTGATGCTCTCGCGCACCTACCAGATGGCGAGCCAGCCCGCCGACGCCGCGGCGGAGCAAGCCGACCCCGCGAATACCTGGCTGCATCGAGCCAACGTACGGCGCCTCGAAGGCGAGGCCATCCGCGATGCGATGCTCGCCGTTTCCGGCCGGCTCGATCCCCAGCTCGGCGGACCGAGCGTGCCGGTGTTTCTCACAGAATTCATGGATGGCCGTGGCAAGCCGGGCGGCGGCCCGCTCGATGGGAGCGGCCGGCGCAGTATCTACCTCGCGGTGCGCCGCAATTTTCTCTCGCCGATGATGCTGGCCTTCGACACGCCGATCCCCTTCACCTCGATGGGCCGGCGCAATGTCTCGAACGTCCCCGCGCAAGCGCTGATCCTGATGAACGATCCCTTCGTGGCCGGGCAGGCAAAGGTCTGGGCGCAGCGGCTGCCGGCCCGGCTCGCGCCGGCGCCACGGGTGGAGCGGATGTATCTCGCCGCCTTCAGCCGCCCGCCGGAGCCGGACGAACTCGCGGATGCCCTGGCCTTCCTCGACGCGCAGCGCGCGCTCTACGCATCGCAGGACGCGAACGACGTCCGCATCTGGGCCGATCTGGGGCACGTGCTCTTCAACGTGAAGGAATTCATCTACCTCAACTGAGTCATGACTATGCAGAACCCTCGCCAGCGGAGATCGTGGCACGGGCGTCCCGCCCGTGGGGCCGGCAGGCGTCCCCCCAGTCGAAGCTGGAGATCATTTTTGAGTGAGCAATGGATTCAGCGGGCGGGACGCCCGCTGGCCCCACAGGCGGGACGCCTGTGCTACGGGACCGCTCCGCCGCCATTTTGAATAGATACAGCTAAGCCATGCACCCTTCCGGAAACTTCAGCGCCCACGCTCTCACGCGCCGCGCCATGCTCGCGCGGTGCGCCAACGGTTTCGGCGCCATCGCGCTCATCGCCCTGCTGGCCGATCAGGCCGCCGCAGTGCCGTCCAACTCGCTCGCACCGCGCCCGCCGCATTTTCCGGCCAAGGCGAAGCACGTCATCTTTCTCTACATGGATGGCGGGCCCTCGCAGGTCGATACCTTCGACCCGAAACCGCGCCTGACCGCGGAGGACGGCAAACCATTCGGCCTGAAGATGGAGGCGACGCAATTCAATAACAACGGGAGCACGCTCGGCTCGCCGTGGAAGTTTGCGCAGTACGGGCAGTGCGGCGCGCCGGTGAGCGAGCTTTTCCCACACGTCGCCCAGTGCGTGGACGACCTCGCGATCGTGCGCTCGATGACGAGCGAGTTTTCCGAGCACACGACCGCCAATTTCTTTCTGCACACCGGAAGCGGGCTCCAGGGCCGGCCGAGCATGGGCGCGTGGGCGGGTTACGGGCTCGGCAGCGAGAATGTGGACCTGCCCGGCTTCATCGTGCTCAACGGCGGGCTCATCCCGCCCGGCGGACTGGATAACTTCAACAGCGGCTTCCTGCCGGCCACCTATCAGGGCTCCATCTTCAAGGCCGGCGCCCAGGCTGTGGCCAACGTCCAGCCCACGGAAGCGAGCAGCGAGCTGCAAGCCCACAAGCTGGCGCTCATGCGGAAGCTCGACCGCGGCGTGGCCACCCGCTTCGGCCAGCTCGATGCCCTGGAGAGCGCCATTGCGAACTATGAGCTCGCCTGGCGCATGCAGGCGGCCGTGCCGGAGCTCATGGACCTCACGGGCGAGACGGCCGCCACCCGCGAGCTCTACGGCTTGAACGCCCCGCTCCCGCAAACCCAGACCTTCGGCGCCCAATGCCTGCTCGCCCGCCGGATGGTCGAGCGTGGCGTCCGCTTCATCGAGCTCACCTGCCCGGCCGGAGCCGGCGATCGCTGGGACCAGCACGCCGATCTCAAGACGAACCACGAAAAGAACGCGCGCTTCGTCGATCAGCCCATCGCCGGGCTCCTGAAGGACCTCAAGTCACGTGGCCTCCTCGAAAGCACGCTCGTCGTCTGGGGCGGCGAATTCGGCCGCACCCCCTTTGCGCAAGGCAAGAACGGACGCGATCACAACCCCTTCGGCTTCACGATGTGGCTCGCCGGCGGCGGCGTGAAAGGCGGCGTCACCTATGGCGCCACGGACGACTACGGCTACAAGGTGGTCGAAAACAAACTCTCCATCCACGATCTGCACGCGACCATGCTGCACCTCCTCGGCTTGGATCACACGAAGCTCACCTTCCGCTTCAGCGGCCGCGACTATCGGCTGACCGACGTCTATGGTGAAGTGGTGAAAGAGATCCTCGCCTGAAGGTGACAGTGGGCGTCGTGGTCTTCGTAATGGACGAACCTCCACGAACGTCTCGGCCGTAACGATTCAGTTGGCGCGGCGGTGCCGACGTGGCACGGGCGTCCCGCCAGGCGTCCCGCCCGTGGGGCCGGCGGGCATCTTGCCCGCTGACTCTCGCATTCACTAAACGGTGACTCTCTTTTTCGACGGGCGGGACGCCCGCCGGCCCCACGGGCAGGATGCCCGTGCCACGTCGGCACCGCCGCGCCCGCCGGAACAGGCGGGACGCCTGTGCTACCCATCGTGGAGCAGCGCGCGTTTTGCATAATTACGGCTTAGGTCTCAAGGAGGCGATGGGATCGGATTGGGACCCCGGGATCCTTTATGTCTCCATCAAAGGTCGAAATTGTGGCAACCAGTACTCACGCCGCGACGCCTTAAGACGCGGGCTTGCCATGTTTTGGGACAGCGACCGCAACTTCCCAATTTGGAGGTTGACCGGAGAAGGCCGGCTCCTACCGTAGCCTCCGGTCGGAAGCTTCACGACGATTCGGGCGCTCTTTCCTAAAAGTTAGATAACGGTGCGACAGTAATTGCAATTTCTATGAAAATGAGAATCGTGATCGCGGATTGGAGGACTTCCCTGCGCGAGATGTTGGGATTGATCTTAACTTTGGACGGCGACTATGAAGTCGTTGGGGAGGCGGAGTCCGGGTTGGCGGCCCTGCGCTTGTGCCGTTTGTTGCGGCCGGATCTGGCGGTGCTCGACCTGCGGTTGCCGGAGCTCAGCGCCTCCGAGGTGGTCCGGCGCCTGCACGAGGATGGATCGTCCACGCGTTCTTTGATTTACAGCGACGGCGCGTCCGTGGTGATGACCCGCGAAGCCTTGCGCGCGAGGCCGCACGGGCTGGTCGAATGGTCGGAATCGCTCGCCACGCTCCGCGCGGCGATCAAGACGGTCGCCAGCGGCCGGGGTTACTTTGGCGCCGCGGCCTCCCGGCTTCTGTCCGACGCCCTGGGCGGCGAGGCGACCGCGATTTCGCACCGGGAGCGCGAGGTGGCGCAATTGATGGCCGAAGGTTTCACCAGCAAGGAGATCGCCAGCCGGCTCGGGATCGCGTCCAAGACGGTGGAAAACCACCGGTCCCGCGTCATGCAAAAATTGCATTTGCATCGCGCGGCAGACGTGACGCGACACGCCATCGCCTGCGGCTGGATTAGCGCGGAATAAGTTGGGTTAGCCAAGCGAGCCGGCGAAACATCGGATTCTGATGAATATAGTAAACCAACAGGGCGCCGGTTTATTTCGGCACTTACATTTGCGGGAATAGACAAGGGTGTTTTTCCCGGCGAGATTGAGTGCTTCCACCTATTGGCAATCCGATTCGTGCGGCTCAAGGTTTGGGCAGTTCCGAGTCGCTTGCCCGGCATCGAACGCCGGGAGGGGCACGGCTGGCCAAACTATTTCTCCGCGCGACGATTCACTCGGTTCCTTCGCCTGGAACAGCCGGTGACGAGCAGCCGTTCCCAACCTACCCCGATCCCCTCTCTCTATGCCAGCACACACCTATCCCGGCGTTTACATTGAAGAGATTCCCAGTGGGGTCAGGACCATCACGGGCGTCGCCACCTCCATCACCGCCTTCGTCGGTTGGGCCGCCCAAGGCCCGACCGATCGCGCGGAGCTCGTGCTCAGTTTCTCGGATTTCGCCCGCAAATTCGGCGGTCTCGACCAGCGAAGCCTTCTCGGGTACGCGGTGAATCACTTCTTCGCCAATGGCGGCCAGCGCGCGTATGTTGTGCGGATCGTGACGGCGGGCTCGGCGACGGTGGCGAACAACGCGAAGAGCGCCACGATAACCTTGGACACCAAGCTCCGGATCGATGCCATCAGCGAAGGGAATTGGGGGAACAGTTACGGGATCGTCACCAAGACGCGAAGCGACGACGCCACTCGTTTTCAATTGCGGGTGGTGAAGCTGAACGACGACAAGACCTTCGCGACCGTCGAGTCGTTCGACAACCTCTCGATGAGCAGCACGGATGCAAGGTCGGTCGCGAAGGTGCTCGCCAGCGATTCGAACTACGCGACGGCCACGGTGGTGGATGCGTCGGCTCCACCCACGGACACGGTCATCCCGAGTGCCGGGGCCGACAAAGACAAGCTGCCCGTCGCCTCGACCCTGGCCGGCGGGGTGGACGGCACGCCGCTGAGACCCTCGGACGCCGGGTTTCACAGCGCCGTCTACCCCGAGACCGGCGCCACCGCCAACATTGGAGGCGTCTTCCGGTTGGATCGAATCGACCTGTTCAACATCCTCTGCGTCCCCGGGGAGGTGGATGTCGCAACTCTCGGCAAACTGGAGAAGTTTTGCCGGGATCGCCGGGCTTTCCTCATCGCTGATTGCGCGACCGGGGATACGTTGACCACGTTGCAGAACGGCCCCAATTCCGCGCTGACCGGCGTGGATTCGATCAACGCCGCCTTTTATTTCCCCTGGGTGCTGGCGCCCGATCCGTTGCAGGAGAATCGGCTCTCGGAGTTCCCGCCGAGCGGATTCATGGCGGGCCTCTATGCCCGGACCGATTCCACCCGGGGCGTCTGGAAGGCGCCAGCCGGGACCGAGGCCACCTTGTCGGGCGTCTCCGGCGTCAAGGTGAACCTGACCGACGACGAAAACGGCGTCTTGAACCCGAAGGCCGTCAATTGCATCCGAAATTTCCCGGTTTACGGGACGATCGCGTGGGGCGCGCGGACGCTGCAGGGGAACGACGAGCGCGGCTCGGAGTGGAAGTACATTCCCGTGCGCCGGACGGCGCTCTTCATCGAGGAGAGCCTTTTCCGCGCGACGCAATGGGTGGTCTTCGAGCCGAACGACGAGCCGCTCTGGGCGCAGATTCGCCTGAACGTGGGCGCCTTCATGCACGATCTTTTCCGGCAGGGCGCCTTTCAGGGCACGTCGCCGAAGGATGCCTATTTCGTCAAGTGCGACAGGGAGACGACCACCCAGAGTGACATCAACCAGGGGATCGTCCATATCGTGGTCGGCTTCGCTCCGCTCAAACCGGCCGAGTTCGTCGTCATCCAACTGCAGCAGATGGCCGGACAAATCGACACCTAAACCGAGGAACATCCCGTGGCTCAATTCAGCGTCAATACTCAGCGATTCGATCCGTACAAGAACTTCAAGTTCCGGGTGAAATGGGACGGAAAATACGTGGCCGGCGTCAGCAAGGTCTCCGGCTTGAAGCGCACGACGGAGGTGGTGAAGCACCGCGAGGGGGGCGATCCGAGCAGCAGCCGGAAATCGCCGGGCCGGACCGAATACGACGCGGTCACGCTCGACCGCGGCGTCACCCACGACACGGAGTTCGAGAAGTGGGCGAACAAGGTCTGGAACTTCGGCTCGGGCCTCGGCGCCGAGGTTTCGCTGAAGGATTTTCGCAAGGACTTGATCCTCGAGGTCTACAACGAGGCCGGCCAGCTCGCCGTCGCCTACAAGCTGTTTCGGTGCTGGGTCTCGGAGTTCCAGGCGCTGGCCGATCTCGACGCGAACGCCAATGCCGTGCTCATCCAGCACATCAAGCTGGAGAACGAGGGGTGGGAGCGCGATTACGAAGTGCCCGAGCCCTCCGAGCCGACCTTCACCGAACCCGCGTAGTCTCCTCCATGCGCACGCTCTCCGCCGCCGAGCTGTTGAGCCTGTGGGAGCGCGGGTTGCCGCAACCGCCGGTGCAGCGCGGCCTCCTGCTCCTGGGCGCGGCCGAGGAAACGCTCGGGTCGACGACCGGGCCGCGCAGCGTCGGCCAGGGCGAAGCGCGGCTCCTGCGATTGCGCGAGCGGCTCTTTGGAGCCGACATGGTGGCGCTGGCCGTCTGCCCCGCCTGTGGAGAGAGGGTGGAATTGCAATTCCGCACCGGCGACGTGGGCGGGCCGGCCGGGGACGAGGAGATGCCGATGGAATTTCAGTTGGCGGTCGAGGGCTTCGAGGTCGTTTTCCGCCTG
This sequence comes from Chthoniobacteraceae bacterium, assembly GCA_035997375.1. Classification (GTDB taxonomy): domain Bacteria; phylum Verrucomicrobiota; class Verrucomicrobiia; order Chthoniobacterales; family Chthoniobacteraceae; genus DASYIS01. Next base: position 13,546 of record DASYIS010000053.1, read on the forward strand.
CCGACGAGCGTCGATCTCGGCGGGCTGGATCCGCGCGCGGAGCCCGGCGCAAACCGGCGGCGGCTGCTCGTCGCCTGCCTCCTTTCCGCCCGGCAGGGCGGCACGCCGATGGAGGCGGCACACCTTCCCGAGGCGGTGGTGGAGGCGATCGCGCAGCGGATGGCGGAGGCCGATCCGCAAGGCGATATCCGGCTGGAACTCTGCTGCCCGCAGTGCCGGGAAGGGTGGCTGGCGCCGCTCGATGTCGCCTCCTTCTTGTGGACGGAGCTTCACGCCTGGGCGCAAAGGATCCTGCGCGAAGTGCATGCGCTGGCCCTCGCCTACGGCTGGCGGGAAAGCGACATCCTCGCCCTCACGCCGTGGCGGCGCCAGGCCTACCTCGACTTGCTAACCCCATGAGTGACTATCTCACTCGTCTGGCCGAGCGGGTGGCGGCGCCGGAGATCGCGCTGCGGCCGCGCACTCTTTCCCTCTTCGAGCCGGTCGCCCAGAGCGCGCCGGCGCCCCCGCTGGAACCGCCGGAGAGCCGCGAGGCGCTCGCGCGCGTCGAGGAAGAGCCCGCACCCCGCGCCGCCCGCACTCCGGCGGACATCCCTTTGCCGAACGCACCGGCCTCGCCGGCGTTTCGCGAGCCGCCCACACCGCCCCCCGCGCCGGCGCTTTCCACCCCGGCCACCCTCGAGCCCCGACCGGCCCTCTTGGTGGCGCCCGCGCCCTGGCCCGATCGCGAGCCGCCGGCCGCCGCGGAACCTCTGGCGCCGGCGCGCTCCCCGGTCGGTGAAGTCGTCCCCGCGCGACCGCCGGCCGGAGACGACGCCGAACCCGTCGAGCCGGCGGCGCCCCGTCCCCGCCCAGCCGTCGCGGCCCTCGCTTCCCTCCAGCGGCCCCCGGATCGGGATGCGCCCAGGGTTTCAGAACACGTCACGTCCACGGCGGCGGCGGCGCCTGCGCCTGCGATCGAGCCAATCGCGAAACCGGGCGCCCAGGTTCCCGTGCCGCCCCCCGCGTTGGTTCCGATGCCGCCGGCCCCACGCATGCGGGCGGGCGAAAACGCCCGTCGCGACGCCCCCGCCCCGCCCCCGGCGATCCACGTCACCATCGGCCGCCTGGAGATCCGCGCGCAGATGCCCCCGCCCGGCTCACCCCGGGCGCGGCCCTCGAAAACCGCGGCGACGGACCTCGCGGAGTACCTGCGGCGGCGCTCGGGAGGAGGTGCCGCATGAGCAATGCGCTCGCCATCGGCGCCGCCACCGCCACCCTGCGGGATCTCCTCGCGCGAGGACTCCGGAGCGAGCCGACCGTCGGGGTGACGACCCTGCCGCCGGACCTCGCGCGGACCTTCAATGGCGCGGACGAGGAGGGCCGGCTGAACCTCTTCCTGTACCACGCGCAGCCGAACGCCGCCTGGCGCAACTTTTCCTCCCCCCAGCAAGTGAAGCCGGGTGAAACGGCCGAGCCCGCGCTCGCGCTCGACCTCTTCTATCTCGTGACCGCGTACGAGCGCGAACCCCCAGGCGCGAGCGCCTTCGCGCATCGGGTGCTCGGCCTCGCGATGAGCACGCTGCACGACCACCCGCTGCTCGGCGCGGAGGAAATCAGGAACGCCTTTGCCAACAGCGGCCTGGAGGAGCAATTCGAGCGCGTGCGCATCGCCCCGCACGCCTTGTCGCTCGACGAGCTCTCGAAGCTCTGGGTCATGTTTCAGGCCGAGTATCGCATCTCGGTCGCGTACCAGGTCTCGCTCGTCCTGATCGACAGCAACCGGGGCAAGAAGACGCCGCTGCCGGTGCTCGCCCGCGGGCCGGACGACCGCGGCCCGAGCGCCCAGGGGAGCCTCATCCCGCCCTTCCCCGCGCTCACCGACATCGCGCTGCCGAAACCGCTGCGCAGCGCCACGCTCGGCACCGTGCTCACGTTGAACGGCTACCACCTCGACGGCACGAACGTCGCGGTCCTCGCCTCGCATCGCCGCCTGGCGGCCGACGTTCCCCTGACGGTGCAGGCCGGCGCGGGGGCGAACCAGCTCCAGGCGCTCATCCCCATGCTCCCCGCCACCTGGCCCGCCGGGGTCTATACCGTGCATGTCTCGCTCACGCCACCCGGCGAGACCGAGCCGCGGAGCACGAACGCGCTTCCGCTGGCGCTCACGCCCGAGATCGTAAACACCGCCGCCAACCCCATCGCCGTCGTGCGCCACCCGACCGATGTCACCATCACCGTCGACTGCCGGCCCGCCGTCCTGCCCGCGCAATCGGTCTCCCTGCTCGTGGGCGACCGCGAGGTGCCGGGACCGCTCCGCGCTGCCGCCGCCACGCAGTTGCAGTTCGTCGCCGACACCAGCACCCGCCCGCTCGCCGCCGGCGACTATTTCCTCCGCCTGCGGGTGGATGAAGTGGACAGCGAGCTCATCACCTTCGCCGGCCAGCCGCTGAAGCCGCTCTTCAACCCGCTCCTGCAAATCACCGTTCCATGAGTGACACCGAAGCATGGCAGGCGAGCAACGCGCGGCAGCTCACGGCCGCGCTGGCGCGCATCCGTGCGCTCCTGGAGCGCGCGGTGCCGCGGCCGCGACCCGCCGTGCCGGTGACGCCCGCGCCGGTCGCCCCGCCGGCTGCGGTGACGCCACCGGTCTCGCGCTCGGTCTTCGAGCGCATGTTCGGCGGCATCCCCGCGGCGCCGCCGCCGCGGGAAGAGAAGGCAGCCCCGCCGGAGGAAGCGGCGCCGCCGGTTGCTCCCGCGCCCGAGCTACCCTCCGCGCTCACAATCCTGGGCGAGCAATTGGGGCTCACCGAGTTCGAAAAGGACGTGCTCGTCTTGTGCGCCGGCATGGAGCTGGACACGGGATTCCCGGCGCTCTGCGCGCGGGCGCAAGACGACCCGCAAAAGCCCTTCCCCACTTTCGCGCTCGCGCTGGCCGTGCTCGACGAGCCGCGGTGGGACGTGCTTTCGCCGGAGCGTCCCCTGCGCTTGTTCCGCCTCCTCGAGATCGCGCCGGGTGGCGTGCTCCCTCTCACCGCGAGCCCGCTGCGCGCCGACGAGCGGATCGTCCATTACCTTAAGGGGCTCCAGTATCTCGACGAACGGCTGGCGGCGTTTTGCACCCCGGCGGAAGCCGAACAAAGCGTCGACGATCTTGCGCCCTCGCAGCTCGAAATGGCGGAAAGCGTCGTCCGCCGGTTGCGCCAGGCTCCGCCGACCGCCCCCGCGCCCCTCGTGCAATTGCTGGGGCCGGACGCCGACGCGCGGCTGCTGGTGGCGCGCCACGCCGCGTCCCTCCTGGGCCGCACGCTGCAGCGGCTCCCCGCCGAGCTGCTGCCCGCGGGGCCGACGGAGCTGGAAGCGCTTGCCCGGCTCTGGCAGCGCGAAAGCACGCTCCTCTCGATGGCGCTCTTCGTCGATGCCGGCGAGCTCGAGGGCGCGGGCGGAGAAAAGCTGGAGCCGCTCGCCCGGTTTCTCGCGCGGACCGGCGGCCTCGTTTTCCTCGGCATCCGCGAGCCTTTCATGCGCGCGCGCGGGCGCGCCTCGCTCCAGTTCGACGTGGAGAAACCGACGCCCGCCGAGCAACAATCCGCTTGGGCGGAAGCGCTTGGGCCGGACGCGAAAGAGGCCCCGGAAAAGCTGGCGGGCCAATTCAATCTCAGCCGCGCGGACCTCCGGCGGATCGCGCAAGCCGCCCGGCTCGAGACCGCCGGCGCGCCGCACGACCTGGAAGCGCACGCCTGGGCGCTCTGCCGCGCCCACGCCCGGCCGGGGCTCGACGCCCTGGCGCAGCGGCTCGAGCCCAAAGTCACGCGCGCCGACCTCGTGCTGCCCGCCGCGGAGATGAGCGCGCTCGAAGGGATCGCCGCGCAGGTCCGCCAACGCCGCAAGGTCTATGGCGAGTGGGGCTTCGATCGCAAAATGAACCGCGGGCTCGGCATCGGCGCGCTCTTCGCCGGCGCCAGCGGCACCGGTAAAACGATGGCCGCCGAGGTGCTCGCAAACGAATTGCAGCTCAACCTCTACCGAATCGACCTCTCCGCGGTCGTCAGCAAATACATCGGCGAGACGGAGAAGAACCTGCGCCGGCTGTTCGATGCCGCGGAAGACGGCGGGGCGATCCTGTTCTTCGACGAAGCCGATGCGCTCTTCGGCAAGCGGAGCGAAGTCAAGGACAGCCACGATCGCTACGCGAACATCGAGATCAACTATCTGTTGCAGCGCATGGAATCGTATCGCGGGCTGGCGATTCTCGCGACCAACATGAAGAGCGCCATGGACGCCGCTTTCATGCGG
>DASYIS010000054.1:0-8059 GCA_035997375.1 Chthoniobacteraceae bacterium
CATTCGTCATTCGTCATTCGTCATTCGTCATTCGTCATTCGTCATTCGTCATATTCGTCATTCGTCATATTCGTCATATTCGTCATTGGACAGGTGACAGCACATGGGAGTCACTTTGAAAGTGCGAAATCGAAGTGACAGCACATGGGAGTCACCCATTTTTGCGGTGGTTGATGCAGGGTGGGCGTGGCCCAGCGTTTCCTTCCGCGCAGCGGCCAAGCGGAGCGCGGAGTGGTTCCCCCCGAGCCCCCGCGGCGGCGAGCGGCGGGGGTTTGGGGGCAGCGCCCCCATCAGCCCAGTTCGTTCAGGGGGCGCGCGGACGACGTGGGGTCTTCTTTTTCGGAGCTTGGACCAGGAAAAGCCGCTCCGGCAAATGGTGCTCGTGCGTGGCGAGCAAGGGCTGCTCGGTGGGGGCTTTGCGCCGCAGTTGGTAGCAGCGCACTGCATGGCGCTCGAGGTCGACCTCGCACCGCACCAACCGGTGCTGCCAGCTCTCCGCGACCAGGAATTCGTGACCCAGGAGTTTGACCTTTCCGTGCTGGTCGGTCTGCCGCACGTAGATGAGCTGACCGTGCAGCGGACGCTGCCAATCCAGCTGGAAATCGGTGGGGAAAGGGCGGCGGGGCGGGGCGTCCGGGCGCTGGCGGGCGAGGCGCTGCTGGTAGGCGTCGAGGAAGCGACGCGAGGCGCCCTGCAGCGCCTCCAGGCTCTTGTGGTGAAAGCGTTGCCAGACCTTTTTCTGCCAGAGCCCGTTGAAGTGCTCGATCATCCCCTGAAAGCCCTGCTGGAGCGGCGGCGCGAAGACGGGCGTCACCCCCAGGGCCAGGCACAAACGCATGACGCGCCCCACGACGTCAGGATGGTTATGTCCACCCTGAAAGCGGGTGTCGTTATCGAACTGGGCAAACCCCGGGAGGCCGGCGCCGCGCCAATGTTCCTGCATAAACTCCACGCTCTCCGTCGTGTTCGTTTGCGCCGCGGGCCACGCCCCCACCACGGCGCCCAAGAGCGCCCGCGCGGTGAACACCTGGCACAAGCCAAAGCCCTCCAGCGGCAAATCCTCGATCACATCGAAACTGTCCAGCTCCGCCCCGCCGCCGCGCAGAGCCGGCAGATACCAGCCGGGCGCGGGCGCGGGCCGGCGCACCCGCCCCCGCGCGTCGAGCAAGCCTTGGCGCGCGAGGATGCGGCCGATCGTGCGCACGCTGGGGACGACCGGGAGCCCTTGCTCCTGCAACTGCTCGGCCATAACCTCCGCCCCGCGGAACCCCAACGCGCTCTCCTTTTCCAGCTCCTTGCGCAGGGCACAGATGCGCCGCTCCAGACTCGCCTCCGTCTTGTTGGCGACGCGCCGGGGCGCCCGCGACCGGTTGGCCCACGCCACGGTTTTCAGCGGCTGATCCCCGGCGCGCTGCACCCACCGTTGCACGGTGCCCAGCGCCACGCCAAACCGCCGCGCGACCGCCCGCATCGACTCGCCCTGGCGCACGGCTTGCACCCACTCCGCGCGGCGTTCCGCCACCGTTTTTCATTCCTCGCTCTATCACCCTTCCCAGTCGGCACTGACTCTAATGTGCTGTCACTTACCTGACTCCCATGTCATGTCATCTGGCCCGTCATTCGTCATTTCCCCTGCTCAAACACCGCCCGCCAATACTCCAGCCGCTCCTTCACCTTCCGCTCCGCGCCTTGCTCGCTCGGGTGGTAGTAGCGTCGGCCTTGCGGGAGGTAGGCTTGGGGGACGTAGGCGTCTTCGTAGTCGTGCGCGTATTTGTACTTCGCGGCTTTCGGCGCGCCGGCGGTCTTGGGATGATGCTTGTCGCGCAGGTACTCCGGGACGGCGAGGGTGACGCCGGTCTCCACGTCTTTTTTCGCGGCGAGGATGCCCTCGTAGGCGCGATTGCTCTTCGGCGCAGTGGCGAGGTAGACGGCCGCGTGGGCAAGGGGAATCTGCGCTTCCGGCAATCCGACGAATTCCACCGCCTGCTGCGCGGCGACGGCGACGACGAGCGCTTGCGAGTCGGCCATGCCGATGTCTTCGCTCGCGCAAATGACGATCCGCCGCGCGATGAACCGAATGTCTTCGCCGCCGTAGAGCATCTTCGCCAGCCAGTAGAGCGTGGCGTCGGGGTCGCTGCCGCGCATGCTCTTGATGAAGGCGGAGATCGTGTCGTAATGCTCGTCGCCGTCGCCGTCGTAGACGATCGCCTTGCGCTGGATGCTTTCCTCCGCGATCTCGCGCGTGAGATGGATTACGCCGTCCGGTCCCGGCGGCGTGGTGACCACTGCGAGCTCGAGCGAATTCAGGCACTTGCGCGCGTCGCCGTCGGCCACCGTGGCGAGATGGACGAGCGCGTCCTCGTCGGCTTGGACGGGCGTGCCGAGGAGCCCCAGCGCGGGGTCGCTCAAGGCGCGCCGCAGCAGCGGCAGCAGGTGCGCCGGCGACAGCGGCTCGAGCTGGAAGACCTGCGACCGCGAGACGAGCGGGCTGTTGATGTAGAAGAACGGATTGTGCGTCGTCGCGCCGATGAGGCGGATGGTGCCGTTCTCGACATCGGGCAGCAGCACGTCCTGCTGCGCCTTGTTGAAGCGGTGGATTTCGTCGATGAAGAGGATCGTCTTCGGCCCGCCGTTCTTGAGCCGATTGGCCGCGGTGGCGATGACGCGCCGGATGTCGCCGACATTGCTCTCCACCCCGCTCAGCCGCTCGAACCGCGATCGCGTGCTCTGCGCGATGATCTGCGCGAGTGTCGTTTTCCCGGTCCCCGGCGGTCCGTAGATGATGATCGACGAAATGCGATCCGCCTCGATCGCGCGGCGCAGCAGTTTGCCCGGCGCGAGGATGTGCTCCTGCCCGACGTAGTCCTCCAGCGAGCGCGGCCGCATCCGCTCCGCGAGCGGCGCATTGGCCGCCGGCGCGGGCGGGACGTCGGCGGGGAGATCGAAGAGGTCGGACATGGAGCGGAAGTAATCAGTAATCAGTGGGGCAGTAATCAGTAAGTCGAGAACGCGCCGCGTCCAAAGTTAGCGCGTCTGTCACGGATTGCAGGACTGATCACTGGCCACTGTTAACTGATTACTGAACGGCTCCAGCGGCATCGGCTCGTCGTGATCCAGAAACTCCTCGCACAGCCGGAAGAAATCCGCGCGCGTGGTCACGCGCCGGATTTCGTGGAGGAAGCGGCCGGTGGCGTCGACGCCGAGGCCAAGGAAGTTCATGTAGCGCTTCATCTTTTGCACCTGCATCGATTCGGTCACGTCGGGCGAATTCACGGCGTCGTAGAGCGTGCGGACGTAGTCGAGCACGTCGCGCCCGCGCGGGATGGTGGGCGGCTCGCCGCGGCGGTGTTGGCGGATTTGCTCGAAGAGCCACGGGTTGCGGATCGCGGCGCGGCCGACCATCAGCCCGCGCGCGCCGGTCTCGCGGAGGACGGCTTCCGCTTTGGCCGGCGAATCGATGTTACCGTTCGCGAGCACGGGGCACGGCATGGCACGCACCGCCTCGGCGATCCAGTCGTAGTGCACGTCGCCGCGATAGCCCTCGGTCACGGTGCGGCCGTGGACCGTGAGGAGATCGAGCGAGTGGCGTTGGAAGATCGGAAGCAGTTTTTCGAACTCCGCCGGGTCGCTGAAGCCGAGCCGCGTCTTGACGGTGAAGGGCACGTGCAGCGCATCGCGCAACGCGCCGAGGATCGCATCGACGCGCGCCGGCTCGCGCAGCAAACCGCCACCGGCGCACTTCTTGTAAACGACCGGCGCGGGGCAGCCGAGGTTGAGATCGACCCCCGCGACGGGATGGCGCTGCAGTTCGCGCGCGGTGCGCACGAGCCCCTCGATGTCGTTGCCGATCATCTGCGCGATCGCCGGCCGGCCGGTGGGGTTTTCGGTGATGGAAGCGAGGATCGGGCGATCGAGCCGCGAGGTGGAGTGGACGCGGAAATACTCCGTGAAATAGAGGTCTGCGCCGCCGCGCGCCGCCATCAGGCGCCAGAACGGGAGATCGGTCACCTCCTGCATCGGCGCGAGCGCGAGGATGGGCTCGGGCTGTGAGAGCAAGGTGGAAAGATCGGTGGGCGTGGTCACAAGCGGAGGCTGGCAGGAAAAGTCTTCCTCATTTTCTTCATCTTCATCTTCATCTTCAGGAGCGAGGAATGAAGGAGGCGGGACGCGGATGAAGATGAAGATGATGAGGAAGAGTTGAGCGCGCGCCCAGCTTCAATCACCCCGCAAGTCAGGGCGACACCCCGCAGTTTCGGCTTGTGGACCCCGGCGCAGCTCGCGACCTTGCGCGTCGCTATGGTGACGCTTCGCAGTCTTTTGGTTGCCCTGCTAATTCTTGGCGTGTGCTGCTCCGTGCGGGCCGGCGAGCTCAATGCCTCCGGCATCCAGGCGGCGGCCGCGTATTCCGCCGCGCGGAGCGGCGCGGGGCTGCTCGTCATCCAACATGGAAAGACGCTCTTCTCCAGCGGCGAGCGGTCGGCGCACAAGATCTACAGCGGCACCAAGGGCTTCTGGATTCTCACCGCGCTCGCCGCCGCGCAGGAGGGGATCATCGATCTCGACGCGCGCGTGGCCGACACGATTCCCGAGTGGCAGGCAGACCCGCGCAAGGCGCGCGTGACGGTGCGCCAGCTCCTCAGCTTCACCAGCGGACTCGAGCCGCTCTTCGGCCTCCACGACAACGGCTTCGCCGACCGAAATGGCGCGGCGTTGCGCGCGAGCATGGTCGCCGAGCCGGGCGCGCGCTTCATCTACGGGCCGGCGGCGCTGCAGGTGTTCGACGAGTACCTCAAGCGCAAGCTCGCCGCGCACGGCACCACGCCGACGAAGTACCTCGAGAAGAAAGTCCTCCATCCGCTCGGCCTCGGCAGCCAGCGCTACCTCGCGGACGGCCAGGGCAATCCGCTCCTCGCTTCCGGGATCATGCTCACCGCGGAGCAATGGGCCAAGGAGGGCCAGCTCATCCTGAATGGCGGCCGGCCTGTGATCGCCGCGGGCTCGCTCGCCAATTGTTTCCGCGGGAGCGGCGCGAACCGCTGTTTCGGCATGGGTTTCTGGAACAACGTGAACGCAGGAGGCGGCCGCGAAGTCGACGTGGAGAACATGCTCAACCGCAAGTGGAACGAGCAGGACTGGAGCGGCGCCTGCCTCTGCCGCGACGCCCCCTCCGATCTCGTGGCCGCGATCGGGTCGGGGAATCAGCGGCTGTATGTCGTGCCCTCGATGGAGCTGGTGGTGGTGAGGTTCGGGAACTTCGGGCAGTTCTCGGATGCGACGTTTTTACGGATGCTGTTCGGGCGGTCGAGTGGCGGGTAGTGGCTTCGCTCGCGCGTCACGAGCTCGCCTTCATCTCGATCACGTCATGCGGCGCACTCTCGCGCTGGCCGGCGGGGGTGACGCGGATGTAGCGGGCCTTCTGCCGAAGCTCGGCGAGGTTGCGCGCGCCGAGATAGCCCATGCCGCTTTGCAGGCCGCCGGTGAGCTGGTGGAGCACGGAGTCGAGCGGCGGCGAGAGCTCCTTCAGAGCCTCCACGCCCTCGGCGGCGACTTTGCGCAAGGCGTCGCGCGAGCCGTGGCCGTAGCGGGCGGCGCTGCCGGCGCGCATGGCGGCGTGCGAGCCCATGCCGCGGTATTGCTTGTAGATCTTGCCGTTGATTTCGATGATCTGGCCGGGCGCCTCGGGGCAGCCGGCGAGCAGGCCGCCGCACATGACGCCGCCCGCGAGGGTGAGCGCCTTGACGATGTCGCCGGATTTCGTGATCCCGCCGTCGGCGATGATCGAGACGCCGTGCTCCTTCGCCGCCTGCGCGCAAATATAGAGCGCGGTGAGCTGCGGGATGCCGACGCCGGCGACGATGCGCGTGGTGCAGATGGAGCCGGGGCCCTGGCCGACTTTCACGACATTCGCGCCCGCCTCGGCGAGGAAAGCGACGCCCGCCGCGCTCGTGACGTTGCCCGCCATGAGGGGGAGAGCGGGGAAGACTTCGCGCAGCATGCGGATGGCGTCGCCGACGCCGAGCGAGTGCCCGTGCGCGGTCGAGAGCGCCACGAGGTCGACCCCGCGCTCGAGGAGCCCGCCGACGTGCTCCACGATGCGGTCGCGGTCGAGGTCGCCGGTGGAGGCGGAGCGCGTGGCGCTGACGCTGGCGCCGCAGAGCAGGCGGAACTGCGCGTCGCGCGCCGGCTTCAACTGCGAGTAGCGCTCGTGCAAAATGCGCTCGATGTCCGAGATGGTGAAGAGCCCGCGCAGCTCGTCGGTTTCGCTGACGACGAGCAGCTTGTGCATGCCGACGTGCTCGCTGAAGAACCGGTCCGCCCGCGCGATCGGGTCGGCGCCGAGCTCAGACTCGCGGATGGTCTGCACCTGCGCGCGCGGTGTCATCGCCTGGCCGACCAGCGTGGCCGCGTAGCGCGGGCGGACCGCGTGGCCGGGGAGGAGACCGAGAAGCCGGTCGTGCCCGTCGACGACCGGGAACGTGCGGAAGGAGAAGTTCTTCAGTTCGACCATCTCGAGCACTTCTCCGATGTGCTGGTCGGGCGAGACTTTGATCGGCTCCTGGATAAGGCCGTGGACGTTGTTCTTCACCCGGCTGACCTGGGAAAGCTGCTCCCGCTCGGGCATGTTGCAATGGATGAGCCCCAGCCCGCCGCTCAGCGCCATCGCGATCGCCATCGGCGCCTCGGTGACGGTGTCCATGTCGGCGGAGACGAGCGGGATGTGGAGCTCGAGGCCTTCCGCGAGCTTGGTGTCGAGGACGGTTTCGCGCGGGAGGACGTCGGAGTAGAGCGTGGCGAGCGTGACGTCGTCGTAGGTCAGGGCCGTCCCGTCCTGGGCCGCGAAGAAGCAATCGGCCGGCTGGTAGAAAGTAGAATCGATCGACGTCTGTTCCATGTCGGACGATGAGGAAAGAGGCCGCGCGTGTCGAGGGGGAAAGGAGAAAGTAATCAGTAAGCAGTGGGCAGTAATCAGTCCCGAGCGTCGGGAAGGGCCGCCGCGGAATGCAGGGACTGATCACTGCCCACTGCTTACTGATTGCTTCCCCCTCACGCCGCGTGGTCGTTCTTCGCCGTCAACTGTTGCTCGATCGTGTCGAGGATCTGCCGGGCCGGCTCGGTCTCGTACTTGTAGTCGTCGACGACAAATTGCAGCAGCCGCCCATTGTCCTCGTAGCGCACGATGGCGATGCCCTTGGTGTCCCAGCGTTTCTTGCCCAGCCCGCGGATCGAGGCAAACGGCACGCGCGCGCCGGAGGGGGTGTAGACGGCGCCCTCGTCGATCTTCAACAGGCGCTTCCGCTGCGTCATCCAGTAGATCAGGAGCAGCACGCCCGCCACGGTCGCCACGCCGCCGAAGACGAATTGCGAGACGATGTCGCCCGTCTCGTAGCGCTTCTCCGGTTTCTTCGTCACCCAGCCTTTTGCGGCGGCAAAGGCCGGCCACTCCTCCTGCTTGCCGCGTTTTTCGAAATCCGACTGCGCGTCCCAGCGCTGGTTGCTCCTGGGGTAGGTGAAGGTGCCGTCGAAAAAGAAGTACGCGCCGATGAGCAAAAAGAAGACTGCGACGAACAGTTTCTGTTTGCTCCAGATCGCAGAGATGCGCGCGACGACAGGCATGAAGCGGGTCTTTTTGTCAGAACGCGTGAAGGTTACGAGAAAAAAACAATCAGGGGAGCGCCGGGTCTGACCGCGTCTCTCTTCTCAAAGCGAGGTGGTGGAGAGTGCGCCTGCGTTGTCAACCGTGACCCGGAAGCGAGTTCCATCTGGAGACTTTAAAATGATGCCCCGACTCGCCGTCAGGACCTCGATGTCGCCGCCGTCGTCAATTTTCACAAGCTCCGCTTCGCTGCTGCTCACGATGAGAAAGTACGGCGGCGCGGAGGAGGTCTCGCTCGGGAGTCGCATAAAGATGGCGTTCGTCCCGGTGATTCGCGCCAGAAATCCGCCGCTCGATCCATCCGCGGTATTGCTAAAGGAAAGGCCGCCGGAGCCCCAGCCGGCATCCACCGAGAGGCGCACCTGACCCACCACTCGCAGGCCGCCGTACCCGACCACGGCCGGC
>DASYIS010000055.1:0-12907 GCA_035997375.1 Chthoniobacteraceae bacterium
CGCAGGATGCCGCACCGAAGTCGTGGCAAGATGTGCTTAAGCGCATCAACAACCGCTCGCTGGTTCCGATTGGCACCCGCCGCGCGATCTATACCGACACTTTTGTCCGCGCTGTAAGCGAGCATGAGATACTCATCATCAAGCGCAATGAGGTGAGGCACTGGACGCGCAGCATGGCGCGGGAAGATGCGGACGCAACCATCGCGCGTGCAATGCAACTGGCAGACAAAAAAGCATGAATGGCAACGGCCCCCGTCCGTCTTTGGTCAAGCGCGAGTTGTGGCTGACTCGCCGGGCGCACTACATTGCCGTCTTCGATCGGGCTTTGTTGCTGCTCCGGGAGAGAAGCGAGCTTCCCGTCTCTGAGCGCATGCTCGTGCGTGAACTCCATTTTACGACTGTTACCGCTCGTCGAGCGCTGGATCCCAATGGGCTCTACGAACGCCCCATGTTCGAGACGCAGAATCTTCCAGACCCGGACTCGGAGGAACTGGAACCGTTCGAGGACAAACGGCCCGACATCCAGTGGATTCATGATGACGAGGGTGCCGCCGATGACCGTCACCGAGAGAAGTCGTTCGCAATCGAGTGCAAGCGTCTTGGCGGCAAAACGCAATCAGGTTGGGATTTGAACCTTCAATATGTCACCGGTGGAGTTCGGCGTTTTCGTTCACCCCTCTCGCGATATGGAAATCACATGAGTGGAGGCATGATGATTGGCTTCGTTCAGGACATGGAATTGCCTGACGTGCTCGGCGCGGTGAATACTCATTTGGCGAACGAATCCGTCGCCCATCTCCGACTTGAAGGCGACTTCGCTGCCAATGGAGTTAGCAAGCTTGGGCACTCATTCGAGAGAACATTTCCTCAAAGCCCATTCCATTTGATCCATCGCTGGTTGGACATCCGCGCTGTGCCGAGAAAGGCCGCCCCCTCACCGAAACCAAAAAGAGCAAGATCCCGAAGAAGACAGTAAGCGTTCGCTCAAGCTTCGATCGCCGCAAATTCGAGGCGAATTTCGAGGACTGCAACATGTCGAGCGACGGCGGGGTTCTCATGCTGAGGGAGGCCGATCGCCAATGGTATGGCGGAAAAACGGATGCCTAAGCTTCGTCGCAGCCCGGCTCGGAGAGGCGGCCGTGGGGGCAAGTACGAGCTTGGCTGGGGGTAAGGCCATCGGAGGTTGCGAAATGAGAGCTCGGATGGCACCTTCAAGCGCATGAGCACGCAGTTGATCGAGTAGCGGTTGTCCGACTTGCAGAAGCGCGTGGAGGCGCTGGAAAGCCAAGTCCAGCCCTCCAAGGGGACGTGGCGGGACGCCATCGGCTTTGCCAGGAACGACGAGCTCTTTGACGAAGCCATGAGACTGGGGGCCGAATGGCGGGACAGGGCGAATGAAGAGGGCCGGTAGGTTTATGTTCGCCGCGCTGGATACCAATCATTTCCGGGAGGTGGCGCAGGGGTGGATCATGCGGCCGCGATCGAGCGGCGCGCCACGGAGGGGCGACTGGACTGTTCACCACGATCATCACGGTCCAGGAGGCCACGGCGGGCTGGCTGGCGCTCATCAACCGCCTGACGGCCGGGAGGGAACAAATTCGCGCATACGTGGATTTCGAGAAGGTGCCCGGCTTGCGCGTGGAGAATTGGCTGGACTGAGCGGGCGCCCGGGGGATACCCCGCATCGAGGACGCGCTGTGAGGCGGATCTCGATCCCGCCTTGCTGGAGACGCTGCGCGCGTTGCCCAAGGCGGTACGACAGGCGATCGGGGAGCTGATCCGCGGGGTGTGCGACTCCTTGGGCGATGTGCTTGCGCACCGGGGACTCGGCGTGCGCGATCTCGGGCACGGCTTTTGCGAGTGCCGCCAAGGGTTGAAACGGCGGCTCATCTTCGAGGTGAGCTCCGCGCATCCGCCGCTGTCAGGCTTCAGGGGAACGGCGCCCTCCAGGGTGCTCTATTTCCACACGCTGGGAGATCACGACGAGGTGCGGAGGTTCTTGAAACGGCACCGGTGAGTGACGCCTCGCGGCGGACCGCTTTTTTCCCGCCGGCGGGGGGCGCGAACTCTTCGCCAAGCAAGCCACCCGCGCTCTCCAGGGCGCGCCGTCGCCGGCGTCAGCAGCAGCAGCAGGATTCCAGCGGTGGTTTGGAGGAAGGGGCGCGGGCGGGCAGGGTGACTGGGTTGACAGGGATGACCGGGTTGACGGAATGACGACTGATTATTTGGGGCGGTGACCCTTGCACTCCGGATAGGTGCTGCAGCCCCAGAACTCGCCTTTGGCGGATTGGCGGAGGCGCATCGGTTTTTCGCAGAGGGGACAGGCGGGCGAAGGCGCCTCATCGCGCTGCGCTTCGCGAGCGGCGAGGCGCCGGGAGGTCAGCCGTTCGCTGAAGCCACCGGTTTTTTCAAAGGCCTCGCCCTGGGCCGCGATCTGGTTTTTGAGCATGTTCAGGGCGCGGCCGATGATGATGAGCATCGCATTGGCGACCACCAACGGGTCTTCCGCGTCGAGCCAGAGAGCGTACTTTTGGCGCTGGGCGAGCGCGTGCCGGGCGGACTCATGCACCATGTCATCCGTGAACGGCGCGGCATCCAGCGAGACGGCGTTCACGGCCCGGGCCTCCGGCGAATGGCAGGACCACGGCAGAGAACCGCCGTCGAGGATGAAGATTTCGTAGTCGCCACGCAATTCGCTGAGGCTGGCCCGCCCAACGTCGGTGAGTTTCATCTCGGTGTCCTTCGAGGTGGATGAACGCTCCGAGCCCTCGATGATGTTTTGGCGGCCGCTGCGGGCGGCTTGGGTCATCTGGTCGTATTGGCGGCCTTTCGGGTCGTAGAATTTTCCCGTCGCGCGGTGGTCGTGGGTCAGGAACCGGCGGCAAAACCGCAGCGTCTCGAGTTGCACGATGGTCGCCAGCGTGAACGAGTGGAGCCGGCGGAACCCGCCGTGTTTGTCGAAGAGCTCGGGCATGGAGTGGGAGCGTTGACCGCAGTGACTTTATTGACCGGACTGACTTGGGGCAATTCGGTCAATTTGGTCGATTTGATCACGGAGACTCCGCGGCAGCGCCGGTGCGGGCGCCCGCCTACTCCAACCGAGGCTCGCGGCCGGCCGTCGCTTTCCGCAGGATCTTCGAGTTGCGCGCGCTGGCTTCCCAGCGTTTGCGGCGCTCTTCGGGGAGCTCTTGCGCGCCGACTTCCGCGAAGCCGCCTTTTTGCTGGAAGTAGCTGTAGGTCTGCGTGGAGAGGGCGAAGATGTACGACATGCCGCGCTCGGCGGCGAGCTGCTCGGCGAAGGCCATGAGCTTGCGGCCGTAGCCTTGGCCTTCGCTCGCCTTGTGGACGTAGAGGCAGGCGAGCTCGGCCATCTTTTCCGCGGGATAGAGGTGCAGGGCGACGCAGCCGACGAGGTTGCGGTCGATCTCCAGGACCCAATAGTCCTCGAGATGCGCGAGGATGTCGGCGCGGGTGCGCTTGACCAGCTCGGCGCTGTCGACCGATTGCCGGATGAGCGCGAGCACGGCGCGCACGTCTTTTTTCAGCACGCGCCGGATCTGCTGGTACTCGTTCGAGTAGACCATGGTGCCGATCCCTTCATGCGAGAAGATCTCGGAGAGCAGCGCCTCGTTGAGCAGGCCGTCGAGCAGGTGAACGCGCGGGACGCCGTTGCGGCAGGCGCGCGCCGCGTGCTCGAGCTTGGAGAGGAGCGTCGGCTCGACGAGGTGGCGCTTCTTTTTCGTGATCTCGTCGGTCTCGGAGATCGAGAGCTGGCGGATCAAATCGTCGCCCACCTGCAGCACGCCCGGGGTGGCGAGGAAGATGATCTTCATCGCATCCGCGGCCTCGGCGACCTCGAGTGCGATGCCGTCGGAGTTGACGCGGAAGGTGCGCCCCTCGCCATCGAAGCCGAGCGGCGGAATGACGGGGACGATCCCCTCGTTGAGCAGGAAATGCAGGGTTTTCGTGTCGATCCGCTCCACCTTGCCGGTCTGCTGAAAATCGACGCCGCCCAGGATGCCCGCCGGGTGCGCAATGATGACATTCGCGTACGCCGCGCGCAGGTCGACGGAGGTGAGCCCTTCCATCACCTCGTGCATGACGCAGGTCGCCGCCTCGATCGCGATCTTGAGCGTGGCTTCATCGGTGATGCCGGTGCCGTCGGCATTCGTGATCGCGAGATGCCGCTCGCCGGCGAGCCGCTGCACCTGCGCGCTCGCGCCATGCACGATGATGACCTTGATGCTCAGCGAACGCAGCACCGCGATATCGAGCAGGATGTTGCTGAAGTTCGGCGAGGCGACGATCTCTCCATCGACGGCGATCACGAACACCTTTTCGCGGAAGCGGGGGACGTACTGGAGAATGCCGCGCAGATCGGAAACTTTCATCAAACGGAAGCTGAGGGGTGCATGGATAGTGGATCGCAGTGGGTGCGTCCAGTGCGATGCATGTCTGCTGCGGTATCTTCCTCTTCCTCTTCCTCTTCCTCTTCCTCTTCCTCTTCCTCTATCCAAACGCTCCACCAATTTTGTCCGGCTCCGGCGGACGGGGGACAAAGTTGGTGGAGCGGATCAATGGAGGAAGAGGAAGAGGAAGAGGAAGATTAGCCGGCGGACAGCGTCTTCAGCCGCTGCACGAGCAGGCTCAAGAACAGCCCGACGTCCGTGACCACGCCGAGCGATTCCAGCGACCCGCGGTCGGCGAGCTTCGTCACGACGGCGGGGTTGATGTCGACGCAGACGAGCCGCACGCCGGCGGGCGTCATGTTGCCGACGCCGATGGAATGTAACATGGAGGAGAGCATGAGGATCATCTCCGCGCCTTGCAGGAGACGGGCGTAGTCGGCCTGCGCCTGGAGGAGATCCATCTGGGTATCGGGCAGCGGGCCGTCGTCGCGGATGGAGCCGGCGAGCGAGAACGGGACGCCGTGTTGCACGCACTCATAGAAAACGCCGCGCGTGAGGGTGCCGTCGGCCACCGCGGCGGCGATGCTGCCGGAGCGCCGGATGGCATTGATGGCGCGCAGGTGGTGGCGATGGCCGCCATGCACCGGCACGCCGCGCTGGAGATCAACGCCGAGCGAGGTGCCGAGGAGTGCCTGCTCGATGTCGTGGACCGCGACGGCGTTCCCGCTGAGCAGCGCCTGGACGTAGCCGTGCCGGATGAGCCACGCCAAATGCTCGCCGGCGCCGGTATGGATGACCACCGGGCCGGGCACGACGACCGTGCGGCCACCGCGCTCGCGGAGCCGCTGCAGTTCCCAGGCGATCTGCTCCACCACCAGTTCCACGCGCCGCTCGCTGGAAACGCCCGCGCCCATGAAGCTGAATTCCTCCGCGGCCAGCGCGCCGCGGCGCTCGCGCGCTTCCGCCGGCCGCACGGTCCGCAATCCGCTGCTGCCGACCACGATCTCCTCGCCGCGCCGCAGGTCGCGGATGAGCCGGCACTGCGCGGCGCCGTCGCCGTTCACCACGATGACGCCATCCATCCGCTGGCCAGCCACGCGCACCCACTGGCCGCGCACGCGGACCTCGGTGGGGTAGATCGTCGTGACGTGAAAGTCGTCGGGCGCCACGCCATCCTGCGTGACCGTAGCGAGCGTGGCGTCGCTCTCGGCCCGCGCGGGCAGGACGGCGCCGAGGGTGAGGAGCTGCGCGGTGATTTTCTCGAGCAGCTCGTGCGCGGGCGCGGAGATCTGGATCGTGGTGGAGGAGGTGCTCTGGCGCTGCCGGCCGAGGGCGAAATCGAGAATGCGGAAGCTGCCGCCGCCGGCGATGGTCGTCTCGAGCGCGCGATCGAGGAGGCCGGAATCGAGCAGATGGCCGCGCATTTGCAGCTCGCGCAGCTCGACCGTGGAGCCGGCGCGCGCACGGTCGCGCGGGGCGGGTTCGTCGAGGCGGAGCGTCAGGCATTTGGCGCCACCGCCGGCCTTGAGGAATTCGTCGAGCGGCGTTTGCAGGACCTCCACGCCGGCCTCTTCGCGCAGGCGGCGGCACAGATCCTCGCCGGCGCGATTGAGGAGGAGCCGGGAGCCGAGGTCGACGGCGTTGCATGCAAAGTGAATCGCATCCCCATCGCTCACCGCGAGGCGCTGCGCGGCCGGGACGCGGTTTTCGATGAGCAGATTCGAGTAGGCGTCGAAGGCGGGCGGCCAGTAGAGGAGCGTCCCGTTTTCCAGCGGACAGAAGCAGGTATCGAGGTGATAGAAGCGCGGGTCGACGAGGCGCAGCGAAAGCACCTCGACCCCGAGGGCCGCCGCGATCCGCGGGTGCGCCGCCAACTCCGTGCGCATGCCGTAGGCGGCCCAAAGCACGTCGCGCGTGGCATCCCACAGGGCGTCGCCGGCGCCTTCGAACGGGAGGTCCGGCGGCAGCTCGTGGATCGTGTAGCCGTGCGCGGCGAACCAGTCCCGGAAGTGCGCTTCCTCGCCCCGGCGCTCCGGATGAAAAAAGCGGCTCGGGACGAAGTGCTTCTCCACCACCAGACCCGCATTGGCCGTGAAGACCATGTCGGGCTGGCCGGCTTGCGGCGCGACGGTCTCTGTCGCGGCGTGCTCGGCGAGGCAGCGAGTGAAGTCGTGCCACTGACGCCGGGCAAGCGGCTCCGAAGAGCGGTGGACATTTCCCTCCATCCACGGGTTGATGACATACTCGATGCCGTAGTGATCCGGCGGGCAGACGAGAAAGTGACGCATGGAAGGAGGCCCTCGGGATAATGTCGTCCCGGTCGCTGGGGGCCGCAAGCGGCTCAAATCTTCCTCCTGCTCCTGCTCTTGCTCCTGATCCCTGCCGGATTTCTGCAGGAGCGCGGAATCCGATCAGGGGCAGGAGCAGGAGCAGGAGCAGGAGCAGGATTAAGACGAAGATTTGCGGGCATGGCCGTCCCCTATTGCCCTCGCGCGCGACATGCGGCACGGTGCTTCGCCCGTATGACCTCCCTTAAACACGCCCTCAGCCTCCTCACCGAGGGCGTGAAGGTGAATTCCATGCGGCGGGAGGCGCACGCCGGGCGTTCCTTTTGGGTGAAGAAACGGCGGCTCACGGCGGAGGTCATCCTGCGGGTGGCGAACGGGTTTTTCGCCGTGGCCGGCGCGCCGCTGCGCGCGATCCTGCCGACGAGCGCGTGGCAGCAGTGGGAGGTGGAGTGCTTTATCGGCTTGCACGGCGGCGAGGGTTTCACGGCGCACGTGGAGGGGGCGCGCGCGATGAGCGCGGAGGTGCTGCCCGGCATCAGCCTCACCGATTACCTCGACACGGGCCGGCTGACGCCGAGCCTCGCCGCGGCGGCGGGACGCGAGCTGCGGCGCGCGCACGCCTGGCACTCGCCGGGACTCGGCGCGCTTTGGTCGCACGGCGACGCGCACGCGGGGAACTTCGTGTTGGAGGAACATGAACTGCGCGCGCGGATCATCGATTTCGAGCTGACGCATCTCGCCACGCTGCCGGCGAATGTCCGGCACGCGGATGACGTCGCGGGCTTTCTGCTGGACCTGGTCGGGCGCATCGCGGCGGACCGCTGGCTGCCGTGCGCGATTGCTTTTCTCGAGGCGTACGACCGGCCGGAGATCGTCGGCGCGCTGCCGGGCCGGCTGGCGTGGCAACGGGGCGGGCTGTGCGCGCTGCTCTGGCGCCGCGTGCAGACGGGGTTCCTCGCGCGCTGCGAATACGAGCGGCGCATGGCGCAGTTGCTGGCGGCGGAGATTTTTCAGCCGCCGGCCGCGCAGCCGAGCGAGTTGGTCGCCAGCACCCACTCCGCCACCGGCACGCCGCCGAGCAAGTGCTCCTGAAGGATGCGCTCGAAGCGCTCCGGCGTGACGTGCGGGTACCACACGCCCTCCGGGTAAACGACGAGCAGCGGCCCCGAGTTGCAGACGCGAAAGCACGACGCCTTCGTGCGCATCGAGGAGAGGCCGGTCTCCTTCACGCGGCGCTTGATGTGTTCCCAGGTCGCCTCGCCGTCGGCGGGCGCGCAGCAATCCGGCCCGAGGCAGAGGAAGAGATGGCGTTGCGCGGTCTGCACGCCGGCCTTCGCGAGGCCGGCGGCGAGCTGGGTGTTCATCGCCTGCAATGTGCGGGCGGGCCGGAGAGCCGGCAAGCTTAGCTTAGCCGCCCGCCACCGTGGCACGGGCGTCCCGCCCGTCGAAACGGAGGCTCACCGTTTCGTGGTGCTCCAATCAGCGGGCAGGATGCCCGCTGGCCCCACGGGCGGGACGCCCGTGCCACGGTGCCGCTCTGCGCGCCAACTGAATAGTTACGGCTTAGGTATATGCTGATGCCCACAGGGCCGTGGCGACAACCCGGCCGACGCCGGCGCGCGGCTCAAACTCAGGCCGTGAGGGCGTGCAGGTAGAATTCCCGCGCTTTCGCGAGCAACTGATCTCGCGACATCTGCTGCTGGTCGACCCTGACCGAGCCGATGATTCTCTTGCCCAGTGCGGGATGATTCGCTTTCGCCCAGGCGATGAATTGCTCCATTTCGCTGCTCATCCCTTTGCCGGTGCCGAAGACGAGGATTTTCTTGGCACCCTTGAGCGCCTTGGCAATCGGGGCAAAGAAGGTGTTGGGATCGGGCCGTTCCTTGCCGCGCGAAGATTCCTTCGAGTCCTGCGGATGGCGAAAATAGTCATCCTTGTCGTGCGGCGCAATTTCCTGCGGGACCGCGCCGTGCATCTTGGAGCGAAAGATGCGCGCTTCACGATGATCGATGACGAGCAGCCAGTGTGCTTCGATTTCGTCGGTTTCGGGGACGGTGGTGTTGGTAATCATATTTTTGTCAGGACCACCGGGATGTGACCCGCTGCTCGAAAGGATTGCCCCATGCGCGCGACGAGAAAGCCGAGGTGGCTCCGGATCGTGCAATGCGTTGGCTCATGAGAGTGGGGCTGAGACGATCCGCGCCAATTTGCGCGCGCGCCAATACTTCCTCGGAGACCGCTCCATAGCTTGCGCCTATGGGCGGGCGGCTGCCGACTCGGTTGGCGCGCCGAGTTTGCCCGCGCCTCTGCGGTCATTTGGGGGCCGTCTTCCGTGGACCGCCGCCGCCCTACGCCGGCAGCGGCGGCGGGAGGCCGGCCTGGACGACGCGGTGGCCGGGCCAGAGCGATTTAGGCACGAGGCCGATGCCGATGATGACGACTTGCGAGAGAATGAAGAGGCCGAGCGCCTTGGATTCGCCGCTGGTGAAGCCGTACGAATGGAGGCCGATGCCGAGCATGTTGACGCCGAACCAGGACCACGCGGTGACGATGTTCCCGAAGACGATCATGTTCATGAGCCCGCGCTCCCGCACGAGGCCGCCCCAGCGCGCGTGGAGCACGATGGCGTTCCAGAGGACGATGATGAGGGCGCCGTTTTCCTTCGGGTCCCAGCCCCAGAAGCGGCCCCACGATTGATCGGCCCAGATGCCGCCGAGCACGGTGCCGACGAACGAGAAGAGGACGGCGAAACAGATGATGGCGTAGGCGATCTTGGAGAAGACCTTGTTGATCTCGGGGATCAGCGTCAGCACCGGGGTGAAGACGCGCAGGAAAATGTAGAGGACGGCGCAGATGCCGGCGGCGAAGGTCGCCGCATAGCCGAAGGTGACCGCGACGACGTGGGTCGCCAGCCAGAAGTTCGAGTCGAGGACGGCGCGCATCATTTCCATGGTGTCGCCGGCGAGCGCGAGATGATGGGCGATGATGAGGGTGCCGAAGCCGACGATGCTCGAGATCATGATCCCGATGCCGTACCTCCAGAAAGCCTCGATGAAGATGCAGAGGAAGCACGCGACCGTGCCGATGAAAATGGCGGAGGAGTAGAGGTTCGTCACCGGCGGCCGCCCCTCCTGGATCATGCGGAAGAGGAGCCCGCCGAATTGGACGATGAACGCGAGGACCATGAGCCAGAAGGCGCCCCGGCGGAGCGGCTCGAACCGCCGCGGCGCGAACCAGAAGACGAGCACGCAGAGGCCCGCGAAAATGTAAATGGTCATCGCCTTGATGAACGGCTCGTAGGCGTTGAAGAACTGTTCGCGCTCGGTCTTGCGCAGCTCGGTCGCGAAGGCCGGCAGGAGCGACGCGCGATAGTCGGCGACGGCCTGGTTGAAAAACGCCCACTGGTCGTTCTTGTACGCGCTCGCCATGCGGGCGTAGGCCTTGATCGCCTTTTGCGGCTCGTCGTCGACGCCGCCTTTCCGCGCCGCCTCCAGCAACGCGGCGCCGGTGCGTTTCCACTCCCTGCTCGCGCGGGCCGCGGCCGGCGGGGGAATGAGCGCCGGCGGCTCGACCTGCGACATGGTGTCGAAGCGCTGGATGTCCTCCATGATCTGCTGGAACACCGCCTTGTCGAACGGTTTGCCCGCCTGCTGATTGCGCACGGCGTCGACGCCCGCGGGAATGATCTGCTGATACGCGGCCTGCTCGGCGGCCCAGTCTTTCGCGTTTTGCGGCTGCAGGGTGTTTTGCAGGCGCATGTAGACGGCGACGGCGTTCCAGAGCTTCGAGACGGCGTTGTCGAACTGGTTGCGCTTCGGCGCCTCGAGCGCGCTCACGCGGCGCGACTCGTCCTGCAGCTCCTGGAGCTTCGGGCTGAGCTGGCTCCACGAGTAGTGCTTGCCGTCGTCGTGCTTCTCTTTGTCGGCTTCCGCGGGCAAGCCGAGCAGGCTCTTGAGCTCCGGATGATCGATGCGAAAGACGGGCCACTGATCGGCTTTTTGCGGGTTCATCATCATCCCCATCGCCCACTCGGTGCCGGAGATGATCTGCGGATGCTCGAAGAAGACGCTCTTCCACGGCTCCAAGTTCGCGGTCTGTTTCTCGCGCAGTTGCAGGAGCGAGTTGCGCGCGAGCGAATCGATCGGCTGAATGCGGCCGTTGGTGAGGACGGGCAGCCGGCCGAATTCCTGCACGGCGAAGGTCTCGGGTTTATCCTTGGGCGTAAGCCACCAGGCGATCACGACCCAGAGGACGAATGGGAGGACGACGAGGAGTGGTAACCACTTTTTCATGGGAATGGGACGGATGAGTTAGCTAAGCAGGAACGTGGCTGTGGAGCGCGCGAAGCGCGAGCGGCCCGGGGAGCGCACGCGCCCTCGCGTGCCGGATTCGGCGCCCTCGCCGAATCCCGTTGTGCGCGGCACACCGCTTGGTGAGTTTACACCCGCAGTGGGTTGAACGCTGCCCGGCGAGGGCGCCGGGCAGAACACGCGGGGCGCGTGTGCTCCCCGGGCCAAGGCTGCCTGCGGCAGCGGTGCACCTTGGGCACGAGGGTATTCGAAAAGGCGCGTGCTCATTCGAAGGGCGTTACCGCACCGGCTGCGGCGCGCGGGTTGACTCACGACGCGGTTTCACCGGCTCCGACAGCGGCGGGGGACGCGGGGTGCTCAGCCGGCCGATGAAGACGACGAGGTGATACATGAACTGATAGATCAGCCCGGCGCCGACGAGGATGCAGCCGACGTAGGGCGCGTTCGCGCCGGGGTTCTTCACCACCTGAAAGGTGCTCGTTCCCACCGGCGTGCCGGTCGCGGTTTCGTCGCTCCCCATCTGGTACTGGTAATACGTGAGCTGCGGGCGGCCGTAGCGCAGCGGGTTGTTCATGTAGATATCGACCTCGCGCTTCTCGCCCCGCTCCGGATTCGTGATGAGGACGCGGCTCTGGAAGTTCTTCGGAATCCCCTCGGGATTGGCCGAGGTGGCCGTGCCGGGGTAAACCTCGTGCGTGGCCTTCAGCAGCGTGACGCTGAACGGCTGGTAGTAGCGCTCGAACCGGAACGCCATGCGATACGTGCGCCCGCTGACGGTGATCTCCTGGTTGTCGATCCAGGGGGTGACGAGCCACGTCCCCTTGCTCGCGCCGTTCTCGATCAACTCGAGGACGGCGTACGGCATGTTGCGCGTGTCCATGTCGGACGCCTCCTCCAGCTTGGTGACGATCGCCTCCTGGCCCGAGCCGTTCGAGGCGATCCTGGGGAACGCCTCCGGCGAGGCCGGCGCACCCTTGCGCGCCTGCGCGGCGGCGATATGCATCGCGGCGGCCTCGGTGGAGGGAAGGCGCATCCGGGCGGGGCTCGCCTGCGCAAAGCGCGCCAGCATTTCCTCCCGGAAACGCGTCTTCAGCTCGGCATTGAGCCGGCCGGCGCGCTCGGGTTCCTTCGAGATTTTCGTCGCGATGGCGACCAGGTCGCCCTTGTCGGGCTCGCCGAGCGCCTTCAACGCCGCACGCCAGACGACCTCGCGGCCGCTGCTCTCCAGCGCGCGCTCCGCCTGGGCCGGCAGGCCTTCCGGTGTGGAATATTGCGACTCCAGCGTGGCGAGGGCGGTCGCGAGTTGGCCGGCGGACTTCGCCAGGCTCGCGCGCGAGGTGAGCTCGCCGTTCGGCGCGTATTCCTTGACGCGAATGGTGAAGGGCAGTTTCGCGTGGGTGATCTCCTTTTTCTTCGCCAGCAGATCGCCGGGAATCGAGACGACCTCCTCGCGGTTCGCGTCGAAGTCGCTCGCAAAGACCAGCTCATTCTCGCGGTGCGACTCGGAGTAGACCTTGGTCTGGTCTTCGCGCAGGCTCATCAGGCTTTCGCGCGCCAGCTTGTCGGTCAAAAACTGGCCGAACAGCAGGATGATGACGCCGGCATGGGCGAGATGGATGCCAATCTTCTTCGTGCCCCACTGGAAGCGCTTGATGTGGGCCGCGATCAGATTGATCATCGTCAGCCAGCCAATCAGATAGCCGCCGGGGAATGCCCAAGGCATGAGGTGCGGGCGATGCGGCACGATCCAATGCGCGTTAAACAAATCGCCGGCGATCCGGAGCGTTTCGGTTATGTCGAGCTTGCCGACGACGTAGAAGCTCCGGAACCAGCGCGTCTGTGCCGCCCAGAGGCCCATGTCCACCTGCGCCAGCGTGCCGAAAAACACGATGAGCAAGCC
>DASYIS010000056.1:0-7882 GCA_035997375.1 Chthoniobacteraceae bacterium
CGCATCGACGCAGAAGCCGTAGCCAAAGCCTCGATCGAGGCCGGTGCCGATCTTCTCTGGTCCGTTGCTCGTGGAATCAATGGCCGGGATGCCGTAACCGGAGAGGAAACCGAGAGTCGCGGTGTCGAAGCGGGCGACAAACAGCATCCCGCCCGTCCGTTGCGTTTGGCTTAGCTTGGCGACCCCGGGGCCGGGATCGAGATCGGAGCTCCCGCCGCCGAGATTGGACTCGATGTAGACCGCGCCCGCGCCGTCGAGTGCCACGGTGAAATCGGCCCCGCCCACGGCGCCAAAGCCGACCGCGCCGAGCAGCACGCCATTCGCGTCCAGCTTTTGCAGAAACGCCGCCGCCTCCCCGCCGCCCGACTCGATGAGAATCTTTTTCCCAATCCCCGGATCGAAGTCCTGGGCGCCGGTAAACTCCCCGGCGACGAAGAGTTCGTTGGATGGGTTGATCGCGAGGACGATCGAGGATTCGTGGTTGGGAAAACCGCCGAAGCTGTCGCTCCAAACGACGCTTCCGGTGAGCGCATCGAAGCGCGCGACGTAGTCGGCGAATTCGCCGGCCGAAGCCGGGGTGCTCGTCAGCAACGCGGGCGCGCCCGAGGCGAAATTGAAATCGACCGTTCCCTGGAAAGTCCCGGCCGCGGCGACATCGCCCGCCGAGAGAAACCCGAGCGAGTGGAGGGAGATCTGCGCAGCCGCGCCGGAGAGTTGCCGCACCCATTTGAACGAGCCATCCGTGGCCAGTTCGACGAGGTAGCTGTCGTTCGTGCCGCCGCTCAGATTGGCGGCCGTGCGCGGCGCGCCGCCGGCGGGGTTGAAGTCGACGGTGCCCTTGAACTCGCCGCCGAAGACCACGTCGCCCGTCGCGGCATTCACCGCGAGGCTGTGGACGAACTCATCCTGGCCGGTGCTGCCGATGGTTTTCAGCCACTGCGGCGTGCCGTCGGGCGCGAGCTTGGCGATCAAGACATCGCGGGTGCCGCCGGTGGGCAGCGGATCGGAATTATTGACCGTGAACAAGCCCAGCGTCGCGGAAGGGCCGTACTCGCTCGTAAAGAAGACCTCGCCCGCATTATCGAGGTCAAAGTGGAGGTCGGGGCCGTCCGTGCCGAGAAACGTGAGGCTCGTTTTCACCTGCTGCGCCCATTGCAGCGCGCCGGCCACATCGTATTTCGCGAGGAAGAGGTTGCCATTCGGGTCCGAACTGGTGAGCGCGACCACGCCGGGGCCGCGGTCGAAATCGACCGTGCCGGTGAAGATGCCCGCGAGGTACATGTTCCCCGCCGCGTCGACCGTAATCTCGAGACCGGTCTGCTCGCCCGCCGCGCCGAGCGAGAAGCTTTGCGCGAGCACCGGCTGCTGCAAATCCTGCGCGACGAGATCGCCGGGGAAATACCGGGCGAGGAAAAAGTCCGCGGCGCCCTTGCTCGTCAGCGTCGTCTTGCCCGGCCCGAGATCGAGGTCGAAGGAGTGGACGAACGCGCCGGCGACGTGCAGTCCGCCTGCCGCGTCGAAGATGGCGGTGCCGCCGCCGCCATGGTCGGTGTCGGCAAACAGGCCGCTGCCGGTCGCGGTGCGCGTCAGGTCGATGCCGAACGCGGAGATGAAATTCCCCGCCGCGTCCTGCTCGATCAAGGCCAGCGTGCTGGGAGATTTGGAAGGGAGGGTGAAGGTGCCGGGCCCGGCGTCGAGGTCGATCGTCCCGGGATAGATTACCGCAAAATGGACATGGCCGTCCGGCGTGACCTGCGGGAGCGCGCTGTCCTCCGCGCCGCTTCCGCCGAGTTGCTGCGCTCGGATCAGGGCGCCGGTCGCGTCGAGCTTCACCAGGAACGCATCCTGGGTGCCCAGCGACGCGGTACCGGCGACGCCCGGGCCGGGGTCGAAATCCGGCACGCCGCCGAAGGCCGCGGCCACATACGTATTGCCCAAGCCGTCGACCGCGACTCCGGGGGTGGTATTCGAACCGACCGTGCCGTTGTCGATCAGGTCCGCGAATTGCCAGGCCCCGCCGGAGTCCAGTTGCGCCACGAAGATCTTGGGTTGATCGTTGGGATTGGGCGCCGGTGTGGTGAGGGTGGTGGGGACCGGCGTCGAAAAAGTGATCGAGCCCGCGAAGGCGCCCGCGATTGAGACCGCGCCCGTGACGCGATCCACCGCCAGCGCGGAGCTGTCGAACTGGGCCGCGACCGGGGAGGTGGGCGAGCTCGCCCAGACGACGGTCGGCGTCGCGCCGTCCTGCAATTTGACCACGTAGAGGTTATCCTGATTTGATTCCCCGGTGATCGTGGTCGCGCCGAACGTCACGGAGCCGGCGACCGTTCCGCCCTGGATGTCGCCGGCGATGAAGATGCCGCCCGCGCCATCGGTCGTCACGTCGCGGTTTTTGAGGACGCTGTTGTTGGTCCCCTCGAACTCCTGCGCCCACAGGAAATGGCCGGACGTGTCGATCTTCGCGAGATAGAGGGCGTAGCTGGAACCCGCACTTTCGACCAGGGACTTGGCGGGGGTGGCGCTCCCGCCCTCAAAGAACTGGACGACGGTATTGCCCGTCGGCCCGAAGTCATCGAAGACGAACACGTCCCCGGAAGGCGAGACCGTCAGGTTGATCCGCCGCGCGCCCTGGTCGCCGCCGGTGTGCTCGGTGCTGATCACATCGACCCACGCGAGCGTGCCGGCGCCGGTGTACTTGGCCACGAAGACATCGCCGCGCATGTATTGATTCCCGTTCAACGCATCGCTGTTGCCGGCCTCCGCCGTGCGACTCTCCACCTGCGAGCTGGGATCGAAATCGACGGTGCCCTCAAACGTGCCGGCCACGTAACTGTTGCCGGCCGCATCCACCCCGATATCCTGGATGCGCTGGCCCAGTCCGTTGCCGCCGCTGATCGCGAACGCCAGGTTCGCCGGCGCGATCCGGGATTCCAGGAGCTCGATGCCCGATGCACCGTGAGGAGGGATGTTGAGGCGCAGGGGAGGGCACGACACAACCGGACCCTGAGGCAGTCCGCGCCGAAGTCGATGGCGATCGCGGCCCAGGCCTCGGTATTGCACCGTTCGTTCAACCGACATGAACTCTTAGCCGTAACTATGCAAGACCGCGGCAGAGCGGCACCGTGGCACGGGCGTCCCGCCCGTGGGGCCAGCGGGCATCCAGCCCGCTGATTAGAGCACCACGAAACGGTGAGCCTCCGCTTCGACGGGCGAGACGCCCGCCGGCCCCACGGGCAGGATGCCCGTGCCACGGTGGCGGGGCTGCGCCTAATGAATAGTTACGGCTTAGATGGTGGCGCGAACCAATCTTTTCTCCGGTGGCGACCAGAACGTCTTGCCGAGTTCATCCGTCAATTTTCGCAAGGACTCCGGCTCGACGTCTGCGAACACCCAGCCGGCGTTCAACAGGAGCACGAGCAGCAATGTCTTCATGGGGAACTCTCCATGCATGAAATCGCCCGCATGCCCGGCCCCGGTCGTAACTCAGGAGGGTTGAAACGCGGCTGCATTGTGTGGACGCGTGAGGAAATAGAGCGGGCTCAGAAAAAGAAAGGCGAACATGAGCGCGCTCAAGGCAAAGCCAAACCATTCCGCCGGCCCATAGGTCGCGTACTCCGGAAGGCGGGGTGTGTAGATCCGCAAGGCGGCCGCGACGAAGCCCAATCCTGAAATCCAGCATGCCGTGAGGCGCGACCACGGTAAGAGCCGCCAGAGGCCGGCGGCCGTTGTCATCAAGCTGCCGGCCAGGAGGAGGGACAATCCCAGCACCAACGGATTCCCGAATTTTCCACCGATGAGGTAGGTCGTCTGCAGCGCCGCGGCCGCGAGGAAAAGGAGCCCGAACGCGCCGAAGACGACCGAGCAGTACGAGATGGAAAGGGAGCGGCGTTTCATGGGATGAAGCTGGCAGACCGGCCGCCTTGGAGGCAACTTTAAGAGAGCGCATGGCACCCCGCCTTCCGCTCCCCCAACCCACTCCTCCCGATGCTCCCTCGATGCTGGTGCCTTGTCCTCTCCTTCGTCTCAGGAGGGCTCGTCGCAACTGCGCCCCCGGCGCCGGCCGCGGACGCCGGCCGGCTGTTTCCGGCGGGCGAGGAGAAGGTTCGCGTCGTGGAGCGCGCGGATGCGATCGGCCTCGCGAACGGACAGATCGCCTTCCTGCTGCGCCGGGACGATGGCGCCTTGCTCGAGATGTGGCAGAAAGGAGGGCCGGGCTTGATCCGCGAAACGTTGCCGACTCCGCTGTGGACCTTTGAGCTCGCTCCGGTCGGATCGAGCAAGCCGCAAGTGGTCGCGGCCGGCCACCAGGACAAGCTCTCCTTTGCGACAAAAATGGAGGAGGCCGGCGGCACGCTGGAAATGACCGCGGAGGGGGAGGGGAGAAAGGTGATCGTCCGTGCCGGCCTGGCCGCCCACGCCACGCTCGTGAGGTGGCGCATCGAGGTGATCCTCGGTCAGGGCGCGCGGCTGTGGAGTGTCACTTTCCCGCAGGTCCCCGTGGCCACCGTGGACCCGGAGCCGGCTGAAAATCAAATGGTCGTGCCCTACCGGCGGGGCCAGCTCCGGACCTACGGCAAAGGCTTTCCGCGCGCCGATGGCGACCTCCCTTATCCCGGACCGTCGGCCAAGTTTCAGTTCCTGGCGGCCTACGGGCGCACTGCGACGCGCGGCCTGTATTTGGCGGCGGAGGATGGAGCCGGCTTCACCAAGTCGTTCGCCACGCGCAACTATCCGCAGGCGGACGCCGTGGTCTTCGCGGTCCAGCACTTCCCGGCCAATCGCGGCGCGGGCGTCGACCGTTTCGCGCTCCCGTACGATGTGGTGACCGGACCTTTTTCCGGCGACTGGTGGGACGCCGCGCGTCTCTACCGGGAGTGGTGGGTGAAACAGGAGTGGGCGAGCCGCGGCCTGCTCGCGGAGCGGCGTGACCTCCCGGAGTGGCTCCTGCGCGCGCCGTTCGCCACGCGCCCCTCCACCACCAAGCCGGAGCGCACGGTCGCCAATAATCTCACCGCGCTTCGCTCGCTCAGCCGGAGTTTCGACGGCCGGCCGTTCATCGGCACCTGGTACGGCTGCACGGAGAAACCCGGAGGCAGCACGAACCTCGACGAAGGCGGCCATGGCCACCTGCTGCCGCCGAAATCCGGCCTCGTCGACGCCGTGAAGGAAGCGCGCGACCAGGGCATCCATCTGTTGGCCTACGTGCAATCGGCGATCTACGACGAGAGCGTGCCGGAGCCCGATGCCGCCGCCGCCCACCGGGCGCTGACGCGCGACGCCAAGGGGGCCGCGGTCGCGTACGGCGGCGTCGCGGGCTCCCAGCTCGGGATGATGTGCCGGGCCACCGACTGGTCGCAAACGCGCATGGCCGAGCTCTCCCGCCGCGCCGTCGCGGAGTGGGGCTTCGACGGCGTTTACCTCGACAGCTTTGGGAAGGGCGCGCCCGAGTGTTTCGCGCCGGATCACGGCCATGCCGTGGGCGGCGGGAATACGCTCATCGCGGGTCAGCGCGTCATGGCCCGCCGGGTCCTCGCGGCGATGCGGACTTCCAATCCCGAGGCCTTCCTCAGCGGCGAAGACCCGGTCGAGGCCTTTCGCGACCTGGTCGACCTCAACCTCTACGCGGTCAACGTCACCGCGAACTACGTCCCGATCACGCGCACCATTTGGGGCGACTACAGCCTCGGCCATGGCCGCGTGCTCGGGCCGGGTGAGGCGTTCATCCCGGAATGCGCGGCCCTGTTTCTCGAGGGGACGATCCCGGGGCGAATCTACTGCGAGTCCCCCAACCTCTATCTCCTCCAGCCGGAGTTCGCGCGCGAGTTCGCCTTCCTAAAAACGCTCACGGCCTACACGGACCAGGGCCATGCCTGGCTGCGCGCCGGCGAATATCTGCGGCCGCTCTCTCTCACCCCGCCGCCGCCCGTCTTCGAGTTCAAGGAATCGGTGGAAAAACAACTCGTCCGCTTCCCCGGCGTGCTCCACAGCGTCACGCGTTCCCACGCCGACGGCAGCGTCGCGATCGTCCTGGTCAACCTCACCGCGCAAGCGCAAACCGTGGCCGTGCCGATCAACCCAAGCTCGCGCGGCGCGGCCCTGCTGGAGCACGAAGCAACCCTGCAGCGCATGGACCAACAAGCAACCCGCACCGACCTCGCCGCCGGCCGCGAGCCGTGGCAGCAATCGGTGACGCTGCAGCCGCTGGAGGTCTGCTTTTTGATTCTGCGGTGAAGCCGGCCCGGCTCAGCGATGAATGGTCGCGCCGAGCGTCTCGATGATCTGCGGAATGACCGCCGGGTCATCGATGGTGGAGGGGACCGTGTATTCGAGCCGGTTGACGAGGCGGCAGAGCGTCTTGCGCAGGATCTTCCCGGAGCGCGTCTTCGGCAGGCAGGCGACGACGACCGTCGTCTTGTAGCAAGCGATCGGGCCGATGTTTTCCCGCACGCGGCTCACCAGTTCCGCCTGCAAGTCGGGCTCGGAAATGGCGGCGCCATGCTTGAGCACGACGAAGCCGAGCGGCACTTCGCCCCGCAGCTCGTCGTGTTGCGCGATGACGGCGCATTCCGCGACCGCCGGATGCGCGCCGACGATCTGCTCGATCTCGCCAGTGGAAAGGCGATGGCCGCAGATGTTGATCACATCATCGACGCGGCCCATGATGAAGACGTAGCCGTCGTCGTCCACGTACCCGCCGTCGCCGGTGGCGTAGTAGCCGGGAAAGCGGGTGAGATAGGTGGTGCGAAATGCATCGGCGTCGCCCCAGACGCGGTTCATGCAGGAAGGGGGGAGCGGCAGCTTGAGCGCGATGTAACCGTGCGTGCCGCGCGGCACTTCGCGCCCTGCGTCATCGAGGATGCGCAGATCCCAGCCCGGGACGACCACGCTGGAGGAGCCTTGCTTGACCGGCATCGGCGCGAGGCCGCGGAGGTTCGCCGCCACGGGCCAGCCGGTCTCGGTCTGCCACCAGTTGTCGATGATCGGCTTGCCGGTGTGCTCGGCGAGCCAGTCGGCGGTCGGCGGGTCGAGCCGCTCGCCGGCGGAGAAGATGAGCTCGAGTTTGCCGAGGTCGTACTGCTTCATCTCCAGCGCGTGCGGGTCGTCGCGCTTGATCGCGCGAAAGGCGGTCGGTGCTGTGAAGAGCACCTTCACGCCGTACTCGGCGCAGACCCGCCAAAGCGCGCCGGCGTCGGGCGTCATCACCGGTTTGCCTTCATAGAGCACGGTGGTGCAGCCCTGGAGCAGCGGGCCGTAGAGCATGTTGGAATGGCCCATGACCCAGCCGACATCCGAGGAGGCCCAGACGACGTCGCCGGGGTCGTGATTGAAGACGGCCTTCATGCCGTACTTCACCGCCACCGCGTGGCCGCCATGCTCGCGCACGACGCCCTTCGGTTTCCCCGTGGTGCCGGAGGTGTAGAGAATGTAGAGCGGATCGGTCGCGCGCACGGGCGTCCACCCCACCGGCTGCGCGCCGGCGAGCAGTTCCGCCCAGTCGTGATCGCGGCCGGCCGTGAGCTCGGCGCGCGCCTGCGGCCGTTGGAAAATGACGCACGCCAGCGGCCGATGCGTCGCCAGTTCCAGGGCGCGATCGAGCAGCGGCTTGTACTCGACGATGCGCTTGAACTCGATGCCGCACGAAGCGCTGAGCACGACCTTCGGCTGCGCGTCATCGATCCGCAGCGCCAGCTCCGGCGCCGCAAAGCCGCCGAACACCACCGAGTGAACCGCCCCCAGCCGAGCCACCGCCAACATGGCGAAGACCGCCTCCGGAATGTTCGGCAGGTAAATGACCACGCGATCCCCATACCCGACGCCGAGCGCCGCCAGCATTCCGGCCGTGCGCGCGACCGCCTCGGTGAGCTCGCGATAAGTGAAGCGC
>DASYIS010000057.1:0-3038 GCA_035997375.1 Chthoniobacteraceae bacterium
CGTTCCGGCTGCCGCCACTTTTGCACCCCGCAAAAGCTCCGCCGTCTTCGCCGGCGGCTCGGCCGAGGTGAAGTAGACGGGGCTGTCGGTGACCCGCAGCGCTTCCCCTTCGATCCGGTTGCCCATGAGGTCGAAGAACGCCAAGCCGGCGGGCGGGGTGAAGACGAGGGGTTGGTCGGCGCGGGTGGAGAGGAAGCCGACGGAGCCGGCTCCTTGTTGAAAGAGCTGCCCTGGCAAGCGCTCGTCGACGGCGACGGGGCCTTGGTATTTCGCGCCGTCGAGGAAATGGCTCGCGATGCAGAGGGCGACGGCGTTGGCGCGCAGGGAGCCGTCGAATTCCACGAGATCTTTCCCGCCGCCGTAGCGGGCGGTCGGCTGCGACGGGCCGCAGTTGACGAAGCGCGCGAAGTAATAGAACAGCTTTTCCATCCGCCCCTCCGACATCGAGCGCAGGTAGTTCTGCGTGCTGGTGACGGCGGTGGAGCGGATGGTGCGCTGGAGGTCTTCCCAGTAGTTCTTCGTCCGCAGCGCCTCGTGCTCGGGCAGGGTGGTGAAGAAGGTCGGGCACGTCAGGCCGGTCTCGGTGTTCCAGCCGCGCTTGTCGTGGTCCTGGAGCAGTGCGGCGAAGGGCGCGAAATCCGCGGGACCGTTGCCGTAGACGTGCAGACTGAAAACGTCGATCCGCTTCGGGTCGATCGCGCGCAGGCCGGCGTCGTAGTATTCGCGCTGAAACCCGCCGCCGGCGAAGCCGACGATCTTCGCCTCCGGGTCCGCGCGGCGCGCCTGGTCGATCGCGATCTGCAACAGCTCCGCGTACTCCGCCGCGAGGTAGCCGGCATTGGGCTCATTCTCGATCTCCCAATATTTCACCGTCCGCCCGTAGTGACCGACCAGGGCGTAAATGAACTTTCCCCACGCTTGCAGGTAGTCCGACTTCTTCGTCCACGGGGCGCCGGTCCCCTTGGGCGGACGCAAGGCCGGCGCGAGCCAGGGCTGGCCGCCCTCGGCCTCGCGCCCGATGCTCAAGGGCTGGAGCAGCACCATGAGCTGCGCGCGCTCGGCGGCGGCGAGCGCCTCGTCGTTGAACTCGAACTTGCCCGGCTCGCGCTCGATGCGCGACCACCGCGCGAGGCTCTTCGAACTCACCCAGTTGAAGTTCGCGCGCTTGAGAATGGCCAACTGTTTCTCCTCAAACGCGGTGTCCGCGCCGAGCGTGCCTTCGGGGTACTTGCTCGTGAGATGCGGATTCGCGGGGACGACCGAGTAGAGCATCTCCGAGGTGCTGTCGCCGGCTGTCCAGAGCACGCGAAAGAGGCCCGTCTTCTTCGCGGGCAACGTGACCGCGAGCTTGCCGTGGTGATCGGCGACCGGCACGCGGTGCTCACCCTTCTCGATCTCCCGCCCCCAGTAGTCGGTCACGCGATAGCCGACGGTCGCCGTAATCGCACCGGAGGCGTCGCTCACGAGGAGATCCGCGTTGCTCCCCTCCCCTGCGTAGAAGATGTGGCCCGGCGCGGCGCAGGTGCAGCCGACCTCGGTCGCGCTCGCGGGCTGGAATTTCGTCGCCTCGCCGTTTTGCAACTGCACGGCATCGAGCCAGAGGGTCGCCGGGCCGGCGGACTCGACCGCGAACTTCAGCGAGTAAAGGTAGCTCGGCAGCGCCTTGACCTCGGCTTTCACCGTGTAGAGCTTCCATTCCGTCGTGAGATTGGCGGAGACGGCGAGCGCCGTGCCGGCCTCGGTCCGCAGGTCCTCCGAGGCGCCGGCCAGCCGCGCGGCGAGCTTCACGGGGCGGTCTGCTTTCGCCTGGAAGGAAAGCGTGTAGGTGCCCGGCGGGAGCGCGTAGTTGCGCGACTCCAGGATCGCTTCCGCGCCGCCGTCCTTGCGGTTCCCGCTCGCGGTCGCCAGCACGCGCCGGAAGCTGCTCCGGCCTTCCGCGGCGGTGGCGGGGTCGAGGTTCTCCGGGCCATACGCGCCCGAGACGCCGTACGGTTTGCCCCACGGAAAGAGCCCCGTCTCGAAGCTCCCGTTTTGCAGGTAATTTCCCGCGCGCACCGGCGGCACTTCCTGCGCGAGCGTCTCCAGGATCTCGCCCGCCTTGATCGGCACCTTCTTCAGCTCCGTGGTCAGGAAGACGCCTTGCACGATGTAGTGCTGCGTCTGCGCCACGCCGGTGTCGGCGACCATCGCGCTCGGGAAATACCGCAGCACGATCTTGTCGATGCCGCCGATCTGGTTCGGCTCGAAGACGTCGCCCGTCGTCCAGTCGAAGCGCCGAATCTCCAGCGGCTTCGTCACGTCGCCGAGCGTCGCCTCCATTTTGCCGCGATAGAAGTTCTTCACGAACAGCCGGTACGGTGGACCGAGCGGCAACGGCTTTTCGAGCGGGATGACGAACTCCCGCGGCGCGGGCAGCGGACCCTTGCCCGAATAGCTGAAGCTCAGCGTGACGCCGGGCATCGAATGCCACTCCTTCGGATCCTCCGAGCCCTGATACTTCGACCCACCGGGGCCGGCGAAGGCCCAGAGCTCCGCGCCTTTCCACATTCGAGTGATCGTGGGGTTCTGCGCGTTTGCCGGCAGCGCGAGGGCGGCGAAAACGAGGGCGACGATGAGGATCGAAATGCGCATGGGGGAAAAGGCGGTCGGGGAGGCCGTATTCGTTCTGGTCCTCGACGCCGGTCGGGCCGAGACAAATCGAGGACGGCATCACTCACGCGCACGAGGTATTGCAGCCTCTTCGCTGGAAATCTCTGTGCTCGTGGAAACGCCGGAGCGCCGGCTCACTTCAGCCGGGGCAGCTCGCTTTGTGCGAGTATGTACTCGAAATACGATTTCACCTCCGTCGCCACGCACTTGCGAAAGCAGCTCGCCGCCTCCGCTTTTTCTCCCGCCGTGAGCCGCGCCACGCCGGCGTAGTACCAAGCCTCGCACTTTTGCTGACGGGTTTTCTTCGCGTCCGGCGCTTCGGCGGCCGTCAGCAGCGCCGCCTCGTCCAGCTTGCCCAGCAGAAAGTCTGCAATCCTGGAGGGCCAGTC
>DASYIS010000058.1:0-4527 GCA_035997375.1 Chthoniobacteraceae bacterium
CCGGCGGCGGCATCAAGCCCGGCGTCTACGGCGAGACCGACGAGTTCGGCTACAACGTCGTGAGCAACGGCCTGCACGTCCACGACTTCCACGCGACCATGCTGCACCTCCTCGGCATCGACCACGAGCGCCTGGTGTACAAGTTCCAGGGCCGGCGGTATCGGCTGACGGATGTCGAGGGGAAGGTGGTGAGGGGGATTCTCGCCTGAGCGGGGCCTCTTAATCTTAATCCTGCTCCTGCTCCTGCTCCAAAACTCGGGACTTCGATCAGGAGCAGGAGCAGGAGCAGGATTAGGAAGAAGACCCGCTGCCGCTATTTGAAGATCAAAATCGGCGGCGCGTACTTCTCCGTACGAAAGGTGAATTCCTCGCCGGCCTTGCAGTCCCGCGTGAAGATCAGGAACTGCATGTCGTAAGAGCTCGTCTCGACCTCGTCGCGCACCTGCCGCACCCAGCCGGCGTCGATCAGCTTTTTGGCGGTGGTGAGATCCTTGGCGACGTCCGGTTCCGCCGTGCTGCCCCAGCGCGAGCTGCACCCGAGCACCACGGGGCCGTCCTCGACGACCTTGAACTTGAGCGTGAGCCCGTGCGCCGGGTGCTGCGTGAAGCGGCAGCCTTGGTATTTCTCCGGGACCTTGGTGATCGTGACGGGGCGATCTGTCCAGAGGTGCTCGTCTAGAGCGAGCGGGCGAACCTCGATACCCTTGAGTTCCAGATTTGCGCAGCGAATCGCGACGGCCTCTTTGGGCGTCGCCGGCGTGGCTCGGGGGGCGGGAGTGGCTCGAGACCGCGGAGCCGCCGGTGGCGCGGGCGTCGCCTTGCCGGGCGTCGCCGGCTGGATCTTCAAGGCGGCGAGCGCCACGAGCGGCGACACGAGCAGCGCGGCGAGGGCGACGGCGAAAGAGGAGCGCATAATCCAGGGAGGTGTGGTGATTGAATAGCAGCCCGGGTTCAAGAACAAGCCGCGTGGCGCCTTCGAAGTCGGGGTTCGTAGTTCCGCCTTTAGGCGGCGAGCGGCGCGTTGATTCGAGGCGTCCTGAGACTTCGGACGCGCCCACGGATGGTCGCGCCTCGCCGCCTGAAGGCGGAACTACGAACCCCGGAGCGCCCGATCGCGCCTTGCTTGTTCGTCCGACCGTCCTAACCTCTGCCCCATGGTTTCCCTCGCCTCTCTCGTGCGTCGGTGCGCCGTGGTTTCGGTGCTTTCGTTCCTCGCTGCTTCGTCCTCGCCGGCTGTGCAAGTCGAGGACGACGCCGCCACTCAGATGGTGCCGCCGATCAAGGTCGCGCCCGGCGCGCGGCTGCAGAAAGACGTGCGCGCGCTGCATCATGCGTGGGCGCAGCGGGTGCTCATCGCGCCGTTCGAGAAGCGGCTCGCCGACGAGCCGTGGAAGAAAGAGGCCCTCGCGTTTCTCGAGCAGACGGTCGACGACCTCTGCCATAGCCAGGATACCGAGGATCCGAAGGCGCTCGCCGCGCAGGGGCGGAAGGTGCTCGACGCGGGCTGCCAGGAACCGCTGGTCCGTTACCTCGTCGCGCGCCTCGATTTCCGCCAGACCAATGACGCGCCGGCGACGACCAAAGTGCTGGATGAAGTGGCGAAGCAGATCGCCGCGGAGCATAGCTACGGCGCGGCGTTGCTCTGCTTCATCGCCAAGGACGCCTATGCGGTGCGGCGCTCGACGGGCCTGACCGGCAAAGGGATGGAGAAGGGCGTGGGCGAGTTGCTGAAGAAGGTCTGGACCGATGGCAGCTACGGCCCGGAAGACGACGCGCTCTTTGTCCTGCATCAGCTCGACTACCAATGGCAGACGATGCCGGAGACGCGCGCCGCGGCCTTTCTCGAGTACTACGGCAACCCCGCGATCCCCGAGTGGGCGCGCTATACCTTGCAGGGCTTTTGCGAGATGGCGCTGGCGTGGGAATCCCGCGGCGGCGGCTGGGCCAACACCGTGGGCCAGCAGGCTTGGGCGGGCTTTCGCGAGCATCTGGGCAAAGCCGGCGCCGCGCTCACCGAGGCGTGGAAACAGCGGCCGGACCAGCCGTATGCCGCCGCGTGCATGATCAAGGTGGCGATGGGCGAAGCCGCCGAGGGCGAGGACGCCGTGCGTCTGTGGTTCGATCGGGCGATCGCCGCGCAGTTCGACTATTTCCCCGCGTACCCCTCGGTGATGTGGGCGTACCGGCCGCGGTGGGGCGGCAGCTACGAGCTCATGTACGCCTTCGGCCGCGCCTGCCGCGCGACCGGCCGGTTCGACACGTTCGTCCCGCTCTTCTTCCGCGAAGCGGTGCACGATGCGCTGAGCGAGATGGAAGACCAGCGGGCTTATTTGAAAGAGCATCCGGGCCTCGTGCGCGAGATGATGGCGCTGGACCGCGACTGGATCCGGCACCCGGGCGTCGTCGGCTCGGCCGAGCTCTGGCGGACGAAGCTGGCGATCGATGCGTGGTGCATCGAGGACTTCAAGACGGTGCGCGAGGCGCTGGAAAAACTGCCGAACGGCATCACGCTCGCGCCGGCGAATCTCCGCCAGTTGCACACGAGCGCGCAAGAGATCACGGCCGACGCCGCGCTGGCCGGAACGGAAGCGGCCGCCGCGCGCGACGAGGCCGAGGCGGCGTATGCCAAAGGCGATCTCGAGGCCGCGCACGCCGGCTTTGCCAAGGCCGGGCAGCTGAGCAAGGACGCCGCGGCCGCATGGCTGCACAGCCGGCTGAACATCGTCGACTTCGAGCGCGCGCTGGCGAAGGGCGACTGGGTGAAAGTCACCGGCGAGATGGGCGCGGAATGGATGGGCGTGGAGGGCGAATACCAGACGAAAGACGGGGTGCTCTCGCCCGTCGGCAACAACCAGCCGGGCCTCGTGATTTATCGCGGGCGGGTCGGCGAGAACTTCGAGCTGCGCGGCGTCTTCGAAATCCAGGCGCCCACCCGGCAGGGGCAGAACTTCGAGGTGGTGATCGATTTCCATCCGGAGCACGTGAAGGACTGGATGTCGTGCGCGCTCTATCAGGAAGCCGGCGGCATGATCGTCGCCAGCCCGCTCCACAAGCACTACAGCCTCGACGAACGCGATCTGCGCAAGGTCGTCACGCTGGAGGAGAGCAACCGTTTCCTCGTCCGCTCGCAGGACGGGCTCGTCACCTTCGAGCTGAACGATCGCCCGCTCCTGGATGGCTTCCTCGCGCCAGAGAGCCACGCGAAACGGCCGAACAGCCAGATCGGTTTTGCCAGCTCGAAGTCGGCGATCGGGAACACGACGACGATCCGGGAGATCGAGGTGCGGCGGTTGAAATGACGAATGACGAATGACGAATGACGGAATGACGAAGCCGGCGAGCGGCGCCCATTCGTCATTCGTCATTCCGTCATTCGTCATTCGCCCCCGCCGCCATTGAACATCTCCCCGCCGCGCGTGTCTCAACCCGTCCATTCCCGCGTCAGCTTCGTGAGAGTTCTCATCGCACCGGACAAATTCAAAGGTTCGCTCTCCTCCGCCGAGGCGGCCCGGGCGATTGCCGCGGGGTGGCGTTCCGCCTGGCCCGAATGCACGCTGGAGCTCGCGCCGATCGCGGATGGCGGCGAAGGGTTCGCGGATGCGCTGCTCCATGCGCTCGGCGGGGAATGGATTCACGCGCGGGCACACGACGCGCTCGGCCGGCCGATCAACGCACGTTATGCGTGGATGCCGCGGAGCCGCCGCGCAGTCATCGAGATGAGCGAAGCGTCCGGGCTCTGGCGGTTGCCGCAGGATGAGCGCGATCCGCTGCGCGCGGAGACGTTCGGCACGGGCGAACTCATGCGCCACGCGGTGGAGTTGGGTGCGGAGGAAATCTACGTCGGCCTCGGCGGCAGCGCGACCACCGACGGCGGCGCGGGCATGGCCGTGGCGCTCGGTTGCGAGCTGCTCGACAAGCACGATTGCGCGCTCACTCCGCAGCCGCAGAATCTCCCATTCGTGCACCGGATTTCGCGCGCGCGGGTGCCCGCGCTGCCGCGCATCACGGCCGCGTGCGACGTGGAAAATCCCCTCCTCGGCCCGCGCGGGACGGCGCAGGTGTTCGCTCCGCAAAAAGGCGCCGCGCCGGCGACCGTCGTTCTTCTCGAGTCGGCGCTGACTCATTTTTCCAACGTGGTGCAACGCGAGTTGCAGAGCGACTTTCGCGAGACACCCGGCGCGGGCGCGGCGGGCGGACTCGGCTTTGGATTGCTGAGCTTCGCGAACGCCGCGGTCCGCTCGGGATTCGACATTGTGTCCGAGGCGCTCGACCTCCCCGGCCGGGTGGGGGAGTGCGATCTCGTCATCACCGGTGAGGGTCGGATCGATCATCAGACGTTGGAAGGGAAAGGACCCGCGGGGGTGGCGGCGCTCGCGCGCAAGGCCGGCGTGCCGGTGCTCGCGTTCGGCGGCTGCCTCGAAGGCGAGCCGGCGCTCGCGGATTGTTTCGACGGCCTCTGCCCGATCGTCAGCGGGCCGATTTCGTTGGTCGAGGCGATGGCGCGCGGCGCGGAGCTCCTGGAACGCG
>DASYIS010000059.1:0-12017 GCA_035997375.1 Chthoniobacteraceae bacterium
CAAGCGATCCATCGTTCGACTGGCAGGAATCTCGGCGGTGGTGTGGTGACGTTCTGCGAAGACTGACCCGGTGGTGGGAAAAGAATCCCGACCTCATCAGCCTGCTCGGGAGAGCGGACCACAACGTGGGCGGCGACGAGCACCACATCATCCGGGTGGAGGCCTTTCCCGACCGCGTCTTCAAGCTCACGCACGGCGACAACTTCGGTTGTCGCAGTTATTTCTCACCGCACGATCCGGAACTGACGGGCCGCCACTTTCATGGCACGGGCAACGCCGATCCGTTCTTCTATCTGCGGCGCTGGCGGCTGCTCAACTTGATCGGCGGCTACCAAACCCGCTTCGAGGGCTTCGTGCCGGCGGAGAAGCCGGGCTGGCTGCCGCGTATTTGCGTCAGCCAGCCGGCGCTCGAGGGAACGAACCCGCCGCGGAGCGACATCCGCAAAGCGATGCTGCCGTATGGCTATCGCGAAATCAGCGAAGACGCGTTTCTTGATTTCGACTCAGGCGTCCTTCTGACCGACCTCGCGCCACGCAATGTCCGCATCGTGGAAGGCATCCCTGCACCCTTCGACGCGATCGCGCAACTCGCGTCGCCGGCGGTGCTGGCGTGGGCGCGAGGGCGTCTTGGGTGACTTACTCACGAGTCACTTCCGCTTCCCCTCATCCAGAAAATCGAGCCCTTTCGCCAGCCACATGCCATCCGGCAGCGCGTGGCCGAGGGCGGGGACTTCCAGCGTGATGACGGCGGGGAAGCCTTCCTTCTTGAAGCCCTGCTCGAAGGCCGCGAGCGTGTTGGGCCGATTGAAATCCTTTTCGGCGGTGAAGAGGACGAAGCGGCACTTTTTCTTCGCGATCTCCAGCACCTCGTCGTCCGGCAGATAGCTGATGCCGTACTTCTTGCCGTCGTAGCCGACGACGTCGGTGTAGAAGTTGACGCCCATGAACGGCATCGTGCCGGTGAAAAGATCGGCGTAACAGACGCCGACCATGCTCGCCACGCGCGCGCCGCCGGAGAAGCCGGAGATGTAGACCCGCCGCTCGTCGACCCGGCAGCGTTTGCGCATGCCGGCGCTCGCGTCGACCGCCAGGCGGATGCGGTCGAAAATGTCGCGCTTGTTGCCCGACTGCAGCGCGCCGATGAAAAGCAGCTTCCGCTCCGCGAGGACCGCCTCCCAGTCGGCCGGCACGCGCGCATCGTCGCCGGCGCTGATCCAGATGAAGAGTCCCCACGGCTCAGCGGGTTTGTAGTTCTTCGGTACGAGGAGTTGAAACTTCTCGGTCGTGATGTCGAACGCGCCGGCGTCTTCCACCGAATGGAGCCGCGCCTTCATTTCCTCGGCGCTCGATTGGACCGTCGATTCCGGGAAACGGATGGTCTGGCTGCCGGGCGCGAGCGGCGGGTCGGCGGCGAGGGCCGCGGAGACGGCGCAGAGAAGCGTGGCGAGAAGGGCGAGGGGGCGCGGGTTCATGGGGAGAGCCGATTCGAGGGCAGGCCGTCTCAATGCGCAAGGACGCTCCACCGCACGATCTGCATCGGCGAGGCGAAGAACTGGTTGGTGGTGGCCGGGACCGAGACGGTCACCACCTTCCCGAGGAAGGGGTCGGCCTCGATCCACTGCCGGTCTCCCAGGTAGGCCAGGATGTGAATCCCGTCGCGCGTCACGGCCAGGTCGCCCGGCAGAATCCGGGTGTGGTCGAGCTCGTTGAGGCTCGGTGTTTCAAGCAGCGGCGCCGTGAGCCCTCCGCGGCCCTGGCGCAGATCGTTCGCGGTGCAATCGTGCCACCAAAGTGAGAGCGCACCGCGGACGAGGCCGGAATTGCCGGTCCGCACGCCGCGGCAGAAGAGCGCATCGATCAATCCGCGCCGGATCAGGCCCGAGCAATCGATCCCCTTGAAACTCTCGCCGCCCCAGATGTAAGTGACCCCGCCATAGCGCCGCAGCCCGGCGACATAGTCGGCGCGCAGGGAGTCCGCGGCAGGCGGGGTTCGCGCGGGCAAAAGGAGCAGGCCCGCAGCGAAGAGGGAGACGCCGATTAGCACAACACGGAGGTACTTCCGGGACCAGGTGAGCGCAAGGAAGCCGCACCAGCAGACGACAAACAACGCGACCCCGATCGTGCGCGAGAGCCCGGTGCTGATCGGATAGAGCGCGACCAGCGCCCAAAGCGCCACCGCCAGGAGCCAGAGGAGCCGGCGCAGCCGGGAGTGCGGTTGAGCGGCGGCCATAGTTTCGCGCAGATGGCAACGGAACGCCGGCGACGCTACCGCTTGGCCCGCGGATCGAGCGCGTCGCGCAACGAGTCGCCGAGGAAATTCAACGCAAGCAAGGTCAGCGACATAAAGACCGCGGGAAACAGGATGAGCCACCAGTAGATCTTGATCGGGTTGATCGCCTGCGCGCCATCGGAGAGGAGACTGCCCCAACTCGCCTGCGGCGCCTGGATGCCCAAGCCGAGGAAGGAGAGGAACGATTCGTCGAGCACCACCGAGGGGATCGTGAGCGTGAGGTAGACGATGACGATGCCGATGAGGTTGGGCAGCAGGTGGCGGACGATGATCTTGAAATGAGTCTGCCCGAGCGCGCGCGCGGCGCTCACGAATTGCAGCGACTTCAGCGAGAGCACCTGCCCGCGGACGATACGCGCCATGGTCAGCCACTCGATGACGCCGAGCGCCAGGATGAGGATGATGATCTTGGAATAGCCGACGAGCCCGGGCGCGTGCCGCTCGAGGAAGGCGCGCAGCATCGGGTCGAACGTGAAGACGGCGATGATGATGAGGATGAGCCGCGGGATGGCGTAGAGGATCTCGACCAGGCGCATCATCGCCGAATCGAGCTTGCCGCCGGCGTACCCGGAGATGAGCCCGTACGCGGTGCCGATGAGGAAGCTGACCATCGCGCCGAAGAAGCCGACGAGGAGCGAGATGCGCGCGCCCTCGAGCACGCGGGCGAAAAGATCGCGCCCATTGAGATCGGTGCCGAAGAGATGCTTGAGGGACGGGTGCGCGAACTGCTCGGCCGAGGTCGTGTGGCCGTCGAGGTGGAAGACGATCGGCCCGAAGATCGCGAGGAGCACGATGGCGAGCAGCAGGAGGATGGAGGCCATGCCCGCGCGGTCGCGGCGCAGCCGGCGCCAGGCGCCGGGCGGTGCGGGTGGGAGCGTGGAAGTTTCGGCCATGGGCGGCGGAA
Organism: Chthoniobacteraceae bacterium; assembly: GCA_035997375.1. Lineage (GTDB taxonomy): Bacteria > Verrucomicrobiota > Verrucomicrobiia > Chthoniobacterales > Chthoniobacteraceae > DASYIS01. The sequence continues at coordinate 3,195 of DASYIS010000059.1, forward strand.
GGCTACGCCCCGAGGCGGATGCGCGGGTCGAGCCAGGAGTAGGCGATATCGACGAGGAGATTCAGGCCGATGAGCAGCGTGCAGTAGATGATCGTGACGCCAAGCAAAAGGGTGTCGTCGTGATTCAAAATGGAGCTGACGAAGAAGCTCCCGATGCCCGGCAGGTTGAAGACCGCCTCCACCACAATCGAACCGGTGAGCAGATTCGCGGCGAGCGGACCCAGATAGGTAACCACGGGAAGGATGGCAACTTTCAGGGCGTGCTGGTAAATGACGCGGCGCTCGGCCAACCCTTTTGCGAGAGCGGTCCGGACAAAATCCTGCTTCAAGACTTCGAGCATGCTCGCCCGCATGAGTCGCGCAATGTAGGCAATGTAGGGGCCCGCCAGCGTGACCGACGGCAGGAGGACGCTGGAGAGCGTGTTCCATCCGCCGACGGGCAGCCAGCGCAGCTTCAACGCAAAAACGAGCACGAGGAGAGGGCCGGTGACGAAGGCGGGAATCGAAATGAGCACCAGCGCGACCAGCATGGACGAGCGGTCGATGAATGAGTGATGCCGCACGGCCGCCAGCGCCCCCAGCCAGACGCCGACGATCGAGGCGACGCAAAACGCGACGAATCCGAGCAGCGCCGAGACGGGGAAATTCTGGCTGATCAAGTCGGCCACCTGGCGGCCACGCATTTTCACCGAACTTCCGAGGTACCCCTCGAGCAGCCCGTGAAATTCTCCGTCGGGATTGCGCAGCAGCCCCAGGTAGGTCCCGTATTGCTGCCACAGGGGACCATCGAGATTGTACTCGCGCTTCATTTGCGCCTCGGTTTCGGGTGAGAGCTTTCGCTCCCGCGCGAAGGGGCTCCCGGGCGATAAGCGAACCAGCACGAACGTCAGCGTCACCACACACCACAGCACGACGACCATGAGGATGGTGCGGCGGAAGATGAAGGCGAGCATGGCGGCGGGAAGGCTTAGCGGTTCCCGCGGCCGGAGGGAAATGGATTTCGAGGGGGGAGCTGGGTCTGGCCCCGCTTTTGCGCTATCGTGGCCCGTCAGCGGGCCGAACCGTTACCACCATGACGATTCGTACCGGCGCATCCAGCCAGTAATCGATCGTATAATCGCCGATAATCTTGACTTGAAGCTCGCGAAGCGAGGCCCCCACTTCCGTGTAATCACCAGGCGTGCCCGGGTGGTCTCGGAGATAGCGAATAAACTCGAGAATCTTGCGTCGCTGCTGGCCGGTTTTGGGCACCGAATCCAGCAGATCCGAGTGCATGTAGACCTGATACGGCGGCATCAAGCTTCCTGTTTCTCGTCCAGCCGGCGCTCGAATTCTTCGATCGTCAGCCAATGACTCGGGTCACGGTCGGCGAGCCGCTCCTCCGCTACCCGAAGGCGCTCCGGATCGGACCTATGACGGAGATGGAACAGGAATGCTGATAGCTCGCTTTGCTCCTCGCTGCTAAGCGAGACGATGCGTTGCTTGATTTCTTCGACACTCATCTCCGCCAGAGTAATGCGGCCTCCGCATATTGGCAAGCCTGCCTCAAAAGAGTCCGCGCTCAGCGGGTACTTCGAGACAAAGCGCAATCGCTTCCCGAAGGCTGGCCAGCGCCGCCTCGTCCGTGACTCCCTGGCTGACGCAACCCGGAATGGACGGGCATCCCGCGATCCAGGCGCCATCCTCATCTCGCTCAACGGTGGTCGCCCATTTCACGACAAGAGGTTACGCTAGGAGCGTGGTTTGGGCAAGCGGCTGTGCGCCGCGGGCAGCATTGCCGACCGCAACTCCACTTCGTACAATCCGCCGCATGTCCCCGGCGCCCTTCAGATTCAACCGACTCACCAATTCCAAAACCCGCCTCGTTCACGCGGCGCTCCTCCTCCTCGCGACGCTCCTCGGCAGCCTGACCGTCCGAGCCACCGAGCCGGAGGAGGGCTGGCAGACCATCAAGAACAACTACTTCTCCTTCTCGATTCCCAACACGCTCAAGAAGGTGAAGGTCCAGGGCATTGATTCGTTCGTCGAGCGTTACGAAGGCGACGGCATCAAGCTGTCGTTCGACTACGGCTGGTACTCCGATAACCTCGAGCACTGGCCGCCGGGAACCAAGTATGAGGACGTGAAACTGGGGAACGACCCCGCGAAGCTGGCGGTCACGCTCAAGGCGGATCCCGCGGTGAACAGCACCTCCTCGGTTGGAATCTACGTCAAACGGGCCGGCGAGAAGGCGGCGCTCGGGATGTACGCCGGGTGCGACAACGAGAAAGCGATTGCCCTGGCGAAGAAGATCCTGCTCACCATCCGCCTCGCGCCCCCGGGAACGAAAGACGCGAAGTGAAGGAGGGCTATTCGCTCGGCTGGGTCGTGCAAAAGCGCAAGTGGGCTGCCGGCAAAGCGCTCATCCAGACCGACTCGAACACCAGGTGGAACCCGGAAATCGCCATTGTTTTTCGGCGTTCACAGCCAATTCCCAATCATCAAATACGCCGCCCATAAACACGGGTGGCTGGTGCGCGGCTGGGTGAGGAGCTTGATTTGCGCGCGCTGGAGGGCTTTGGCTTTGCTGAGGTTTTGGTCCTCGTGCAGTTCACGGTAGAAGTCGCTCACGAGCGTGGTGGAGGCTTCGTCGTTGACGTACCAGAGGGTGGCGAAGGCGGCGCGCGCGCCGGCTTTCACCGCGACGCCCGCGAGGCCGAGCGCGGCGCGGTCGTCGCCGGCGGCGGTCTGGCACGCGCTGAGGGTGAGGAGCTCGACCGGCTGGTCGCGGAGTTGCGCGGGGCGGATGATTTGCTCGAGGTCGTTGAGGCCGAGGCGGTCGTCGAAGGTCAGGACGAAGCTCTTGCTCGCGTCGGCCGTGAACTCGCCGTGCGAGGCGATGTGGACGACGGAGAAATGCTGCTTCAAGACCGCGTCGCGCATGGCGTCCTTGCGGAAGTCGCCGTTCATGAGCGACGTGCCGCCATAGACGCGCTGCAAGCCGCCGATCTCCTCTTTGACAAAGGGGAGCGCGGGGTATTGCACGCCGTCGCGCTGGACGGCCTCAGTCATGCCGTTGGTCAGCAGGTTGACTTGCGTGCGCTGGATCGGCGTCGCCTCCATCAGCGTCAGGCCGGGCGTCACGGCGATGGCGTACTTCTCGACGAGGAATTTCTTCCCGTCGTGCAGCGCCGCCATCGGGATGGTGCGCAGCGCGCCGTCGGGGATGAAGACGAGGGTGTCCGCCTTCGCCGCGGCGAGGAGCGGCTCGAGGGGGCGGATGAGCCAGCCGTAGAGGCGTTCGGCTTCCTCGCGATACTCCTCGGTCGTCCGCGTCTCGAGGTGGAGGCGGAAGGCGCGCACCGTCGCGGTCAGCTCCGCCGCGCCGACCGCGGCCTTCACGCGCTGCAGCTTGCCCGCCGTGCCGACGATGATCTCCGTGCGCTCCTTCAGCGGGATGAGATAGATGACCGCCGCGCCCTCCGCAAGCTGCTCGACGGCCTTCGTTTTCGCGCGGAGCAGGCTCACGCAATCATCCTGGAAATAGTCCTCGAGCTCGACCGATTTCAGCGTCTCGCAAGTGTCGCGCGCCTCCACCAGCGCGGCGGTGACGGCCTGTTCGTCCCGCTCGCCGTCGGCGCGCTGGAGGAGCAGATCCGCCAGCTCGAAGAAGACGTCGCCCACTGCTTCGCGAAACGAGGAGCGCGCGTTCGCATTGCCGAGGCGCGCGGAGAGGTCGTTGCGGATTTCGCCGAGGCTGCGCAACGCGCGCCGGTAGCCGGCGACCGCCTCCTCGCGCCGGCCCTGCGCGGCGTCCATGCGCGCCGTCTGCCATTCCCAGAGGTAGAGCGATTCCGGCGCGCGGGCCTGCTGCGCGAGAAAGGCCGCGCGGCGCGTGAGCGGCTGCGCGTCCGCGTATTTCTTCTCCTGCTCGTAAAGGTGCCCCGTGTAGCCGAGCGCGTAGGCCAGCGCGCGCGCATCGCCGATCGCCTCCGCGACCGCCGCGGACTGCCGATACGCGTTCAGCGCCTCGGCGCGCAGCTTCTGCTCGTGCGCGGGAGACTGCGCGAAAATGAGTTCCCACGTCTGCCCGCAGTGCGCGAGCGCGAAGGCCTTGGCGTGCGAGTTTTCCAGCCCGGCGGCGGTTTGGGCGGCTTCACGATTCAGCTGGGTCGCGCTCGGGAAGTCGTGCCGCCGGAGGGCGACGTCGGCGAGGTTGCAGCGGATGCCGGTGAGGAGCCGCGGGCTGGCGCGCGCCGCCCACGCCGCCGCTTTTTGATGGGCGGCGAACGCCTCGTCGAGCTTCCCCTGGCCGGCGAGGAGAATGCCGAGATTGTTGGCCACCGTCGCCTGCAATCCGGGCTCGCCCTCCGCCTGCGCAAGCTTTGCCGCCTCGCGGAAATGCTCCTCCGCGTGCTCCGCGGCGTGGGAAAAAGTCTGCGCGACGCCGAGCAGATTGAGCCCGGAAATGAGCCGCCGCCGGTCGTTGCTTTGGCGCGCGAGTTCTACGGCCTCGGCCAGTGCGGTCATCGCCAGCCGCTGCCGCCCGAGCGCCTGTTGCGCCGCGCCCTGGCCGAGCAGGGCATCGATCAACCCATCCGTCTCCTTCGCTCGCCGGCACCCCTCCGCCAGCCGCGCCCACGACACCGCCGCCTCCTCGAACGAACCGCGATCCGCGAGCGCCTGCGCCTCGCGCTTCGACTCCGCGGGCGTGGCTGAGTGAGCGGCGGAAGCGCACAGCAGCGCGCAGCAAAGCAGCCGCGGAACCCAACGGGAGCGAGGGCTTTGCATGGAGAAAAAACGGATGGGACGGCTTACTTCCACGCCTCCCGCCACATGTCGGGATACCACCGGCCCTCATCCATTTCGATGAGATCGAAGTCCGTGATCAGGTGGCCGTTGTCTTGCAATCCGAGCTGCCGGATCATGTCGGGAATGAAGCCGTCGGTCTCGTCGTCGCGCCAGCCGCGCTTGCTCATGAAGCTGTTATAGATGAGCACCTGCTCGGCGGTCAGCCGGCGCCCAGTCGCCTGGCACCACTCGAGCACCTCCTCGTCGGACTTGCCCGCGAGCACCTGCGCGCGCACGTCGTCATAGCGTACTTCCAGGTAACGGCAGGTGCGCCCGTCGAAGCCCTGCCCGAGCATGTCGAAGTAATCCGCGGGCAACTCGCCGGCCGCGTGCAAGCGGATCTTCGAACACAGGCGCGCAAAGTAGAACAGCGGGCCGGTTTTTTCGTAGCAGCCTTTGAGGCCGGGGATTTTCATGGGGGGAATGACGAATGACGAATGACGAATGACGAATGACGAATGACGAATGACGAATGACGAATGACGAATTTGCGCTGCCCCCTTCGTCATTCCGTCATTCGTCATTCCGTCCTCAATCCCCCAACTCCACGTTCCAGTAAGCCAAATCCAGGAAGTGCCGCCAGCTTTCATGCAGCTGACTGTCGAACGTGATGTGCACGAAGGGCCGCCACTTCGGGCGCTCGGGTTTGCGGATGAGCTTCATGCCGCATTGATACGGGAGCCGGTTGCCTTTCCGAGTGTTGCACGGGATGCACGAGCAGACGATGTTTTCCCACGTGGTCCGGCCGCCTTTGTCACGCGGGACGACGTGGTCGAGGTTCAGGTCGCGGCGGTCGAAGTGTTTGCCGCAGTACTGGCAGGTGTTGTTGTCGCGCTCGAAGAGGTTGTGGCGCGTGAACTTCACTTCCTTCCGCGGCATGCGGTCGAAGAGCAGGAGGACGATGACGCGCGGGATGCGCACCTTGAAGGAGATGGTGTGGACCATGTCCTCCTCCGGCGCGCGGTCGGAGAAGCCGCGCCAGCTCGCGAAATCATGGGTGGAAAAGTTCTTGCCGTCGGAGAAGACGACCTGGGCGTGGCCGGCGCAGAGCAGGGTGAACGCGCGGCGGACGGAGCAGACATTGATCGCCTGCCAGAGCCGGTTGAGGACGAGTACTTGAGCATTCAACATACGGCGCCGCAGCCGGCTGGAGGGTGGTCAGCCGTCGCGGCTGCGCGGAAGCTAGCACTCCCTTCCCCGGCGCGTCAATAGGTGCCCCGGAATTATAACCAGAACGCCGCCATCAGGAACCAGGTGATCATCAGGCAGGCAATCACGAAGCGCGCGATCATCCCCGCGGTCGTCCCGAGGAAGGTCCCCCACGTCGATTTCCCGGCCGGCACGAGGTCCTTCCCGCCGATCAATTCGCCGACGAGGACGCCGATGAGCGGCCCGACGAAGATGCCGATGATGCCGAAGAACAGCCCGACGATCGTCCCAAGGATCCCGCCGACCGCGCCCCAGCGGGTCGCGCCGAACCACTTCGCGCCGACCGATCCGCTGACCAGGTCGACGATGTACGACGCGACACAAAGGCACGCGAGGATGGCGAGCGTCCACCAGCCGACGCGATGCGCCGGCTCGACGGTGAAATGCGCGAGCACCGCCGCGCCGAGGATGATCGCCGTCCCCGGCAGGAGCGGCACGAGGGTGCCGACCAGCCCCGCGAGCATGAGGGCGAAAGTGAGCGTCCACCAAACGTAGTGCATCACTGTTTGGAGATTGAAAGCCCGGCCGGCGTCCACTTAAATCGCCGCCCGCTCATTTTTCAAACCCTCGAATCACACACGACCATGCCTCTTTCCATTGGATCCAAAGCCCCCGATTTCTCTCTCAAGACCAAGACCGCCACGGGACTGGCGGACGTGAAGCTGAGCGATTTCGCCGGCAAGAAAAACGTCGTCCTGCTCTTCTTTCCCGCCGCCTTCACCGGCGTCTGCACGACCGAGATGTGCGACGTGACCGCGGGCCTGCAAGGGTACCAGGACCTCGACGCGGAGGTCGTCGGGATCAGCATCGACACCCCCTTCGCGCAGGAAGCGTGGGCGCAACAGAAGGGTATCGGCATCACTCTCGCGAGCGACCTGAACAAGCTGGTGACCAAGGCCTACGACGTGGTCCTCGAGGACCTCGTCGGCATCGGCTCCGCCGCCCGGCGCGCGGCGTTCGTGATCGATAAGCAGGGCGTGATCCAGTACGCCGAGGCCACCCCGACACCCAAGGATCTGCCGAATCTCGAGGCGGTGAAGGCGAAGCTCGCGGAGCTGAAGTAGGGGGCGGCAGTGCTTGGTTCTTGGTTCTTCGTTCTTCGTTTTGCGCGGTACCCGCGCTCGCCCTGAATTCACCCGCGCGCTCCGCAGCGGAAAACGAAGAACGAAGAACCAGGAACGGAGAACGCCCCTACGACACCACCGCCGCGAACTCCCGCACCGTCTCCACCGACGCCGGCTTCCGGTATTCGAAGCGCAGCCGCGGGGCGATCATCACCGCGCCGCGGCCGAGCGCGGCGCAGAGGCAGACGCGCCGGACGGCTTCCACGCAGTAGTGATCCAGTTGCACAAGGATCTCGTGCGATTCCGCCGCGGGGCAGATGCGCACGTCGGCGATGAGGTTGTGCTCCAGCCAGCGCCGGATGCGGAAGAACGAGAGATAGTGCCGCCCTTCCATGCGGATGCGGAGGTCGCAAAACAGCCGCAGCGCGCCCTCGGGCTCTTCGCGATGGCGCAGCTTCCACCGCAGCTCGAGCAACAGATCCGTCTCCTCGCCGGTCGCCGCTCCGCGCTGGCAGAGCAGCTCATCGATGACCTCGACGGCGCAACGCCAGTGACAAGTCACCGGCGTGCATTCGCTGACTTTGCTGGTGGAGCAATCGGACTGCTTCACGAGAGTTACTTCAGGTAGCTCTTCAGCATCCAGAGCGTCTTCTCGTGCCATTGGAGGCGCTTGATCATGAGATCCTGCGTCTGCAGGTCGCCGTTCTCGCCGGCGGCGTCGCGGGTGCGCACGGCGTCGTCGGCCACTTTCTCGTGCGCGACGATGAGCGCGGCCACGTAATCCTTTTGCGGCATCGGCGACTTGAATTCGTTGAGCTGCGCCATGGAGGCAAGCGTGCTCAGCCCTCCGACCGCGTAGGCATCCAGCGCGCGGACGCGCTCGGCGATCTCGTCCACCGCCTCGAACAGGTTCTCGTACTGCTCCTGGAAGGCCTTGTGCAGCGGGAAGAAATCGGCGCCCTCCACATTCCAGTGCGCGAGGTGCGTCAGGCCCATGAGAGCGTAAGTATCGGCGACCATCAGGTTCAGGCCATCGACGACCCGGGTGTTCTTCTTGGCGGCGGCAGCGGCGGTAGTAGTAGTGGTGCTCATGGGTAAAGTGGAATGCCCGAATAATAACACGGCACAGGGGTGCGGCGACAAGATTTCTCAGGAATGGGGGCGTCGCGCGACCGTTCCGGGTTCGTAGTTCCGCCTTCAGGCGGCCAGGCGCGACCTTCGGCAAGCGCGTGGGATAGTCCAGAACGCCTCGTGCCAACGCGCCGCGCGCCGCCTAAAGGCGGAACTACGAACCTCAAGGCGCGCCGCCGCTACTTCTTCCCAAGCGCCCCTCTCGCCTGCTTGGGGAACCAGTCATAGTAGAGCTGCGTGTGCCCGTTCGCGCTCTGCGCCTTCAGGTAATCGAAGGCGTACGGGAGATGGTAATCGTCGAGCCTGGCGAGGCCCGGGTTGCTGGAAATCCAGCGGAACATCTCCAGCGGGATGCCGTGCAAGAGCGCATCCAGCTCCTCCAGGACCCGCCGGTGGTGCCGCAGGCCATCGAGCTCGACGATTTCGTGGAGCAGCCCGAATTCGCGCGCGGTCTTGATCTTGCCGGTGCCGGCGGCGTGGTCGACCTCCTGGTGTTGCGGCGCCTGAAAGCAATTGGTTAGCTCGAAAATGAGGATGCCGACCCGCTCGGCGCCGGCGAGGCGCGCGCCGAGCTCGATGACCGGTTTGT
>DASYIS010000060.1:0-17734 GCA_035997375.1 Chthoniobacteraceae bacterium
TCCCGGGATAGCGCACCGTGATCTCCTCGACCCCGCACTGCGCGGCGAGTCTCAAGTGATGATCGTCGAGAGGAGTAAGGACCGAGGCGAGTCGCATGGGAGGGGATGTCGGCCGGCTTCACGGCGCCTCGCCGAGCAGAAAGGCGCTTGCCTCGCTCCACCAGCTCGCGGAGCGGTCGAGGTCGAACATGTTGTGCGTGGCGCCCGGCGCAATCCAGAGGCGCTTCGGTCCGGCGTAGCTCTCGTACAGCTTGTGTCCCTGCGCGCTCGTCACGATCTCATCGAGTTCCGCCACCCGCACGCCGACCGGGCCATGGTAATTCTTCAGCGCCGCCGCATTTTCCCAGCGATCGCGCAGGATCAGCCGCACCGGCAGGAAGGGATAGTGGTGCGCCGCCACCTCGGTCAGCGAGGCGAAGGGCGTCCAGAGGATCAGCCCGCGGACGCGCTCCGGCCGCCGGCCGGCGAGGGCGCACGCGGGCCCGGAGCCGAGCGATTCGCCGAGCAGAAAAATGGGCCGTTCGTCCTCCCGCGCGAGCGTCTCGAGCGCCGCCAGTCCGGCGTCGACGATGACGCGTTCGCCCGGCGAGCCGGAGCGTGCTCCATAGCCGGGGTACTCGAACAAATAGACCTCCCACAGGCGCCCCGCCTCGAGATGCTCGAACCCCTCGACGTACGCCGCCCGGTGCAGCGCGTACCCGGCGTTGCCGTTGAAAACGACCAGCCGATTGCGCGCCCGGCCCTCGGCGCGCGCCGGGCTTTTCCAGCCGATCGTCGCGCCGGCGGCATCGCGCCATGGCTCGAGCCCGAGGACGCGCGCCTCCTCCACCAGCGCGGCCTCCGTCTCGTGAAACGGGTGATAGATGAGCGATCTTTGGAACACGGCAGCCAGGATCAGGGCGACAACGTACGTCAACACCAGCGTGCGGAACACGCGAAAGAGTTTCGAGCGGGGCATGAGCACAATTTGGACACTTCACGGATTTCCTCGCGGGAGCGGGGAAACGGATGTTTTGGGAGCTTTCGAGGGCGGAGCGAACCAGTCTCGGGAGGAGCGACGGAAATTCAAGCCGGCGAAGCGCCCGCCCCATGTCCGAAAAAGCGAACCGCGCGGCCACCCAATAGCCGCGCGGTTCTAACCCAACAACACAAACACCAATGCCCTTCAACTTATCCGCAGTTGGCGGCAGATGCAAATTGGCGAGCCAGAAAAGTTCGATTTTTTTTTGGAAAGCGTGGCGCGAAGAGAGAGCGCGCGTAGTGGGCGGAGAGCGACTCGCCAATTGGGAGCCTGGCGGTCCCAGGGTTGGCGTTCCCAAGGCGCGCCGGCCCACGCCCCGACCTCTCTGAACCCGCGCTTTTATCCCATCCACCCAAACCCCTCTTTGACAACGCCTCCGCGGCCTCGTAATTCTCTCTAAGAAACCGCTGCCGCCACCGGCCTCGCGGTGCTCCCTTCCCGACCCGTTTTCCCCCAATTCTCTGCCGTGGCTGCCAACGAAGACTACATTCTCGAGATTCTCCAGGACACTGGGCTCATCACGAACTCGCAACTCGAGCGCGCGCGCACGGAGCGGCGCGGCAAGGAGAGCGTCTCCGATGCGCTGGTGCGGCAGGGGGTCGTGTCGCAGGAGGACATCATGCGCGCGCTGGCGTCGCATGCGGCGATGGATTTCGTCGACATTTCCCAAGTCTCCATTCCCGATGAAATCATCGGAATGATCCCAACGGAGGTGGCCAAGCGCTTCCGCGTCGTCCCGATCGCGGAGTCCGAAACGGGGCTGATGGTCGCGGTCTCCGATCCGCTGAATTTCGACACCTTCGACGCCGTCGCGCACGTGCTCCATCGCGATGTCGAGTGGGTCTGCTCCACGCCCGACCAGATCCAGCTCGCGCTCCGCAAATACTACGGGACGGCGGAGGAGGCGGCCTCGGAAATCGAGTCGCACTTCAGCGGCGACATCCAGATCGGGGACAGCGAGCTCGGCTTGGACGGCCAGGCGGAGACGGGCGACGCGCCGATCATCAAGATGGTGACGATGATGCTGCTGGAGGCGCACAGCATGCGGGCGAGCGATATCCATCTCGAGCCGCTGGAGAAGCGCTTCCGCGTCCGCTTCCGTATCGACGGCGTGTTGCACGAGATGCAGAACCCGCCAAAGAAGCTCCAGAGCGCCATCACTTCGCGCCTGAAGATCATGACGGGGTCGATGTCGATCGCGGAAAAGCGCCTGCCGCAGGACGGCCGCATCCAGGTGAAGATGGGCAAGAACAAGCAGATCGATCTGCGCGTTTCCACCGTGCCGACGAGCCACGGCGAGAGCATCGTCATGCGTATCCTGGACAAGGGCGCGCTGAATCTCGGCCTGCCGCAGCTCGGATTTTTGTCCGACGACCAGGAGACGTTCGAGAAGCTCATCATGCTGCCGGACGGCATCCTGCTCGTGACCGGGCCGACCGGCTCGGGCAAAACGACGACGCTCTACGCGTGTCTCAACGTCATCAACAAGCCGGACAAGAAGCTCATCACCGTCGAGGATCCGGTCGAGTACCAGATGGCGGGGATCAACCAGGTGCAGGTCAATACCGAGATTGGCATGACCTTCCCGGCGGCGTTGCGCTCCATTCTCCGCCAGGCGCCGAACATCATCATGATCGGCGAGATTCGCGACGTGGAGACGGCGAATATCGCGATCAACGCCTCGCTCACCGGCCACCTCGTCTTCTCGACGCTGCACACCAACGACGCGCCCGGCGCCGTCGCGCGCTTGGTCGATATCGGCGTGCAGCCGTTCCTCGTCTCCTCGGCCGTGCGCGCGATCGTCGCCCAGCGGCTGGTGCGCAAGATCTGTCCCAACTGCAAGCATCCGTACGAGATGTCGCCGCTCGAGCTCGAGGCGCTCGGGATCGACTACACGCAGATGAGCGGCGCGAATGTCTCGAAGGGTTCCGGGTGCGACACCTGCAAACACCTCGGCTACAAAGGCCGCGCCGGTATTTTCGAGATGTTCCTCATCGACGACGAAGTGCGGCACATGATCAACAACAAGTCGACGACCGTCGACCTCCGCAAGCGCGCCCGCGAAATGGGGATGCGGACCCTGCGCGAGGACGGCGTCCGCAAGGTGCTCTCCGGGATGACGTCCGCGGAGGAGGTCATTGCGGTTTCGATGGGGGATAACGGGTAGGTAATCTTCCTCTTCCTCTTAATCTTCCTCCTCCGGATGCTCCATCTTCTCCAATTGGGCGCTTCGCGCGTTTGTCCTGAATCGATGGAGGAAGATTAAGAGGAAGAGGAAGAGGAAGATTTTCTGACTATGGCGCTCTTCGATTTTCGTAAGCCACCCGCTCCGGCGACCGAGGTTGCGGCGGCGCCACCGGCGCTGCACACGCCCGGCGGGATCATCCCGATGGAGGATCTCCTGCGCCTCGTCGTGGATGAGAACGCCTCGGATCTCCATCTCACCGTCGGGTCGGCGCCGGCGCTGCGGCTCAATGGCCGCGTGGTGAAACTCGATGTCCGGCCGCTGATCGCGGAAGACACCGAGATGCTGGCCCGCGCGATCGCGGGCGAGGGGAACATGCAGCGTGTCAACGAGGAGGGGAGCGTCGATTTCGGGTTCTCGTTTCGCGACCAGAGCCGCTTTCGCGTCAGCGTTTTCCGCCAGCGCGGGACGATCGGCGTGGCCCTGCGGCGCATCCCAAACCAGATCCTTTCGCTCGAGCAGATCGGGCTGCCGCAATCCGTCCGCCAGCTCTTGAACGCGCCGCGCGGCCTCATCCTGGTGACCGGGCCCACCGGCTCCGGCAAATCGACGACGCTCGCCTCGATGATCGACGTGATCAACGCCACGACCGAGGGGCATATCATGACGATCGAGGATCCGATTGAGTACTACCACACGCACAAGCGTGGCGTCGTCAACCAGCGCGAAGTCGGGACCGACGTGCCCAATTTTGCCGAAGGCTTGCGGCGCGCGTTGCGGCAGGATCCCGATGTCATCCTCGTCGGCGAGATGCGCGACCTGGAGACGATGGAAACGGCGGTCACCGCGGCGGAGACGGGCCACCTGGTCTTCTCCACGCTCCACACCACCGGCGCCGCGCGCACCGTCGACCGCATCATCGACTCTTTCCCGAAGGACAAGCAGGAGCAGGTGCGCGTGCAGGTTTCGGTGAACCTGCGGGCCGTCATCTCGCAGCTGCTGATTCCACGCATCGACAAGCCCGGCCGCGTCGCTGCGTTCGAGATCATGATCAACACGCCGTCGATCGCCGCGCTCATCCGCGACAACAAGACGTTCCGGATTCCCACCGATCTGCAGACCGGCGCCAAGTACGGCATGATGACGCTGGAGGCGTCGCTCGTGCAGTTGTACCTCGACGGCGTGATCGCGTACGAAGAGGTGCTGAATAAAGCGCAGGACCCCGAGCAGGCGGTGCAACTCGTGGCGGGGCAGAAGCCGAAGCGGCGGTAGGCGGACTGGAGACAATCCCGTTGTCGGTCTTTTCATCGACATGAGCAGCGCCTCCTCGTTTTTCTCGCTCTTCAAGCGCGGCCACTATTATCGCACTGCCGCGCTGGATGACTCTTCCCCTGGTGCGAAGCAAGCGCGGGAAGATCGCGAGCGCTTCATCACCGCGGCGCTCGCGTTTTGCTTACGGCACGACACAACGTTTCTGCGCGCGTTCTGGCAGAAGATCTGTCGTGTCCCTGGCGATCCGGAGGAAATGCCGACGATTTGCGAAACGACATCCTTTTGGAGCCCCCACACTGGGCGGATTTGCGCCTGATTTCGCGGGCGCCGCTCGGCCGCATGATCTGGGTAGTCGAGGTAAAGGCGGGCGCGTACCTTCAATCGAAACAGAACCCGAGCAGCGAGGAATTCTATACTGCTCCTGCGGGCTACGGATGGCTCTTTCGCCAAAGTGAACCAGCCGATACCAAACTTCGCTACATAGTCCTCGGCGCAAACGAACCACTCACTCTGCCCTCGTCCGACGATCGTCTGCGGATTTCCGTCCGTGCAAGCACTTGGGCACAGGTCGCGGAAACCGTATCTTGGACCGGACAAACCGACGGTCCGTCGTCGGTGGTGCGGGATTTCTTTCGCTGCCTCGCCAAGTTTCAACTTTCTATCTTTCCTATGCTCGAAGCGCAAAATATCTCGGTCAAACGTGGACTGGCGGGGCTGGGTCCAGCCCTTACACTACTACAGGGCGTGTGCACTTGGAGCGGAGCCAAATGGAAGACAAAGAACCTTACCTCCTTCCCGAATGACACCGGATGCGTCATCGGCGTTTACTTAAAGCCGGAGGTTTCTGAAGTCGGGGTGCTGGGAAGGCTTCAATCGGTCTGCGATCATCCTGGGTATGTGGCCTGGATTGGCTACTACGTGGATGCAGACGACGTGGTCTCACGGTCGGTGTGGTTTTATTTTCAGCAGCCAGAAACGAGGGATCGCGTGCTCGCGAAGATGCAGCAGCGATTTCCCACGGCTCAGGCGAACAATGAGGACGACGGAATCCCGGCCATCGAAATCATTGGAGCTCAGGAGGAAGGTCATCCCGACCTGGCATGGTTTCAGTCAACGTTCAATGCCGTGATCGAGTGGACGACTGCGGGCTTTCAAAACTCCATCATCATCTGATCCGTCGGCACCCGAAACGCCGCCGTATTCAGCGGCGCCCTCCGGCCCGACGGGAAGCCGGCCTTGCGTCGCGCGACCTGGTAGAGTTGCGCCATCTGCTCCGCGTAGAAGCCGGTGCCGCGCATGCGCTCGCCCCACGCGGCGTCATAGAGCTTGCCGCCGCGCATGTCGCGGATGCGGTTGAGCACCTTCTCCTTTTGACCCGGCGCGTGGCGTTCCAGCCATTCCTCGAACAGCGGGGCGACGCCCCACGGCAGGCGCAGCGCGACGTAGTGCGCGTCGAGCGCGCCGGCCTTCGCCGCGGCCTGGAACACGGCGGGCATCTCGTGGTCGTTCAATCCGGGGATGGCTGGCGCGAACATCACGATGGTCGGGACGCCGGCCGCGCTCAGTTCTTCCACCGCCGCCAGCCGCCGGCTCGGCGAGGAGGCGCGCGGCTCCAGCGTTTTCGCCAGTTCGGGATCGAGCGACGTGATCGAGATCGCCGCGGCGACTCCATTCCACAGCACCATCTCGCGGAAGAGATCGATGTCGCGCGTGATCAGGTGATTCTTGGTCACGAGCGTGACGGGGTTGCGAAACTCGGCCAGCACCGCGACGCAGCGGCGGGTGATTTCCAGCTTCCTTTCCACGGGCTGGTAGCAATCCGTGACTCCGCTCATCGCGAGCGATTGCGGCTTCCACTTGCGCGCGGAGAGCTCTGCGCGGAGCAACTCCGGCGCGCGCTCTTTCACGAGGATGCGCGTCTCGAAATCGAGCCCCGCCGACATGCCTGCGTATTCGTGCGTCGGCCGCGCATAGCAGTAGGCGCAGCCGTGCTCGCAGCCGCGGTACGGGTTGATGCTGGCGTCGAAGTTGATGTCGGGGCTCTTGTTGTAGGTGATGATCGACTGCGAGTCGTCGCGCAGAAACTCGGTGCGGCGATGGACCACCTCCGCCTCCTCCTCGGGTTCGAGCTCCACCTGGAGGCGCTCGAAGCGATTCGGCGGATTCGCGACCGAACCGCGGGCGTGAGGAGCGGGTGAGAGCATGGCGGAGAATAGTGTTCAAACGAACAAAACTCAAGTGAGAATGTCCGGTTCATTTAAACGCGTGGGTCGTTTCACTTCTCCTTCGCGGCCGCCTCTGCTATAGCCGGGTCCGGCCCCGCATCGCATGGACGAGTTTCGAGACCCACCGCCACCCCCCGAACCCGACCCGGGCTCGCCGGACGCTCCGACTCTCCGGAACTCGCTGCGCCGGCATGGTGCGGGCCGGGTGGTCTTCGGGCGCTTCCGGCTGGTGCGAGAGCTGGGGGCGGGTGGCATGGCGGTGGTCTGGCTGGCGCAGGATGAGCGGCTGGGGCTGGAGGTGGCGCTGAAATTTCTCCCCGGCATGGTCGCCGGCGACCCGGAGGCGTTGCACGATTTACGGCGTGAGATCACGCGCGGCCTTCGACTCACCCACCCCGGGATCGTGCGCGTGTACGATTTGCAGGAAGATGCCGGCGAAGGACTGGCCGCGATTGCCATGGAATACGTGGACGGCTCCACGCTCGCCGAGGAAAAGGCGCGCCGGCCCGGCCGTTGCTTTGAGGTTGCGGAGCCGCTGCTCACGTGGACGCGCACGCTTTGCCAGACGCTGAGTTACGTCCATGAAAAGGCCAGGGTGGTGCATCGCGACCTCAAGCCGCGCAATTTGATGCTGACGACCGACGGAGAACTCAAGGTGGCCGATTTCGGCATCGCCGCCACGCTCTCCGACAGCCACTCGCGCCTCACCCAGCGCGCCGGCAGCAGTGGCACGCCGGTGTACATGAGCCCGCAGCAGGCCCAGGGGCGAAGTCCCTCCACGGCCGACGATGTCTACGCCATCGGCGCCACCCTCTATGAAATGATCACGTCGAAGCCGCCGTTTTTTCGCGGCACCACGGCGGTCATCTTGCATCAGCTCGCCACGGAAATTCCGCCCTCCATGCGGGAGCGCCGCGAGGAATTAGGCGTAACCGGCCGCGGAGCCATCCCCCACTCCTGGGAAGCGACCATCGCCGCCTGCCTGGCCAAGAACCCCGTCGATCGGCCCTCGAGCGTGCGTGAGGTGGCGGAGCGATTGGGCAGCACGGGAAAAACCGTCCAACCGTACTCCGCGGACCTGTTCGACGAGGAGCGAACGGTTCAGGCAAGAGACTCGAAGCCGTCCTCGCGGGAGGGTATCCCATCGCCGCGCGAGCGAGGGACGCCGCCGTTGAATTCCGGCGACCCGGCCTTGCTTCCGCCGCCAGTCGTCGCGCAACCGCCTTCGGAATCCGAGTCTCCGCCTGATCTCGCGGCCAAATCGAGGACGGTCCGCGCCTATTGGTGGATGAGCGCGTTTGCCGCGATGGCTCTCACCGCCGGCCTTGGTTTTTACCTATGGCAGCCCAACGAACGGAAGGGAATGCCGGTTCCCACCACAACGCCGGCGCCGAACGCCTCCCCGGCTCCCGGCGCAGTGGTTGAAGAAGAGACACCGGAAAGCGGCACTCCGGCGCGAACCTCCTATCGTCTCGGGGGCGCGCGGCCCACGACAACTTCAGGCGCCGCGGCAGAAGGTGACACACCGCAACCCGTCCCCCAACCGTCGGCTCCCAGCCCCGAGCCGGCAGCACCCGTTGCGGCAACGTCGACCCCGATCCCGCCCCTTCCGCCGCCCGCCCGCGCCACGTTGGCGTATACCGGGACCATCCGCAATGCGGAGGATCCGAAGGCGACCGTACCGCTCACCATCCGTTTCGATTCCAGCCTGAGGGCCGGCACGATGACGCAACGCACCAGCGTCGGCGACACCGTGGTCCTCTTCTCCGGCACGTGGCGCGACCATATCTTTCAGGGGCACACCGGCGACGTCGTCAGCAAGCCCACCCGGGTGAAATGGGACGAAGAGTCCTTCATCCTGGCCTTCCCATCCAACGGACAAACCTCCACCTACACTTGTACGGCCGGCGGGCGGACCTATCGCGCCGACCTGCGCCTGCCATGAAGCCCCACCGCACCCCCCCGCGTCTCCTGCTCCTGATCGGCGTGCTGCTGGCCGCCACGCAGCGGTCGCCGGCCCCCGTCTCCCTCCTGCCCGAGGCGACGCCGAAATCGAAGGAAACGGGCAAAGCCAAATCCGGCCTGGACCCCGCTGCCTTCGCCGGAAAATGGCAGGGCACGCAGGTGGAGCAGAGAACGTTGAAGACGCCGGACGGAATGATGATGAAGCAAACCTCCTCCACGATCGTGACCATCACGGTGGCGCCCGGCGGGCGCTCCCTGAGTTTCACGCAAGGGGTTACGACCGAGAATACCGTGCTGCTTGATGGGAGTCAGCAGCACCAAATGCGGCCTGCGCTGGCGTACGGCCCCTTCCCCGCTCACCTCGCCGGGAACGGTCTCGCCTTCACCATCGAACGCGCTCCCGGCGGCGGCTCAACTCCCGGCGTCCTGACCTTCGGCGAAGGGGGCACGCTGTTGTTCAAGGAGACCATTGAACACCGGTTTCCGAGCGGAAACTTCCTCATCGGCTCCGCGCGCGCGACGCTCACGCGAGTCCGTTAGCACAATCTTCAAGTAAAACCGCCGATGGCCGTCGAAATTAACACGCCCCGGCACTCGCTCTTGCGCGGCCCAACCCGGTGCCTGCCCCGTGGGCTGCTCGCACTCTGCGTTCTGCTGGCGAGTGCGCAGCCGTCGCCGGCCCCGGTCACGGTCCTGCCCGCGGCAACCCCCGCCCCCAAGCCGGCGGCGAAACCCAAATCCGCACCGGCGTCCACCTCCAGGCCTCCGCTCGCCGCTCCTCCCGTGAGTGACGCGGCCCGCTTGTCGGCCAACGCCGGAGGCCTCTGGTCCGGCACCATTCACTTTACCGTTTTCAACGGCAGAACCTTCGACACCTCCATGACGGCCAAAGTGAACTCCGAGCTCGCCAATGTCACGGTTGCAGTTCCTGGTTCCGGCGCGGAGACCGTCATCGGCCGGCGTGCTGGGAACGGGGTAAGCTGGTCGTCTCCGGGCGATGATTCCGTCACCGAGATGACCTTGCAACCTGCCGCCAAGGGTCTCGCGCAAGTCACCGCCCGCGTCACGCGCAATGGATCGGTCCTGGCCACCGGCACCGGAGTGTTTTCGAAGAACAAATAGAAGGAACGCCCGACAGCACTCGCTCCTCCGGAATGCTCGAGCGCGATGTTTCCCTCTTAAGAAATCGCGCGCCGGCGCACACGCCGGATCGTTCCGCCCAGGATCGCGCCGGCGGTGAAGATCAGCGCGGCCGCGGAGGGTTCCGGTGCCGCCATCACGCGATACGGGAGATCTCCGCCGGGCCCCGAGAGACCGCTGAGCGTCGATTCCTCGTAAGCGTTGTTGCCGGCCGGGGTAAAGCCGGGCACGTTTCTGGTCGAATAGTAGGTCATGCTCTGGGGCAGGAACCGCATCTCCGGGATGACTCCGACATAATATTTGCCGGCGGCGGGAAGCGTGATGTTGACCGGCAGCGAAACGAGGGCGCTATAGGCGTCGGTGTTATACGGATTATTGGGGCCGCCGGTGAGCGTGGCGGCGGAGGCCGGCAGGACCACGTGCGCCACGTCACCGGTAAAGCTGTTCTGGAGCGCCGCGATCGAACTGTAGATATTCACCTCCCAACCTTGGGCGTCCACCGGCCCATTAGAAGAGCTGCCCCCGACCATGACGACGCTCACGTTGGTCAATCGGAGCAGCGAGGCCGGGGCGAGGAAGTCGTCCACCCCCTCCTCAGTGGGAAGCGGAAACCCTGGATACCCGCCATCGCCGAGGTAGGTCTCGGTAGGTGGCCCGTAATGCTGGACAAAAACACTGGGGTCCTGTCCGATTTGATCCATGATGACGGTGTCACCATGGACGGTGAAGGCCGCTCCCAAGAGGGCGGCGCCGGCTCCCGCTGCAATTCGTCGGTTCATAAATCGAATCCCGGGGAGAGGGTCGGAGGGTGGGCGAAATTCGAAACGACCGCAAGCCTGAATTCGCCTGGGGGCGCGGGCGGCATTGCTTTTGGTTTTCACACGCGGCTGAGCGGCCGGTGAAACCGTCTCATGTCTTCATCCTATTGGATGGCTGTGTGATGGATTACTGACTATCCTACCCTCCCATGCCGACGACCATCCTCCAACTCAGCTGCCCCGACCGCGTCGGTCTGCTTTCGCGCATCTCCGGTTTCGTCGGCCAGCATGGGGGAAACTTGGTCGAGGTGCATCAGTTTACGGAGCCGGATGCGGGGTGGTTCTTCACGCGGATGGCGATCGATACCCATACGCTCAAGACCGATCTGCTCGATCTGCGCGCGGCGTTTTCGCCGATCGCGGAGGAACTGGAAGCGACCTGGTCCATCCGGCCGGCGGAGAGCCGGCAACGCGTCGTGCTGATGGTGAGCAAGCTGAGCCATTGCCTCGCGGACCTGCTCTGGCGCTGGCGCACGGGTGAGCTCGTCTTCGACATCGCGTGCGTCATCGGCAATCACGACGACCTGCGGGCGCTCGCCGAGCGCGAGGGGATTCCGTTTCACTACCTGCCCGTCACGCCGGAGACGAAGGCGCAGGCCTTCAAGAAAATGGAGGCGCTCTGGCTGGAGGCGCGCGCCGATCTCGTGGTGCTCGCGCGCTTCATGCAGATCGTTCCCGCCGAGTTGTGCGCGCGCTGGCCGGGGCGGATCATGAACATCCACCACTCGTTTCTGCCGTCCTTTGTCGGCGCGAATCCTTACCGCAAGGCCTACGAGCGCGGGGTCAAACTCATCGGCGCCACCTGCCATTACATCACCGCCGACCTCGACGCCGGCCCGATCGTCGACCAGGAAGTGATCCGCGTGGAGCACTTCCACACGGAGGAAGATTTGCTGCGGCTGGGCCGCGACTGCGAGCGCCTCGCGCTGGCCCGCGGCGTGCGCTACCACCTCGGCGGACGGGTGCTGTTGCACGGGAACAAGTCGATCGTGTTCCGGGACTGAAGGGCGCTTCGCGGTCCACGAAAAACACGAAAGACACGAAAAGGGGACGGGAACAAAGGGCGCCAAGTACTCGGAGTTGGCCAACGAATTGAGCGAATTGAAACGAATGGGGCAGGAAGCACGAGTCCTGCCGTGGGCTTCCGGTCCCCTCAGGCATTCGTTCCAATTCGAGTGATTCGTTGGCCCCTTGCAGCCTTCCGTCCTCTCCCTTTTTCGTGTTTTTCGTGTGTTTCGTGGACCAGCGAAGCGCCCCTTCCGGCTGGCTTCAAGAAGGCCCTCTTCCTTTTCGTGTCTTTCGTGTATTTCGTGGACACTCCCTCCATGAATTCCGGCTTTCTCGACAAGCTCATCGAACGCATCGGGCGGGTCCGGCCGGAGGATTTGCAGAGCTACCTGTTGCGTCTCGCGGATGAGAAGGGGTTTCTCGAGACGATCTTCAACGCGATCCAGGAAGGGGTCATCGTCACCGATCCGCACGGGCGCATCAACTACCTGAACCGCTCGGCGTGCGAGCTCTTCGGGCTGGTGCGGGAGGAGGCGCAGGGGCAGCCGATCGGCGAGCGGTTGAGCGGCCTCGACTGGGCGCAGCTCACCGCCAGTGCGCGCGTGGTGTCGCGCGACATGGAGGTGTTTTACCCGGTGCACCGCTACCTGAATTTCTACGTGATGCCGCTCCATTTGGAAAAGCCGGTCGGCCGGCGCGCGGAGGTCTTCGAGCGCGAAATGGTCGGGCACGCGGTCATCCTGCGCGACATCACGGAGAACCGCCGCTCCACCGAAGAGACGCTGCAAAGCGAGCGGCTCTCCGCGCTGACCATGCTCGCCGCCGGCGTCGCGCACGAGCTCGGAAATCCGCTCAACTCGCTCAACATCCATCTCCAGGTGATGGAGCGGAAGCTCCGCAAGGTCCCCGCGGAGACCCGCAAAGAATTGCAGAGCGCGCTCAATGTCGCGCGGCAGGAGATCGATCGCCTCGACACGATCATCCAGCAATTCCTCGGCGCGATCCGGCCCGCGCGGCTGCAGACTTCGCTCGAGAATCTCAACACCATCGTCGCGGAGTCGGTCGCGTTCTTGCAGCCGGAAATCGACGACCGCAACATCCTCGTCGAGCAGGAGCTGCGGCCCGATCTGCCGCTGATGGAGGTCGATCGCACGCAGATGAAGCAGGCATTTTACAACGTGATCAAGAACGCCTTCCAGGCGATGAAGACGGAGGGGATTCTCCGCATTCGCACGGACCGGGACGATCACTCCGTCTGGATCACGTTTGCTGACACGGGCGGCGGCATCAGCCCCGAGGCGATGAGCAAAATCTTCGAGCCGTACTTTACCACGAAAGCCGGCGGCTCCGGGCTCGGGCTGCTTATCGTGCGACGGATCGTCCGCGAGCACGGCGGCGAGATCGAGCTGATGAGCAACGAAGGGCAGGGGCTCACGCTGAGCATCCGCTTGCCGATCCACGGCCAGAGCGCGCGGATGTTGCCGGGGGCGGCGACGGAGGAGTGACGCTTCGCGGAAAATACGAATGACGAATGACGAATGACGAATGACGAACTGGGCAGGTCGAATTCGTCATTCGTCATTCGTCATTCGTCACATAGGCTCCGCGCTGTATGAGCTCATTTCGCCTCTGTTCGCTGGAGCATGCCGAAGCCGAGGGCGCTGGGAAGATCGCCGAGTGGGCGGTGCGGCGCGGGCACCCGTTGCAAGTCGTCCGGCTGGACCGCGGTGAGCCGCTCCCGGGCCTCGCGGACTTCGACATGCTGGTCATCATGGGCGGCGCGATGAACGTGTATCAGGACCGCGATTACCCGTGGCTGCCGAGCGAGCGCGCGCTGGTGGCGGCGGCGATCGAGGCGGGCAAGGTGGTGCTCGGCGTTTGTCTCGGCGCGCAGTTGATCGCCGACGCGCTCGGCGGCCGGGTGGTGCAGAATCCGGTGAAGGAGATCGGCTGGTTTCCGGTGCGCCAGTGTGCGGCGCACGAGCTCTTCGCGGGTTTTCCGGAGGAATGCACGGCGTTCCACTGGCACGGCGACACCTTCCAGTTGCCTGCGGAAGCGGCGCGCATCGCGGAGAGCGCGGCGTGCCGGAACCAGGCGTTCGTGTTCGGCGAACGAACGGTGGGATTGCAGTTTCACGTCGAGGTTTCGCCGGTGGCCGTGCAGAGTTTTTTGGTCGGTGCGGACGACTATTTGCAGCCGGAGCAATGGGTGCAAACCGCGGCGGAGATCCGCGGGACGACGCCGGATTTGGCCGCGACCGATCGGGGGCTGGAGGTGCTGTTGGATGGGCTGGCGAAGCGCCGGGCGTGACCTCGCCGTGCCGCCTTTCCGCCGTCAATCGACCGCCTTTTGCCTACTGCCGCTCGTATTCGCCCTTGCCCACTTTCTTCAAGATCGTGAACCCAGCCTTCTTTGCATCCGTCACCGAGAGCGGTTTGGTGAGCTTCGGGGTGCTGAAACTCGAGAACACTTTGCGCACGGGTTTCTTGCAGAGCGGACACTTCTCGAGCGCCTCGCGCCCGAGCGGGCGATTGAGCGAAAACTTCCCCCCGCAGGCATTGCAATCGCCTTCGCATAACTCGTACTCGTAAGTCGGCATACGCGAACCTATCGCGGTCGGGCCGCGATTGCACGCGGCACTTCGTGGCGCGCCGGCCGGCGCCGCCTATTTCTTTTTGATCGAGCCGACGATGCCTTCGAGGGCCTTCATAATCTCGGGGGAGGCATCGGTGTCGCGGTCGAAATAGAGGAAGCCAACCTTGCCCGGCTTCGGGGAGAAGAGCCAGAACTCGAAGCTGACCGGCGTTTTCTCTTTGCGATCCAGGCCGGTCCCCGAGCTGGTCTTGAATTCGATCCCGTTCACCGTCTTCGGCTCCATCTTCTTCGTGATCTTCGGGTTGGTGACCGAATCCTTGAGAATCTCGGCGATGTCCTTGGGCAAGCTCGCGAAGTCTTTGACATCGGTGAGCACCCAGAAGGTGACGTAAGCCGCGTCTTTCGGCGCGGTGGCTTCGATCGTCTCATCCTTCACCTTCGGCTTCCACGCATCGGGGATCTCGATGCTGAACCAGGCGTCCGCCTGGGTGGGGTAGTAGAAGGTGCCGGCGTGGCCGGCGGGGGCGGCGGTGAAGAGCGCGGTGGCGACGAGAGCGAGCAGGAGCGTGAATTTCATGATCGATGAACGGCGGGTTGCGGAGGTGAACCTGGGCGCGGACGCAATGTCCATCGTCAGCGTGTGCGGCCGGTGGAAAAAGTCGACTGGAAATCGTGGTCCGCTCAGTCCTCTGAGCGGCTTGGGTCCGCACAGAGGACTGTGCGGGCCACTACTACGCCGCCC
The DNA here is from genome assembly GCA_035997375.1 of Chthoniobacteraceae bacterium. GTDB lineage: Bacteria > Verrucomicrobiota > Verrucomicrobiia > Chthoniobacterales > Chthoniobacteraceae > DASYIS01. The sequence goes on from DASYIS010000060.1 coordinate 14,973, forward strand.
CCGCCGCCGCCAGCCGCGCTTCCATGTCCGCCTTCTGAAGCGTGTCGATCATCTGCTGGATGTTCCCTTCGACGAAGCTGTCGAGGTTGTACAGCGTGAGGTCGACGCGGTGATCGGTGACGCGGTTTTGCGGGTAGTTGTAGGTGCGGACTTTTTCCGAGCGCTCGCCGGTGCCGATCTGGCCCTTGCGATGCGCGGCGTACTTTTCCGCCTCCTCGTGCTGCTTCCGCTCGAGCAGCCGGCTGCGCAGGATTTTCAAGGCTTTCTCCTTGTTCTTCTGCTGCGAGCGCCCGTCCTGGCAGCGGACGATGGTGCCGGTGGGGATGTGCATGACCTGCACCGCGCTGTCCGTGGTATTGACGCCCTGGCCGCCCGGGCCGCCGGCGCGGCAGACCTCGATCCGGATCTCGTCGGGCTTCAACTCGAGGTCGACTTCCTCGGCCTCGGGGAGCACGGCGACGGTGGCGGTGCTGGTGTGGATTCGGCCTTGCGCCTCGGTCGCCGGCACGCGCTGGACGCGGTGGACGCCGCTCTCGTAGCGGAGCTTGCGAAACACGCCCTCGCCCGAGACGCGGAAGATGACTTCGCGAAAACCGCCGATGTCCGCGGGGCTCGATTCCATCGGCTCGATCTTGAGGCCGGCGATTTCGGCGTAGCGCGTGTACATGCGGTAGAGGTCGCCCGCGAAAATGCCCGCCTCGTCGCCGCCGGTGCCGGCGCGGATTTCGAGGATGGCGTCGCGGTCCTCATTCGGATCAGGCGGCAGGAGCGAGTACTGGATGCTGCGCTGGAGCGTGGCGATCTGCTCCTCCAGCGCGGGAATCTCGGCCTGCGCCAGCTCGGCCAGCTCGTCGGCGCCCTTGGCCATTTCCTGGTTTTCGGCCAGCTCGGCGCGCGCCTTCTGGAGCTTTTCCCAATCGGCGAGCAGCTCCTTCAGGCGCACGTGCTCGCGCAGGATCTCCCGGGCGCGGCGCGGGTCGTCGTAGATGCTGCCGGCCGAGACCTCGGCATCCAGCTCGCGGAAGCGGTCGGTTTTGCGGGCAACTAGTTGTGCGAAGTCCATATAAGTGAGCGATGAAAGGTGACTGGGAGGGATGGGAAGAAGAGGAGAAATGGGAATGATCGGATGCATACTTCCCATGCTTCTCATTCCTCCCATTGGGTCCCATCCGGGGAGGGCAAAACAAAACGGTGAAGGCGCATGGGCGCGCCTTCACCGTTGGCAAATTTTCGGATGGAGTCGCTAGATCTTCTTGCGGCGCTGCGTGCCGCCGACCGAGGCGTAACGGCGCGAGAACTTCTCGATGCGGCCCGCGGTATCGACGAACTTGGCCTCACCCGTGAAGAAGGGATGGCAGGCGGCGCAAATGCCGATCTTCAGCTCGCGCTTGGTGGATCGGGTGTGGTAGACCGTTCCGCAAGCGCAGGAGATGGTGGTCGGCTCGTATTTAGGGTGGATATCGTCTTTCATGGCGGCCAAAAGTGGGTCGGAAACATACCCGCCCCCGTTTCCTCTGCAACTACAAACTCCGCGCTCTTTTTTTGCCCTCTTGAACCGCCCGAATTCCATTCTCGCCGCGTGGGAGAAAACGCTCCGGCTCCGCGCGCCGGACGCCGCGTTGCGCGATGACTCCGGCATTGTGCTGCGGACCTTTTCCGATGTCGAAACCGAGGCCCGTGCGCTCGGGCGCGAGCTGGCGATCTTTCAAGACGGCGCCGTCGTGGCGGTGCAGATCGGCAACAGCGCGAGCTGGCCGGCGGTGCTGCTCGCGCTCTGGCGGCGCGGCTTGGTGGCGCTGCCGCTCGGCAGCCAGGTGGAAGGGACGGAGCGCCGGCTCATCGAGGCGACCTGCCATGTCGGCGGGATAGTCTCGCGCGCCGGCGATCGGCTCACTGTCATTCGGCGGGACGCGGAACCGCCGTGCTGGGAAGGTCCGCCGCCGGATTTGCTGAAGCTCACCTCCGGCACGACGGCGGCGCCGCGCGCGGTGCGTTTCCGCGCGGCGCAACTCCACGCCGACGCGGACCAGATTTGCGCCACCATGGGCATCACCGCGGCGGACCTGAACTTCGGTGCGATCCCGTTTTCCCACTCATACGGTTTCTCGAATCTCGTGACGCCGCTCCTCACGCACGGCGTACCGCTGGTCGCTACCGAGGAACGGCTGCCCCGTGCGCTCTGGCAGGGCCTGCGGCGCAGCGGGGCCACGGTCTTTCCAGGGCTGCCGGTGTTCTTTGAAAAGATGTCCGCGCTCGACGAGGCGCGCGACGGCTCGCGGTTGCGGCTCTGTATTTCCGCAGGCGCGCCGCTGCTGGCGAGCGTCGCCGGCGCGTTCACGCGCGCCTTCGGGCTGAAGATCCACAGCTTCTACGGCTCCTCGGAGTGCGGCGGCATCTGCTACGACCGTTCCGACGAGCCGAACTACGACGATGGCTGGGTCGGCCAACCGATGGACGGCGTGCGCCTGGAACACACTGCCCAACGGATCGCCGTCCACAGCGCGGCGGTCGGCGACGGCTATTTTCCCACGCCGGACCCGGAGGTGCTCAGCCGCGGCCGCTTCGTCCCGGGCGATCTCGTCGAGGAGCGGAACGGCGGCTGCGCGATCGTCGGGCGCTCGACCGACGTGATCAACATCGCCGGCCGCAAGCTGAACCCCGGTGAGATCGAAGGCCGGATCGCGGCCTTCCCCGGCGTACGGCAGGTCGTGGTTTTCGGCGTGCCGTCGGCGCTCCGCGGCGAGGAGCCGGTCGCCTGTGTT